>NZ_CP024633.1:4200000-4500000 GCF_004924335.1 Mycobacteroides salmoniphilum | reverse complement strand
AAGAACCTGAAGTTGATGAAAAAGCTTATGTAATAAAGCTTTTCGTCCTCCGCATTATTCAGCAACCCAATGAAGTGCCAAGTGAATAGGAGTTCTGCATGCCGGGAGTGCAAGACCGGGTAATTGTCGTGACCGGAGCCGGTGGGGGGCTGGGCCGCGAGTACGCGCTCACCCTCGCCAGTGAGGGCGCCTCGGTGGTTGTCAACGACTTGGGTGGTGCCCGCGACGGATCCGGCGCCGGGTCGGCGATGGCCGACAGTGTGGTCGACGAGATCAAGGCGGCCGGGGGCCGCGCGGTCGCCAACTATGACAGCGTCGCCACCGAAGAAGGCGCGGCCAACATCGTCAAGACCGCCCTCGACGAGTTCGGTGCCATTCACGGTGTGGTGAGCAACGCCGGCATCCTGCGGGACGGCACGTTCCACAAGATGACTTACGACAGTTGGCATGCGGTGCAACAGGTTCACCTGTACGGCGGATACAACATCACCCGTGCCGCGTGGCAGCACTTCCGGGATCAGGGTTACGGCCGCATCGTGGTCGCCACCTCGACCAGCGGCTTGTTCGGCAACTTCGGGCAGGCCAACTACAGTGCCGCCAAACTCGGCCTCGTCGGGCTCATCAACACCCTCGCGCTGGAGGGTGCCAAGTACAACATCCACGCTAATGCGATCGCGCCGATCGCTGCGACGCGCATGACCGCCGATATCGCCCCCGAGGCGGTGCTGGACAAGCTGCCACCGTCCTTCGTCGCGCCGGTCGTCGGATACCTGTGCACCGAGGAAAGCACCGACAACGGTTCGGTTTTCGTCGTCGGGGGCGGCAAGGTGCAACGTGTCGCACTGTTTGAGAACGCCGGTGCGGACTTCGACGCACCGCCCACCGTGGACGAGGTTGCCGAGAAGTGGTCGCAGATCGCGGATCTTTCTCACGCCGTCAAGGCCGGCCCCCCGTCGCTCGCATGAAAGCGATACAGGCTCAGTCACTATCGGGCCCGGAGGGGTTGGTCTACACCGATGTCGAGGAGCCGCGCGGAGACAACGTGGTCGTCGTCGACGTCAAGGCCGCGGGAGTCTGCTTTCCCGACTACCTGATGACTAAGGGCGAGTACCAGCTGAAAATGGAGCCGCCCTTCGTGCCCGGTATCGAGACCGCTGGGGTGGTGCGCTCGGCCCCGGAGGGTTCCGGGATCAATCCCGGTGACCGGGTGATGGCCTTCAATTTCATTGGCGGGTATGCCGAACGGGTGGCGGTGGCACCGTCCAACATCCTGCCGACCCCGCCCCAGTTGGACGATGCCGAGGCCGTCGCCCTCATTGCCAACTACCACACCATGTACTTCGCCTACGCCCGCCGAGGGCAGCTGCGCGCGGGGGAGACGGTGCTGGTACTCGGTGCTGCGGGCGGAATCGGTACGGCGGCAATCCAGATTGCCAAGGGTATGGGCGCCAAGGTAATAGCCGTGGTTAACCGGACTGCCGCAACGGAATTCGTCAAGAGTGTCGGTGCCGATATCGTTCTGCCGCTAGAAGAGGGCTGGGCCAAGGCGGTGCGCGAGGCGACCGGCGGGGTCGGTGTCGACATGGTGGTGGATCCCATCGGTGGGCCCGCCTTCGATGACGCGGTGCGCACACTGGCCTCCGAGGGACGGCTGCTCGTCGTCGGATTCGCCGCCGGTGCGATACCCACGATCAAGGTGAATCGCCTGCTGCTGCGCAACGCCTCGCTGATCGGTGTGGCCTGGGGCGAATTCCTGCGCACCCATTCGGACTACCTGTACGAGACGCAGGCAGGGCTGGAGAAGCTGGTGGCCGAGGGTATGCGACCGCCGGTGAGCGCGCGGATTCCGCTCTCGGAAGGCCGACAGGCACTCCAGGACTTCGCCGATGGCAAGGTGTACGGAAAGATGGTGCTCGTACCGTGAGTACCAAGGTATTCAACGGAATTGACCAGGTCGCCGTCGGTGACCTCGGGATCACCGATTGGCTCTTGGTCGATCAGGGGCGTGTCAACACCTTCGCCGATGCCACCGGTGATCACCAGTGGATACACGTCGATACCGAACGAGCCGCCGATGGCCCGTTCGGTGGCACCATCGCGCACGGATTGCTCACCTTGTCGTTGCTTCCGCAGTTCCAGTCCCAGCTGATTCGCGTCGACAACATCGCGATGGGGATCAACTATGGGTACAACAAGATTCGGTTCCTGAACCCGGTCCGGGTGGGATCGAGGCTGCGGGCCCGAGCCGAGGTGACCAAGGTTGAGCAGAAGCCCGGTGCCGTGGACGTGACGATTGTGACCACTGTCGAGATCGAGGGTGCCGACAAGCCAGCGTGTGTGGCCGAGTCGATTTCGCGCTACATCGCGTAGCCAATCGGAACACCGCGTTAGAGATCTGGGGCCGCAGGGCATTTCGGCCAGCCTGCGGAAAAGGCGAAGGTCAACACGGTTGTGGGCGTGATACCCATTCTCGCCCAATGAAATCGCGACTCGTCGGTGTGTCGCCCATTGTCAAGAAGTTGGACACTGCATATCGCAGAGTGTCGAAAATCTCACCGTGATCTACGACGATGTGTAGATCACGTCAGTCAGGTGTTATGTTACTGCTCAGTTCGGGCTCTGTATTCTCTGTGACCAGCGAAGATGGTGGGCCCGAGAGGTTTGGATGAGAGGGCATCACGTGGGTCAGCCAGCACACGGACGTGTTGCCCTGGGGTATTCGGTGCATTCGATTGTGAGCGCGCGATGACCACGTTCGACACGGCCAGTGCAGGTCGGCCCGCGACACCATCCCGTGATGCCGTATCCGGCGCCCTCAAGGAGTACGTCCGCAAGCATCCGGTTCAGGCGGTAGAAACCGCAGGCAGTCAGATCGTCCTCGGTGTACGGGCGATGCAGTACATGTTCACGGACCTCGTCCACCGCGCGTTCCCGTGGAAGGAATTCATCCACCAGGGCGCGTTCATGGCGGGTAGTGCCGTGGTCCCGACGCTCCTGGTGGCCATTCCGATCGGTGTCACCTTGTCCATCCAGTTCGCTCTGCTGGCGGGCCAGGTCGGCGCAGCCTCGTTGGCAGGTGCCGCGAGTGGTGTCGCGATCGTGCGCCAGGGCGCCTCGCTGGTTGCTGCGGTGCTGATGGCCTCCGCGGTGGGTTCGGCCATCACCGCCGACCTGGGGTCACGAACCATGCGTGAAGAGATAGACGCCATGGAAGTGATGGGTGTGTCGGTGATCCGGCGGCTCGTCGTCCCGCGCGTCGCCGCGGCCGTCCTGGTCGGCGTCGGCCTCACGGGTACAACGTGTTTTGTCGGCTTCCTGGCCAGCTACTTGTTCAACGTCTACTTCCAGCACGGCGCACCGGGAAGCTTCGTCGCGACCTTCGCCTCGTTCACTCGGGTTGACGATCTGATCCTGGCCCTGCTCAAGGCGATTCTTTACGGTCTCATCGTCGCCATCGTCGCGTGCGACAAGGGGCTGACGACCAAGGGTGGTCCGGCCGGTGTCGCCAACTCGGTGAATGCCGCGGTCGTGGAGTCCATCCTGGTGTTGATGCTGATCAACGTGCTCGTCAGCCAGGTGTACGTCATGGTCTTCCCCCGGCACGGGATATAGGGACGCACCGTGACTATCTCTACGTACCGTCCTAAAGGCGTCCAGCCGATCATCGACGCCGGGCATCGGGTCGCTCAGTCGATTCGGCGGCTCGGACACATGCTGTCGTTCTTCGTGGAGGCCATGGCCTCCATTCCGAACGCCCTGCGCTACTACTCCAAGGAGTTCTTCCGGCTGCTGGCGGACGTCACCTGGGGTAACGGCTCGCTGGTCACCGGTGGCGGCACGGTCGGCGTTGCCGCCGTGCTGGGCGCCACGATCGGCGCCCTGATCGGTATCGAGGCCTACAACCTGCTGAACATCATCGGCCTGGGCCCGGCCACCGGATTCATCTCCTCTCTGGTGTCGACGCGCGAATTGGCGCCGGTGATGGCCGCCCTGGCCTTTGCGATGCAGGCCGGCTGCCGGTTCACCGCGCAGCTGGGCGCGCAGCGCATCAACGAGGAGATCGACGCGCTGGACGCGCTGGCGATCCGGCCCATCCCTTACCTGGTGACCACCCGCCTGATGGCTTCCACCGTCGCGGTTGTTCCGCTGTACCTGCTGTGCCTGGTCATCAGCTACATCACCTGCCGCCTGCTTGTCGGGATTTCCAGCGGCGGCTCGATCGGTGGTGCCTACAATCACTACTTCACGATGATGTTGAGCGGTACCGACATCGTCTACTCGGTGATCAAGGCCGTCATCTTCGTCTGGATCGCGTCAACCATCCAGTGCTACTTCGGATTCAATGCCTCGGGCGGACCCGAGGGCGTGGGTGTGGCCGCCGGGCACGCGATGCGGGCCGCCATCACCGTCGTGATCATCGTGAACATGCTTCTCACCATGGCCCTGTGGGGAGTCGATGCCGGCGCAAGGTTCGGTGGTTGACGTGAGTGCTGGTTCATTCTCGGGAAACGGGCGCGGCTGGTCCGATCGTGCGCTGCTCCTCTCCGGTATCGCCGTGCTGGCCATCTTGGGATTGGTGACCGGGCTGCTGCTCGCCAAGTCCAAGGGCCTGCTGGAAGACACCGTCAAGGTCAACGCGCAGCTCATGAATGTCGGTGACGGTCTGCCCGAGCGTGCCGACGTGAAATTCCGGGGCATGCTCGTCGGCGCCGTCACGTCGGTGACACCCGCCGAAGATGGCAAGCCGAACATCGTGCACATCGACCTGAAGTCGGAGCACGCCAGCGGAATTCCGAGCACGGTCACGGCGCGCGTGGTGCCGAGCAATGTGTTCGCGGTGTCCTCTGTGCAGCTGGTCGACAACGGTGACGGTGCCGCTATGCGCGACGGCGCCGTGATCACCGAGGACACCAAGCTGCCCACGGTGCTGTTCCAGACCACCACCAACAAGCTGCGCCAGGTGCTCGCCGCCACCGAACGGCAACGGGGCGACGCGCCGATCGGTTTGATCGGCGTCTTCGGCGAGGCCACCCAAGGCCGTGGCGATAAGTTGCTGACCGCTGGTGCTCGGCTGCAGTCCATCCTCACCGAGTTCAACGCCATAGTGACCGCCAGCCCCAACGATCCCTCCACGATCGCGGCGCTGGAGAAGGTGTCGGCGGCGCTCAGCACCAGTTCGCCGCGGCTGTTGGACAACCTGGAGAACGCCCTGGTGCCGCTGCGCACCCTGGCTCAGAAGCAATCCGATGTGCGCGGGCTGCTTTCGGCCGGTTTGCACACGACCGGGACCGCGGCTACCGCCATTGATAACCACATCGACCAGATGATCGGCATCGGTACGCACCTGACGCCGGTTGTCGGTGTTCTGGCGCAGCACACGGACCAGTTCGTGCCGATCGCATCGCGCATCAGGGTGCTCTCGGACGCGATCTTCGCAAACGGATGGGATCCGGGCCGCCAGGTCCTGGGCCTGAACTTGATCCTGTCGTTCAGCCCGGCCTGGACCTATGTCCGCGACGACTGCCCGAGGTACGGAGAGCTGGCCGGCCCCAGCTGTACCACCGCACCCGAGACCCGTCAGTGGATCGACATTCCCGAGGTGCTGCAGCCCGGTAGTTACAAGCCGCCGCCGGATATCGCTCCGCCGGCAGGAACCATCTTCCCGCCGACGGCCGCGGACATCATGCTGCACGGCTCAGGTCCCAACCCGCAGGAAGTTGACCGGGCCGCGAACCCGGTGCTGCCGCCCTTCGGTCCGCCGCCCAACCCGGCACCTGCCGGAGTGGCACCGGCCTCGTTCGGCGGAAATGTCGGACCGGTGGGAAGTGCGATCGAGCGCGCACAACTCGGCAGGGCGCTCGGTGGGGACCCGAGCGCCGCACAGCAGTTGCTCCTGGGCCCGGTGGCTCGTGGGACAACCATCTCGGTCAGTCGTGAGGGGTCGGACACCGATTCCGGCCAAGCCAGTTCGGCCCAGGGAGGCGGACGATGAAGAACTTCCGGGCCGCGGTGGTCGGACTGTCACTGTTTGTCGTGTTCGCCATCGGCGTGACGACCCTGGTGTACGGCACCCTGCTCCGCGACACCACGGGCTCGACCAAGAGCTATAGCGCGATTTTCACCGATGTCACCGGTGTGCGTGTCGGCGACGACGTGCGCATCGCAGGCGTGCGCGTGGGCCGCGTCGACTCGATCGAGCTGGATGGCTCGCTCGCCAAGCTCAAGTTCCGGGTCAAGAGCAACCAGAATTTGTACGGCAACTCGATTGCCTCGGTGACCTACCAGAACATCATCGGCCAGCGGTACATCTCGCTGTCCCGGGGGCTGGATGGCAGCCCGGAGCGTTTGCCTGAAGGCAGCGTGATTCCGGTGGAGCGCACCGAACCCTCCTTCGACGTCGGTGCGTTGCTCAACGGATTCGAGCCGTTGTTCACCCTGCTGGATCCGAAGCAGGTCGACAACCTGTCCAACGGGCTCATCGACGCCTTCGCCGGTGACAAGGGCGCGCTGGCCCATGTCGTCGCGCAGACCACGGAGATCACGAAATCTTTTGCCGGACGTGATCAGTCGCTGGGGGGGCTCATTGAGAACCTCAACACCGTGCTGGAGAACGTCGCCAAGCAGAACGACAACCTGGATCAGCTCGTGGTCCAGAGTCAGAACGTCGTCGGCGAACTGGACAACCGCCGCCAGAGCCTCGTCTCGTCCATCGGTTCGGCCACGCATGTGGTGAGCCGGATCCAGACCATCGGCGACAACGTATACCCGCAGCTGCAGGAGCTTATCTATCGCGAACCGGGTGCTGCCGCGCATATCCTTGCCAACAAGGACCAATTCGCCTTCCTGGGCTCCAATTTGCCGCTGCTCCTGAAGGGGCTGGCTCGCACCATGCAGGATGGCGCGTACGGCAATTCGTATGCCTGCCAGCTGAACCTCAACGGGTTCTTCCCTGGGCTCAATGATCTTGTGCCCGCCATCGTCCGGCACGCCACGAACGGCGGCGTCGCCAAGTACACACCGAAATGCCGAGGGACCGAATGAGCCCCCGTGAACGCAGGTTAGAAGACCGCAGCAAGTTCTGGATCGGCATGATCGCCGTCGGCGTCGTTACCGCGATCATCGCGTCGATGCTGTTGTACCGCCAGATCGGTTTCGGATACACGCGATACAAGGCCGAATTCGCGCAGGCGGCGCAGCTCAAGAAGGGTGACTACATCAGCGTCGCCGGGGTGGATGTCGGCGAGGTCAAAAGCGTTGTGCTCGATGGCACCAAGGTGCTCGTCGACATGCGGGTGCGCGACGAGGTGAAGCTGGGCGCCGATACGCAGGCCGCGATCAAGACCACCACGCTGCTCGGTTCGCGTTACGTCGAGTTGCGGCCCCGCGGCGCGGGCGTCATTCCGAACAAGCGAATCGCGTTGTCGCACACCGAGGTGCCTTGGTTTCACCAACGTGCCACCACGTAAGCCGATTATCGCCGCGGTAGAGGGCTTCGCCCTGGCCGGTGGCACCGAACTCGTGCTGTCGTGCGACCTCGTGGTGGCCGGTCGGAGCGCCAAGTTCGGCATCCCTGAGGTCAAGCGTGGCCTGGTGGCCGGTGCCGGTGGCCTGCTGCGTCTGCCGAACCGGATCCCGTACCAGGTGGCCATGGAGCTGGCGCTCACCGGCGACTCGTTCACCGCGGAAGACGCTGCCAAGTACGGGTTCATCAACCGGCTCGTTGACGACGGACAGGCATTGGATACCGCGCTGGAGCTGGCCGCCAAGATCACCGCGAACGGTCCGTTGGCCGTGGCCGCCACCAAGCGCATCATCATCGAGTCGGCGAGCTGGGCGCCCGAGCAGGCCTTCGTCAAGCAGGGCGAGATCCTCATGCCGATCTTCGTGTCCGAGGACGCCAAGGAGGGCGCGAAGGCCTTCGCCGAGAAGCGCGCCCCCGTCTGGAAGGGCAAGTAGCGCGTCGGATCGGTCTCCACGAAAGGGGCCGGTGGCGCTCCCAGCCAATCGGCGTACTGTAGTTAGTTGTGCGAACTTGTCGTGGGTAAAGCCCACTGACCTGCGTCTTTAAATGTACGCACACCTGACATGCACGTTTGATGGGAGACCTGCCGTGGCCAGAACCGAAGGTGACACCTGGGACATCGTGACGAGCGTGGGCGCGACGGCGCTCATCGTCTCCGCCATGCGTGCCGTGGAGGCGCGTAAGGCGGAGCCGCTCGCGCGAGACGATTACGCGCAGCATTTCGTCGCCGCGGCCAAGGTCGAGGCACCGATCTTCTCCGAGCTGCTGGAGGACCCCGCCGTCGCTCTGGAGCCCGACGTGCAGCTGTTCTCGAGCTACCTCGGGGCCCGCACGAAATACTTCGATGACTTCTTTGTGGCGGCCGGGGATGCGGGTGTCCGGCAGGCCGTGATTCTCGCGGCGGGGCTCGATGTTCGTGGATACCGACTGCCCTGGGCGCCCGGCACCACGGTCTACGAGCTAGACCTCCCGAAGGTGCTCGAGTTCAAGAAGCGGGTTCTTGACGAGCATGGGGCGCGGGCGACGGCTACCGTCCATGAGCTGCACGTAGATCTTCGCGACGATTGGCCTGCGGCGCTCAGCGCGGCGGGATTCGATCCCGCGCGGCCCACAGCGTGGCTGGCCGAGGGGCTGCTTCCCTTCCTGCCCGGCGCCGCTCAGGACCTGCTGTTCCAGCGCATTGTTGACCTGTCCGCGCCGGGAAGCCGGGTTGCCGTGGAGGACTTCGGCGCCCCCGGCACCCAGGCGGATCGGATGTCGAACGCGATGGAGAAGGAAGACGGTGCGCTGCAGCGGATTTTCAAGAGCATCGTGGAAGAGGATGCGCCCCCGTCGAGCCTGTGGTTCGGCGATGAGCGTGAGGATCCGGCGCAATGGCTGACCGGACGCGGCTGGACCGTCGAGGCGACGACCGCGGGTGAACTGTTGAAGCGATACAAGCGGGCTCCATTGGCCGGTGAGCATGAGCTCACCGATGCCATGGGACAGAGCCGGTACTTCACCGCAGTGCTCGGCGCGTAGCCATGGCGCGCACCGAGGGAGACACCTGGGACATCGTGACGAGTGTCGGCTACACGGCTCTCGCGGTCGCGGCCGCGCGCGCTCTCGATGCCAAGCTGGATCCGCCACTGGCACATGATGAGTACGCCGAGAAGTTCGTTGCCGCCGCTGGCGAGCCGCATCTCGCCGAGGCGGTGGGTGCCGGTGATATCAGTGGCTTCGCCGGGGCCAATGCTGGATGGGTCGGTGTGCGGACTCGGTTCTTTGACAACTTCTTCGCCGATGCGGCGGGTGCTGGCGTGCGCCAAGTAGTCATTCTGGCTGCCGGATTAGACGCGCGCGCATACCGATTGCCCTGGCCCGCGGGGACGACGGTTTTCGAGGTGGATCAGCCGCGGGTACTTGAATTCAAAGATCAGGTGCTCGCCGGGGTTGATGCGGGTCCTGCTGCCGGCCGGGTACCGGTGGCCGTCGATCTGCGCGATGATTGGCCGAAGGCATTGGTAGGAGCGAGATTCGACGCCGAGCAGCCCACTGCGTGGGCTCTGGAAGGGCTGCTGCCCTACCTGCCCGGTGCGGCTCAGGACGCACTCTTTGAGCGGTTGCACACACTGTCGGCTCCGGGGAGCCGGCTTGCGGCGGAGCTGGGTCCTGGGCCAGGAGAGATCGCACAGTTTGAGCAGGACATGCCGTCGGGTGTTGATTCTCCGGGCCGTCCGCGGGTGTCCGAACTCTGGTATGACGATCCTCGGCGTGATACCAAGTCGTGGCTTTCCGAAAGAGATTGGGTTGTTGCGGAAATCGACCTTGTCGAGGCGGCCGTCGGATACGGACGGCCGTTCGGTGAGCAACCACGCTCGTTCGAAACATTGCTGCGCACCAAGTTTTTCACCGCTACCCGAACAAGCTGAAAGGGCACCATGACTGACGTCGAGGACAAGAATTCGATCCGCAGCGACGGCGACTCGTGGGACATCGTATCGAGCGTGGGGTACACCGCGCTGGGTGTCAGTGCGCAGCGTGCCGTGGAGAGTGAGCGGCCGGACGCGCTGATCATCGACCCATTCGCCAAACATTTCGTGCTCGCGGCGGGTGAACCCCATTTGATCGAGACGATAACGAAACGCGATGCACCGCAAGCATCTCCGTTCGAATACTTACGTGGGATGGGCATGCGCAGCCGATTCTTTGACGAGTACTTCCTGGCCGCCGCGGCTTCCGGGATCCGGCAGGCGGTAATTCTGGCCGCGGGGCTGGACTCGCGGGCGCATCGGTTGCCGTGGCCCGCAGGCATCACGGTGTACGAGCTGGATCAGCCGGAGGTTCTCTCCTTCAAAGATCGGGTGTACTCCGAGCAAGGCGCTTCACCGACGTGTGATCGTCGGGCCGTCGCGGTGGATCTGCGTAATGACTGGCCCGCCGCGCTCAAGGAGGCCGGATTCGATCCGAGCCTGCCCACCGCATGGTCGGCGGAAGGGCTGCTGCCGTATCTGCCTGCGGCAGCGCAAGAACTGCTGTTCGAGCGGATGGTTGAACTGTCGGCCCCCGGTAGCCGCGCCGCCATCGAGGGGCCCACGGGTTCGTTGGGTATGGCTCAGTTCGCGAAGGTCATGCAGAAGTACCGCTCCGAGAAGGACACCTTCGGCAAGATCGACATCACGGAGCTGTTCTACGACGAGGAGAAGACGCCGCCCGTCGAGTGGTTCTCCGTTCGCGGATGGAACACGCAGGGATTGGACATGTTTCAGCTCGCGGAGCGATATGGCGTGCAGTATCCGGAGGTTCCCGAGGACATCAGAGAGCTGGCCGGCGCAATGCACTACCTGACCTGCACGCTGTCGGACTGAAAGGACCACACAATGACCAATATCGAGGACAAGGACTGGTCGCGCAGCGAGGGCGACTCCTGGGACATCGTGTCGAGCGTCGGGTTCACCGCGCTGGGCGTGGCCGCCGCGCGCGCGATTGAGAACACGCAGCCCGAGCCCCTGGTTCGCGATCGGTACGCGGAGCATTTCGTGCGCGCCGCAGGGGAACCGCATCTGATCGGACTTCTGGAGAATCCCGTTGATTTGTCGAATCCCACTAACGCGATGCGGCAGATCGGATTGCGCAGCAAGTTTTTTGACGAGTTCTTTGTGAGTGCAACGAATTCCGGTTGCAAACAGGCCGTGATCCTGGCTGCGGGACTCGATGTTCGTGCGCATCGGCTGGCGTGGCCGGAGGGCACCAAGGTCTTTGAGTTGGATCAGCCCCAGGTTTTGGAATTCAAGGACCGGGTGCTTGCCGAACAGAGTGCCACGCTCACGAGCGATCGGCGGGAGGTCGCCGTTGATCTCCGTGACGACTGGCCTGCGGCATTGCTTGCCGCGGGTTTCGATCCTGACGTTCCGACGGCGTGGTCGGCCGAAGGACTGATCATCTATTTACCCTCTGCGGCACAGGATCTGCTGTTCGAGCGGGTCGTCGCACTGTCGGCACCGGGAAGCCAGATCGCCGTGGAAGCAACCCGCGGCACGCCCGATATCGCCAAGTGGGGCGAGATCATGAAGAAGTACGCCGACGACGGCCATCCCATGTCGAAGGTGGATATCAGTTCACTGTTCTACGACGAAGAGCGTGCCGACGTCGAGGAGTGGCTGGCCGCACGCGGGTGGACGGTGCAGGGTGCGCACGCCCTGGAACTGGCCGCCGCCTACGGGGTGGATATCCCGGAGCTGCCCGAGGACGTTGTCGCACTGGTGAAGCAGGGCAACTACCTCACCGCCGTTTTGCCCGGCTAGCCGGCTCATCCCCAGGGGCTGGTTGGGGATAGCGTTCCGGGCTAACATGCGAGAGGGGCATGTTCGGAGGGGGAACTCATGAAAATCGACCCGGTAGCGACGGAGAGATGCGCGTCGCAGCTTGACGCGACAGACGCGCACGTCGAGTTCGCCAAGGGAAAACTGCGTGCCACCGAGGGCAAAGACCTTGGTGACCTCAGCGATGCGATGAACGCCACACGGAACCGAGTGTCGGGTGCGCTGGGCACGGTTGCGGCTGTGCAGAAAGAGATTTCGCAGAACATCAGGACGTGCACGAAGGCTCTTGTCGAGATGGATCAACGTAACGCGGGCAACCTCAGCGATGCCGGAATCACGTTCCCGGTGCTCAACTAGGGCCGGTGCGGGATGACGCTGGGAGACACACAAAAGCAGCTTGAGCAGGTAGTCGCCGACCTTCGACAGATCGGTGAGATCACCATCAGCACGGTCTGGCCAATCGCCAGAAAGGTTGTCAGTGCCGTCCGCAAGGTGATTGCGGTGGCCACCGAGCCACCTCCGCCCGATCCGGCGACCGTGCGTGACGTCGCAGCGCGCTGGCGGGAGATGGCGCCCGCGATGGGGGAGTGGCATGCCAACGATGTTCGGCAGGCTCAGAACACCATCCCCGAAACGGTCTGGGGACGGACGCCGGGTGATCTCAACGGGGAGACAACCGGGGATAAGGCGCGCACGAGCATCGCGAACTTCACGACACGATCCACGACGATAGGTCCGGCGGCAACAGGGGTGGCGACCTCCCTGGAGACCTTCGGCGGATCGATGGAAAAGGTACGCGATCGTTGGCATAACGCGTTCACGTCGCTGAAGGACGATGTCGACTGGAACAACATTCCGAAGGCCCCGTGGGACGCCATTCCGTATGTCCGAAAGCTCGTGGGCGACGTCGTACACGGTGTCGAAGAGCTCGCCGGCGCGTATGGGGACGCCGACAAGGCGGTAAACACCGCCAAGGGTGAACTCGGAAAGGCAATGGGGGGCATCACCTTGCCCGACCACACGTCTGTCGCGGCGGGTGCGATCGGTTCGGTGAACAATTGGTCGGGCGTCAAGGGCGATCCAGATGGTCATAGGGACGGAACCGGTTTGCGGCCGGGCGTCCAAGAACATGCCGATGCAAACCTGGCGGCGATGAGTCCCGAGGATCGGGCCAAGGCGCAGGCGATGCTCGACAACGCGAAGGATGAGGCGCGGCGCAACTGGATTGTCTCGGCTCTCGCCAGGGGTACGGATGTCAGTACATTGCAACGCTTCTCGGACAAGTTGGCGCTCATGGATGATCAACAGGTGCGCGAGCTTGACCCGGTGGAGTACGCCAAGAATCATCCGGGCGTTCTGACGCAACCCGACGGCACCACGTGTGGATCGTCGTCGCTTGTCGTCGCCAAAATGATCAACGACCCGGTGTATGCGATGAAGGTGCTCACCGGGTACGACGCGGCCGGGTCCGATCCGCCAAGGGCGGGACAGTCGATGACCACCTCCGAGGTCACGTCCAAGTTCGCCGACGAAGCCAGGAAAATGCATGACTCGACGAACAATGCGATCGTCCCCGGCTGGGGCACCACGTGGCCCGAATCGCTGGGAACACCCCCAGGGGGTGCCGCAGACGAGATGGGCAAGCCCGGTGGTCCCGGTGTCCCCGGCAGCGCGTATCGATTCGAGGTGGCGAATCCGCTAGGACCGTTCGGGGACTACCAAGCGATCAGTGCGGCTGTCCAGTCCGGGCAGTCCGTTCCGCTGTTTGTCGGCAGCGGAGTGAACGGCCACATCGTTCTGGTGACAGGAATGCAGGGTGACTCGCTGGAAATCTATGAGCCCTCTTCGGGGCAGAAGATGACCATCCCGAAGGATGATTTCGTCAACAACCGAATATCGTTCGGTGGCGAAACGCGCTATCGGCCATGGGGTGAGGTGATCCCGAAGTGAAGGGCCTAAGGCTTTCACCGGTGCTGTTGCTGGTTTTCGTGCTAGCCGCGTCGTGTCCCAAGCACCCCGAGACCTTCGAACCCAATGATGTGGACGCGGCGCGATCCGCGCGGCTGGCGGCGGATGCCTGGCTTGCTCCCGCCAAGGTGTACGGCGCCTCGTACAACGGGCTGAACAACATCTCACGTCAAGCGGTAGTCAGGACTGCGTCGTTGACACACGGTGACCCCGTGGACGTTGTCACCCGCGAGACACAGAAGGCCTTACAGAACGGATGGGTGCTGACCTATGCCCACTGCGGCGCGGTAAGCCGGCCGATGTCATCGGTCAGTGCCCCACAAACACTGTCGGGTGTCGAAGTGAATCTCGAAAAGTCACCGACCGACCCCGAGCATGCTGCGATGGCGCAGCTGACGGCATTCCGCCCGGATCCGGACCCGGGCGGTCAAGGAATCGTGAACATGGAGATCAACGCGTTTGCGCAGTATCACTCGGACAAGGGCTGGCCGAATCTGCCGAGTATCCCGATGGACACCACGTGCTTGGCCATACCGGGTGCGCCCACGGCCGGCCTCAATGCGACATCGGCATTCCCCTTGGGAATTGTCCAGGGCGTTAAGGGCGGTCAGCCGTTGAACGAGAAGGGTGAACCTGACAAAACAGCGCAGTGAGCCCGGCCGCACTTCCGAGGCGCAGTGACACACTGGAGTGTGTGAGCCAAACCCCGGAGAACACAAAGTACGTCGAGCCCGGTGAGTTCAAGCGGGACACCAACTACATCGAATCGCGGATCACCGCGGACGGCCGCAACGGCTACCCGGTAGAACCGGGCCGATACCGGCTCGTCGCCGCACGTGCCTGTCCCTGGGCCAACCGGACTCTGATCGTTCGCAGGCTTCTCGGACTGGAAAATGTCTTGTCACTGGGGCTTTGCGGTCCTACGCATGACAAGCGCAGTTGGACCTTCGATCTTGACCCGGGTGGAGTAGACCCCGTCTTGGGCATCCACTTCCTGCGTGATGCCTACCTCAAGCGGTTCCCTGACTATCCACGCGGCATCACCGTGCCCGCGGTGGTGGAGGAGTCCACGGGGGAGGTCGTCACCAACGACTACGCGCAGATGACGTTGGATTTCTCCACCGAATGGGTTGACTATCACCGCCCCGGCGCCCCGCAGCTGTATCCCGAGGCGCTGCGCACCGAAATCAACGAGGTGAACCGTCGCGTGTACACCGAGGTCAATAACGGCGTGTACCGCTGCGGTTTCGCCGGAGGTCAGGAGGCGTACGACGCCGCCTATGATCGGCTGTTCACGGCGCTGGATTGGCTATCGGAAAGGCTTGCCGGACAACGGTATCTGGTAGGCGACACCATCACCGAAGCCGATGTGCGACTGTTCACCACGTTGGTCCGGTTCGATCCGGTGTACCACGGACACTTCAAGTGCAATCGCGAGAAGCTGACCGAGATGCCGGTGTTGTGGGCGTACGCGCGCGATCTGTATCAGACCCCGGGGTTTGGTGACACGGTCGACTTCGGACAGATCAAGGAGCACTATTACGTGGTCCACACCGATATCAACCCCACGCGCATCGTCCCGAAGGGGCCGGATCTGCGTGACTGGCTTACCTCGCATGGACGCGAGACACTGGGTGGTAGACCATTCGGAGATGGCACCCCGCCGGGGGCGCCTAGGGAGTCGGAACGCGTGCCAGATCACGTTCATTGCCCTGGTTAACGACCTTTGCAGGATTTACAAAAACGGAAGACTTGTTAACAAGCATGCCTTTCCTTAGTATCCGTCGGCATGCTGCACCACAGGGTGAAGGGCGAGTAGATGACCGATCAACCAGTCACTATCGGAGTTGTCCGAGAGTCGGGTGAGGACGAGCGCCGCGTCGCGCTGGTGCCCAAGGCGATCGCCGGCTTGATTGGCAAGGGTGTGAACGTCGTCATAGAAAGCGGCGCCGGAGAGCGCGCGTTGCTGCCCGACGAGCTGTACGCCGAAGCCGGTGCCACGGTGGGCGATGCCTGGTCTGCCGACGTCGTGGTGAAGGTCGCGCCGCCCTCGGCTGCCGAGGTCGCCCGCCTTCGCGAGGGACAGACCCTCATTGGCTTCCTGGCGCCCCGCAATGCCGAGAACAGCATTGGCGCGCTGCAGAGTGCCGGCGTGCAAGCCTTTGCGGTGGAAGCGATTCCGCGCATCTCACGTGCGCAGTCGATGGACGCGCTGTCCTCGCAGGCCAATGTGTCGGGCTACAAGGCGGTGTTGGTGGCCGCGTCCGAGTCCACCCGGTTCTTCCCGATGCTCACCACCGCCGCCGGGACCGTCAAGCCCGCGCTGGTACTGGTGCTCGGTGTCGGCGTGGCCGGCCTACAGGCCCTGGCGACGGCCAAGCGGCTCGGTGCCCGTACCACGGGTTATGACGTGCGGCCCGAGGTCGCCGATCAGGTGCGCTCGGTGGGCGCTCAGTGGCTCGATCTGGGCATCGATGCGGCCGGCGAAGGCGGATACGCCCGCGAGCTCACCGAAGATGAGCGTGCGCAGCAGCAGAAGGCGCTCGAAGACGCCATCAAGGGATTCGACATCGTCATCACCACGGCGCTCGTTCCCGGCCGTCCGGCGCCCCGCCTGGTGACCGCTGCCGCGGTCGAAGGCATGAAGCCCGGCTCGGTCGTCGTCGACCTCGCGGGCGAGACCGGCGGCAACTGCGAACTGACCGAGCCCGGCCAGACCGTCGTCAAGCACGACGTCACCATTGCTTCTCCGCTCAATCTCCCGGCGACGATGCCCGAGCATTCGAGTGAGCTGTACTCGAAGAACATCACCACCCTGCTGGACCTGCTCATCACAGACGGCGCACTCGCACCGGACTTCGACGACGAGATCGTCGCGTCCTCCTGCGTGACCCGTGCAAGAGAGGACGCATAGCTCATGTATGACCAGCTATTGGCCAACCTCGCGATCCTGGTTCTGGCCGGGTTCGTCGGGTTCGCCGTGATCTCCAAGGTGCCCAACACCCTGCACACCCCGTTGATGTCCGGCACCAACGCCATCCACGGCATCGTGGTCCTCGGTGCGCTGATCGTGCTGGGCGACCTGCCCGCCGACGCGCATTGGGGCGTGCGGATCATCGCGTTCGTCGCGCTGATCTTCGGCACGCTGAACGTGATCGGCGGCTTCCTGGTGACCGACCGCATGCTCGGAATGTTCAAGGGCCGCAAGGCAGCCCCTAAGCCGGAGGCGGCTGACAAATGAACTACCTCGTCACCGTTCTTTACATTGTCGCGTTCGGGCTCTTCATCCTCGGACTGTCGGGTCTGACCGGACCGAAGACCGCGGTCCGCGGCAACTGGATCGCGGCTACCGGTATGGCCATCGCCGTCGTCGCGACCCTGATCAAGGTTCGCGACACCGCTCCGATCAACTGGATACTCATCGCCGTCGGCCTGTTGGTCGGTGTCGCGCTCGGTGTACCGCCGGCCAAGAAGACCAAGATGACGGCGATGCCGCAGCTGGTCGCGCTGTTCAACGGCGTCGGTGGTGGCACCGTCGCCTTGATCGCGTGGGCGGAATTCATTGAGACCCACGGGTTCAAGACATTCCGTGTCGACCAGCACCCCACCGTCGCGCTGGTCATCGGCTCGCTGTTCGCCGCGATCATCGGTTCGGTGTCGTTCTGGGGCTCGCTGGTGGCGTTCCTCAAGCTGCAGGAGTCGATTCCGAAGAAGGTCGAGAAGCGACTTGTCTCCTCGGCCAAGATCTTCCAGGCCGCCAACATCCTGCTGCTGATCGCTGCCGTCGCGGCGGCGGTGTGGATCGGTCTGAACGCCGGAGTGGGCACTCCGGCGTGGGCGATCGTGCTGGTGTTGGTGCTGGCCGGTGTCATGGGCCTGTTCGTGGTGTTCCCGATCGGTGGCGCCGACATGCCCGTGGTTATCTCGCTGCTCAACGCGCTGACGGGATTGTCTGCTGCGGCAGCCGGTTTGGCACTGAACAACACCGCGATGATCGTCGCGGGCATGATCGTGGGCGCCTCGGGTTCGATCCTGACCAACCTGATGGCCGTCGCGATGAACCGGTCTATCCCGGCGATCGTGTTCGGATCCTTCGGCGGCGATTCCGGCGCAGCGGCAGGCCCCGGCGGGGAGCAGGGCACGGTCAAGGCCACCAGCGCCGCCGATGCCGCGATCCAGATGGCATACGCCAACCAGGTGATCGTGGTCCCCGGCTACGGTCTTGCCGTCGCGCAGGCCCAGCACGCGGTCAAGGAGATGGCCAGCCTGCTGGAAGCCAAGGGTGTCGAGGTCAAGTACGCCATCCACCCGGTGGCGGGCCGCATGCCCGGACACATGAATGTCCTGCTTGCCGAGGCCGATGTCGAGTACGACGCCATGAAGGAAATGGACGATATCAACGGCGAATTCAGCCGCACCGATGTCGCCATCGTGATCGGCGCCAACGACGTCACCAACCCGGCGGCGCGCAATGACCCGTCGAGCCCCATCCACGGCATGCCGATTCTGAACGTCGATGAGGCCCGTTCGGTCATCGTGCTCAAGCGCTCGATGTCCTCCGGATACGCAGGTATCGAGAACCCGCTGTTCTTCGGCGACAAGACCTCGATGCTGTTCGGCGACGCCAAGAAGTCGGTCTCTGAGGTTACCGAGGAACTGAAGGCGCTGTAGCTCAACCTCTTTGCGATCGAGTGGGAACCTCGCGCGGATATCCGATCGGAATCCTCGTAGGGTTCCCACTCGGCGTTTCGGCGTAGGCTTCGCGCATGTACCGGGTGATGGCGACGGTCGTCGCGGCGTCAGCGCTGTTGACTCCGATGGCAGCGGCCGACCCACATGACTGCGTCTCGGTAGACCGGGCGCGCGATCAGATCCGCGGCCTTTCACGGCAGAACGGGGTAGCTGTTCGTCAGACGGCTGTCGCACGAAACCGGGTGATCGCCGTGCTCCTTCGGACCGCCGCGGGCGATACATCCGATCTCGCGGTGCGCGACCGGGCGATGGACGCCGCTGCGGGGGCGGAGAACTACGCCAACGTGATGGCCGCCGCGACCTCCGTGGACGGTGTGCTCGAGCCGCCCGGCGACGATATGGCCCGCGTGGTCAACACCATGGCCGCGTTGGAAGCGGTCTGCCCGGTGCGTTAAGGGGACGCCGAGGGCTCGGCGTCCTCGACACGTCGCCAGGTGACCAGCGCGGCGGCCAGCGCCGCCAACCCGGCCAGCCAGTACAACGGATGTGGCAGTGATGAAACCAACACTGCCGCAACGGCAATCGCCGGTAGCCCGATGTTCAGGATGGTGTCGCGACGTTGCAGGAGCAGCACCAGCCACGCCAGCACCAGATAGATGGCGAACGGCACCGTGATCGTGAAGGCCGCAACGGTGGGACTTAGGTGACTCTTGCCGAGCCCCTCGTCGACGGCGATCTCGAATCCCGCCGACAGTGCGGCAACGGCGGCGAAGATGAAGTAGTGGCTGTAACCCCACAACAGGGTCGACCGCAGGGACGTGTCCTTGCACTCTTGTTCCTGATCGAAGTAGATCCACCACACCGCGGCCACGATGATCAAGGCCGACGCCGCGATGCCGATCATGGTGCCGGTGTGGTCGGCTTCCTCGGCGCCGCCGATGATTGAGTTCGCCGAGGCCAGGATCGATTCTCCCAGCACGATCAGGGTGAATAGCCCGTAGCGTTCGGCGATGTGCTCCGGATGCCATGACGTGGTGGTGGCGCGCTCGGCGAATACGGGCACCGACAGGTCGGCCAGTGCGATCACCACGAACAGCGGCAAGCGCAGGTGTTCCGGTGCGAACAGTCCCCAGCAGACCCATGCCGCTTGGACGACGGCGATACCCGTGACATAGCGCAGGCAGGTGGCACGCATGGTGGGGTCGCTGATGGCCGCGCGCACCCATTGACTGCCCGCGGCGATGCGCATGAGCACGTAGCCGCCGATGGCGATACCGAAGTCGGCCCCGGTCATCGCGCGCTCGACACCTGCCGCGACGGTGAGGGCCCCGGCCATCTGAACAATCACCGTCAGCCGGTAGAGCCAGTCGTCGGTGTCGAAGGCGCTGGCGAACCAGGTGAAGTTCATCCACGCCCACCAGATGGCGAAGAAGCCGATCGCATACCCGGCCAGTCCCTCGGCGAAATGACCCTCGGCCCAGAAATGGTGCAGGGCTCCGGAGGCGCGCGATACGGCGACCACGAAGACGAGGTCGAAAAGCAGTTCTAGCGGGGTGGCCGCGCGATGCGGTTGTGCGGGATCGCGTGCCACCATGGCCCGCAGGCCACTGATCATGTGGTTACCTACTGGTGTCGGAGGAGCGATGGACGGAGGCAGCTTAACGCGCTTTTGACGACTGAGCCGGCGAACATCGGGCCTCACTAATCCAACCAGTTGATCGGGATTCCGTCCTCGTGGGGAAACCCTGCGCATATAGTGAGGCACCATGCAACCGGTCCCCGCTGCCTCGAAGGCAGGCAATCCCTCGCAGCGCCGTGCTGGCCGCCGCGAGGAATTGGTGGCGGTGGCGTCCAAGTTGTTCGCGGCGCGCGGTTATCACGGCACCAGGATGGACGACATTGCCGATGTCGCGGGCCTGAATAAGGCGACGGTGTACCACTACTTCGCCTCGAAGGCGCTCATCCTGTACGAGATCTACTTCAAGGCCGCCGAGGAGACTCTGGCCTGCCTGCAGGACGATCCACGATGGTCCGCGCGTGAGTCGCTCTATCAATGCACGAGCCGCATGCTCGCGCTCATCTTCTCGAACCGCGAGCAGGGGGCGGTGTACTTCCAGGAGAACCCGTTCCTTTCTGAATGGCTCTCACCTGAACAGGTCGCCGAGATTCGCAAGCGCGAGGACATGGTGCAGGAACGGGTGCAGAACATCATCGAACGGGGCATCGCCAGCTCCGAGTTCGTCGAGTGTGACTCGCATGTCATGGCGCTCGGTTACATCGGCATGGTTCTCGGCTCCTACCGTTGGCTCAATCCGAGCGGGCGTCGCAGTGCCCAGGAGATCGCCGTGGAGTTCAGCACCACGCTGTTGCGGGGGTTGATTCGGGACGAGGCAACTCGGATCAACGATCCGTTGGGTGTGGCGACGTCGACGTCTGTTGACGGCACACCGTAGCGACGGACGTGTAGTGGCCGCTGATTCCATCCTGACCTTGGACCTGCCCAATGTCAGACTGCGGGCACTGTCCTGGGGTCCGCAGGACAGTCCGCTGCTGATCTGCGGACACGGTTTTCCCGACTCCGCCCACACCTGGCGCCTGCTCGGTCCGCGATTGGCTGCGGACGGGTGGCGCGTGGTGGCACCGTTCACCCGCGGTTACTCACCCAGTGAAATACCGGCCGACGCCGAATACGGCCTGGGTGCCCTGATGCAGGACATCCTCGACATCCACACGGTGCTGGGTGGCGACGAGCGCGCGGTGTACATCGGCCATGACTGGGGAGCTCTGGTGGGTAACGCCCTCGCCCGTAGCGCCCTGTCGCCGTTCGCCAGCATCATCACCATGGCCGTGCCGCCGTTTGAGGTTCTCGGCTCAAGTTTTGCGTCGATCGGACCGACCGGCTGGCCCCGCGTGCTCGGGCGGCAGCTGTTGATGAGTTGGTACACGTTGTTCCACCAGATTCCGGTACTGCCGGAGCTGTTGTTGCCCTGGCTACTTCGCCTGTACTGGCGGCGGTGGTCGCCGGGGTACGACGCGCATGCCGATCTGCTGTACACCGGTGATGCGATGCTTCAGAAGGGGAACCGCAGGGCAGTCATCGGCTACTACCGTGCAAACATCGGGCGGGCCCTGGTTCCGTCGCGAAAGTACTGGAAGACCCAACGATCCCTCCTGGATGGCGCGCGCACTCCGCTGCTCTATCTACATGGTCGCGCCGACGGGTGCATGACGCAGCGACTGGTAGAGTCTGCGCGCCCGGATCTGCCCGACCGCAGCGTTGAAATCATCGATGGCGGTGGACATTTCGTGCATCTTGAATGCCCGGATGAGGTGTATGAGCTCGTGCGTGAGTTCCTGCGCCCGCCAACTACGAAGGTAGAGTGAACCAATGCCAGTCGTCAGTCAGACCGTCGAGGTGGCCGCGCCTCCGCAGGTGATCGTCTCCATTGTCACCAACTACGAGGCCTACCCCGAGTGGAACAAGGAGATCACCAGCGTCGAGATCCTGGAGCGTCTCCCGGACGGACGCCCCCGCATCGTGCGGTTGAAGGTGGAGATGACGGGTATGGCCTCGACCAACGTCGCCGAGATCGCCTATCTCAACGCCGCTCAGGTGGCGACGCGACTGCTGGAGAGCGACATCTTCGAGAAGCAGGAACAGACGTTTTCGATCGTCCCGATGGGGCCCACCTGCCTGCTCACGGTCGATATGGACGTCGAGACCAAGCTCCCGATCCCCAAGCCGATGGTGAAGAAGCTCGCCAACCAGGTCCTCGAGCACCTGGCCGAGGGGCTGAAAAATCGGGCCGAGCAAATCGCGTCGGGGGCCATCGCGCCGCAGCAACCGCCGGCACCCGCCCCGGCCCATCAGCCCCCGGCTGACCCGCATCTACCCCCCGGACCACATCCCGGCGCGGTCTAGGTACTCGATCAATCGGCGGGCGCCGTCAATGAACTGAACCTCGGTTTGAGCCACCACCTCAGCGTTGTCGCCGGCGCGCAGCGCTGCGATGAGCTTGTCGTGCGCCGCGACCGCGTGCCGCGTCCATTCGGCGTCAGAGGCGAAGAGTAGGTGTGGGGTGTACCGCGTCGCCTGTAGGAGGAACCAGGCCAGCTTGGGGCGGTCGGCGACGTGATTGAGAAATCGGTGAAACTCGAACTCCGCCATGGAGATCGCCTCAGAAGAACCGGCGTTGCGAAGCGTGTCGTTCAGATCTGCCAGGGTGTCGACCTGTTCCGGGTTGATGCGCTTCGCAGCGGTCTTCGCGAGCTCCACGGCAAGGTGTGATTGTTGGGCGAAGATGTCTTCGATATCGGCCCGGCTCAGCGGGGCCGCCATGTAACCGCGATGCGGGACGGCCTCGACGAGTCCTTCGCCACGCAACGTGAGTAGCGCCTCACGTACCGGTGTGACGCTCACACCCAGCTGGGCCGCCGTCTCATCCATCCGAATGTACTCACCCGGGCGCAGCTCGCCTGTCATGATCGATGCGCGTAGTCGGCCGGCAACCTCCTCGGACAGCTGCGGCCTACGGATCTCGCGGATCTGGGTCCGGGGAGCATTCATCCGATCTGCCTGCCATTTCCATGTGTGGTGACGCACTTGCATCTAAAGTCATATCAAATATATTTGACCTGACGCGACGAAGCGACAATCCAGGAGGCAACGACTTGAGTTCCCATGAATCGGTCGGCGCACCCGATGTAGCCGTCGACGGCGGCATCATGCGGATCACGTTCACCAGGCCCGATCGAATGAATGCGCTCAACGGGCCGGCCACCGCGGGCTTGATCGAGGCGCTGGAATCCGTCCAGGAACGCAGCGACGTGAGGGTGGTCGTCATCAGTGGAGGAGCACCCGGGAACGCCTTCACGGCGGGTGCCGATGTCGCCGAGCTGGCGGCCGGGGCCGGGGACCTGACACCGCTGCAAGCCGCTGAATTGACCATGGACAACGCCGAACGGCTGGTACGCGCGGTTCTGAATTGTCCGGTCCCCACCATCGCGGAAGTGACGGGCGCGGCCGCCGGTATCGGTGCGTCGGTGGCTCTGGCGTGCGACCTGATCTACGCCGCCGACACTGCCTTCTTTCTGATGGCCTTCGCGAACATCGGGCTCATGCCCGATGGTGGATCGAGCGCGTTGGTCTCGGCCTCGATTGGCCGTGTGAAGGCCAATGCGATGGCCCTGCTGGCTCAGCCTCTTCATGCCGCCGACGCCTGTGCGGCCGGACTGGTCAACGAGGTACTGACCGGGGATCAGCTGCGCGAGCGCGTCGACAAATCGGCGCGCAAGCTGGCTCACGGTTCCCGCCGCGCGATGCAGCTGACCAAGGAAGCCATGAACTCGGTGTCACTCAAGCTGTTCGACGAGGCCATTGCCCGTGAGCGTGAGGGGCAGATCGAGCTCTTGACCTCACCCGACGCCCAAGAAGGCTTCGCCGCATTCCTTGAGGGCCGCCGTCCCAAATTTCAGTAAGTAGGAGAGTCTGTGACCGACACGATCGATGTGACCGCCGTGACCACCGGCCTTGATCAGCCTTACCGCGCGCGGCGGCAGAACTGGTGTAACCAGCTGGCTCGGCATGCGCTTATGCAACCCAACGCCACGGCGATCCGATATCTCGGGCGCAGCATCTCCTGGGGCGAGCTGAATCAGCGTGTGCAATCACTCGCCGATGCGCTGTCTCGCCGCGGTGTCCGATTCGGGGACCGCGTGCTCATCCTCATGCTCAACCGCCCCGAGTACGTCGAATCCTGGCTGGCCATCAACGAACTCGGAGCCATCGCGATCCCGGTGAACTTCCGCATGACTCCCCCGGAGGTCGCATTCCTGGTCGAGAACAGCGGGGCCAAGGTGGCGATCACCGAGACGGTCCTGGCGCCGGTGGCGGCCGCGGTACGCCAACAGGTGCCCGCGCTGGAGACGGTCATTGTGGCCGGCTCGGTATCCGAGGACGGTGCCCTCGGATACGAAGAGGTCATTGCCGAGGAGGGCGAAGCCCACACGGAGGTGGATCTGCCCGGCGATTCTCCCGCGCTCATCATGTACACCTCCGGGACGACGGGCCGGCCCAAGGGTGCGGTGCTGACCCATCTCAATCTGTCCGGGCAGGCGATGACCTATTTGCTGAGCACCACCGTTGATCTGAATTCCGATGTGGGGTTTATCGGCGTACCCATGTTCCACATCGCCGGCGTGGGCAACATGATCACCGGATTGTTGTTGGGCTTGCCCACGGTCATTCACCCCCTCGGCGCCTTTGATCCCGGCGCTCTGCTGGATGTTCTGGAGTCCGAGGGAGTCACCGGCATCTTCCTGGTCCCCGCCCAGTGGCAGGCCGTCTGTGCGGCGCAGCGAGCAAATCCGCGCAAGGTCAAGCTCAAGACGCTCTCCTGGGGCGCGGCCCCCGCCAGTGATGTGTTGTTACGGACGATGTCCGAAACGTTCCCCGACGCCAAGATCTTGGCCGCGTTCGGGCAGACGGAGATGTCGCCGGTCACCTGCATGCTCATGGGGGAGGACGCAACCCGGAAGATGGGCTCCGTCGGCCGGGTGATTCCCACGGTTGCCGCGCGCGTCGTGGACGACAACATGAACGATGTACCGGTCGGTGATGTGGGGGAGATCGTCTACCGCGCGCCGACGCTGATGCAGGGCTACTGGAACAACCCCGAGGCGACTGCCGACGCGTTCACGGGTGGCTGGTTCCACTCCGGCGACCTGGTCCGTCAGGACGCGGACGGTTTCGTATGGGTGGTGGACCGCAAGAAGGACATGATCATCTCCGGCGGAGAGAACATCTATTGCGCGGAGGTCGAGAACGCGCTCGCTGAGCACGAGCAGATCGTCGAGGTGGCGGTGATTGGCAGGCCGCATGAGAAGTGGGGCGAAGTGCCGGTCGCGGTGGCGGCCATCCACGGGGAGGCTCTGACCATCGGTGATCTCGATGGCTTTCTCACCGCGCGGCTGGCGCGCTACAAGCACCCCAAGGATCTCGTGGTCGTGGACGCGTTACCGCGCAACCCCTCGGGCAAGGTTCTCAAAACCGAGCTGCGCAAGCAGTTCGGCGACAGTTGATAGCAAACATGAATCTGGATTCAGAAAAGTTTGGTAAAGCGTAATACGTAGAACTGTATGTCATGTACATTCCTGTAATCGCCGTCACATCGGAGGGGTTGGCGTGACCGAACCTGTAGATATTTGCAGGCCACGTTTGCTGACGAAAGGGACCGGGTGATGTCTCGGATGCTGTGGTGGCGCCGCACCGTGGTGCGTCCAGATGCCGAAGGAGGTCTGTGTGCCGAACTCCTTTGAGTCCGACGGCCGCGGTCCGTCGGATCGCCAGCTCCTCCTGTGCGGCCTGGCGATCGCCCTCGTGGCCGCCCTGATAGGTACCGCCTTGGTCATCAAGTCGACCGGCCGGTTCAACAACTACGTGCGTGTGGTGGCAGAACTCACGAACGTAGGAGACGGCCTTCCCGCGAAGTCGGACGTCAAATTCCAGGGCGTGCTCGTGGGTTCGGTCAATGATTTGACCCCCTCGCAGCGTGGTAGGCCCAATGTCGTTCACATCGATCTGAAACCCGATCTGGCGCCGACGATTCCGCGGTCGGTCACCGCCAGAGTGGTCCCCAGTAACGTCTTCGCGGTCTCCTCGGTGGAGCTGGTAGACCACGGACCCGGTGCGGCGATCACCAATGGAACCGTTATCGGCGAGGACACCGAGCTCCCGACGGTGCTGTTCCAGACGACCATCAGCAAGCTCCGTGACATCCTCCTGGCCAACGGGCGCGGCCGCGATGACGATTCGGTGGGTATCTTCGCCGTCATCGCCGCGGCGACCGAGGGTCGGCGTGCGACCCTTCTGAACGCGGCCGGCCAACTGACCAGGATCATCGACCAACTCAACGACGTCGTCGCGACGGATACGGGCCCGTCGACCCTGTCCGCGCTCCTGAACGCGACCAAGGGGCTGCAGACGACCGCTCCGGAGCTCGTCGATGCACTGCATCAGGCGGTTAAGCCCATGCAGACGCTGGCCGAAAGGCGGGACCAGTTGCAGACTCTGCTCAACGCCGGATTGCACACCACCGGCACCGTCCGGCAGTCGTTGGACAACCAGACCGACCGGATGATCGACATCACCACCAAGTTGACCCCGGTTGTCGGCGTGCTCGCCCAGAACTCTGTGCACTTCCTGCCGATCGCGGCGCGACTGAAGGTGTTCTCCGACAAGTTCTTCAGTGACGTGTGGGATCCGGAAAGGGACGTCGTCAATATCCGGGGAAATCTGTCCTTCACGCCGTCGACGATGTACACGCGCGCCGATTGCCCGCGGTACGGGGAGCTGAAGGGGCCGAGCTGCTTCACCGCACCCGAGCTGGTGGTGCGCCCCGATCTCCCCGAAGTACTGCTGCCGCAGAACTTCAAGCCACCGCCCGATCTTGCGCCGCCGCCGGGAACCGAGGTCGGACCGGACGGGAATCTGATCGTCACCGGGCCGCCGCTGCACAATCCCTCCCCGAACTTGCAGGACCCCAACCCGCCGTTGCCGTGGTGGCAGCCCAATCCGTCGCCACGTATCCCCGGCACCGCTGACCCTGATGACGCCGAACCGCCACCATTGCCCGGTGGCGCCGCCCCCGCCCCCGTTGCGACTGCACCCGCCTCGTTCGGTGGGGCCGTTGGGCCGATCGGTAGCACGACCGAACGCGAGCAGCTGGGCATGATCACCGGAAGCGCGGCAACCTCGTCCACCCAGCTGCTGCTGGGGCCGGTCGCGCGCGGTACCAAACCCGTTGTTGCCCAGCAGGCTCAGTCGGGGGGACAGCGATGAAATTTCGTGGACCGTTAATTGGTCTGTCGGTGTTCATGGTGATCGCGGTGGCGATGACGTGGCTGGTGTACTCCACCCTGCGCCGAGATGTCGCCGGATCCACCTACGACTATGCCGCGATGTTCACCGATGTCACCGGGTTGCGGGACGGGGATGACGTGCGCGTGGCGGGCGTTCGGGTTGGGCGCATTGAATCGGTCGCGATCGACGGTGATCTGGCCAAGGTGGAGTTCCGGGTACAGACCGAGCAGCCGTTGTACGGCAATACGATTGCGACGATCACGTACCAGAACATCGTCGGTCAGCGTTACCTGGGACTATCCCTGGGGAAGACCGGCGGCACCGATCGGCTCAAGCCGGGGAGCGTGATTCCCGTGGAGCAGACGGAGCCGTCCTTCGACATCGGCATGCTGCTACACGGATTTGAACCCCTTTTCAGTGTGCTCGATCCCGCCGAGGTCGACAATCTCACCGACGGTGTCGTCAAGTCTCTACAGGGGGACAGCGGCTCGATCGTCGGCCTGGTTGACCAGACATCGCAGCTCACCGAGACCTTCGCGGGCCGCGACAAGGTTCTCGACGATGTGATCACCAACCTCAATGGCCTGACGAAAACCCTTGCTGGACAGAATAAAAACCTGGACAGCGTGTTGACGCATACCCGTGAGATGGTGGCAATCCTGGACAACCGCCGGGCGGGGTTGGTGGATTCGATCGGTTCGACGGGTTTCGCGGTGCGTCGGTTGTCGAAAATCTCAGACTCTGTGTATCCGCAGCTGAACGAAATACTTTATCGGGAACCGGGGTTCGTCGGTCACCTGAATTCCGTCGAACCCCAGCTTGCCTTCACCGGCGCCAACCTGCCGCTACTCCTCAAGGGTGTCGCGCGCACCACCCAAGAAGGCGCCTTCATCAACGGATACGTCTGCGATCTCAACATCACCGGTTTTTTCCCCGGACTCAACGACATCGTTCCGATCATCGTGAATGCCGCTACCCCCGGTAACAAGGCTCAATACACTCCGAAATGCAGGAACCTGGCAGATGGATAAACCCACAGTGTGGCAGCGTATTTCGCGACGCCCGGTTGAGACGTATAACAAGATCTGGTTGGGCGCCATCGCGCTCGCGGTGATCGGCTCCCTGGTGGGGGCGATGCTGCTGGTGAAGGCGATTGGCATCGGTTACAGCCACTACACCGGGGAGTTCTTGCAGGCGGCGTCGCTGCAACCGGGTGCCAATGTGTCGTATGCCGGGGTTCCGGTGGGGAACGTCACGAGTGTCGAGCTGGCGGGCGATCACATCGAAGTCGGCATGCGGGTCCGCGACGACATCACTTTGCGTAAGGACGCCAAAGCGTCGATCAAGATCACCACGATTCTCGGCAATCAGTATGTGGAGTTGCGCAACAGCGGTGAGGGTGTGTTGCCCAATCGCCGAATCGATCTTGCGCATACCGACGTTCCCTACGACCTACAGGCCACGCTCCAGGACGCAACCGCCACTTTCGAACAGGTAGACGCGGACAAGATCGCGGAGTCGGTGGCGATACTGGGTAAACAGCTCGAGGGCTTACCCGCTGTACTGCCGCAGGCCATGGAGAACATTCAGACCCTGTCGTCGGTGATATCGCATCGCCGCGATCAGATCGGCACGCTGCTGGCCAGTACCGAGTTGGTGTCGGGCACCCTGTACCGGCAACAGGGCGACATCGGCAAGCTGATCGTTCAGGGCCGTGATCTGCTCGGCGAGTTCGTTTCTCGGCAAGCGAGTTTCCACTCCATGATGCGTGCGGTGACCGAGCTGACGAACTTCCTGAGCAAGGTGGTGGTCAAGGACAGGCGCGCGGTCGATGCGCTCATCGCCGATGTAAAGACCTTCAGCAATTTGATCGGCGGCCATGATGACTTGTTCCGGAGCATCTTGCAGGTGACGGCGGTCGCGGCCCGAAACTTCACCAATCTCACGGGTTACGGAAACGCACTCGAGCTGAGCGCGCCGGGTGGTCTCGCGGTGGATTCGTGGATGTGCGCGATCAGTGGACGGGCCAAGCAGTTCAACATGATCCCGTACTTCAAGGACTGCCAATGAGCACACCGATAAGCACACGGACGCGGCGAGTCATCTGGATCGCGGGGGCACTGGCGGTGGTGGTCGCGGTGGTGGTGGCGGCCGTCGGGTGGACCTACGTGCGTGAGCGGATCAACAGGCTCACCATCACGGCCCAATTCGAATCGGTCTCCGGCCTCTACCCCGACAACAAGGTATCGGTGCTCGGCATGCCGATTGGCAAGGTCACGAAGATCA
Organism: Mycobacteroides salmoniphilum; assembly: GCF_004924335.1. Lineage (NCBI taxonomy): Bacteria > Bacillati > Actinomycetota > Actinomycetes > Mycobacteriales > Mycobacteriaceae > Mycobacteroides > Mycobacteroides salmoniphilum. Next base: position 4,470,371 of record NZ_CP024633.1, on the reverse strand, counting down.
CCTCGCGTGGCACCTATATGGAAGTTGAATTCGAAGTCGACTCGAAGGTCAAGGTTCCGGCAGATGCCAAGGCCGTTACGGTGTCCACCTCAATTCTTACCGATCGTCACATCGAACTGACACCGGTTTATCGCGGTGGACCGACGCTCAAGAACGGAGACGTCATCGGGCTGGACCGCACGAAGACGCCCGTGGAGTTTGATCGGGTGCTCGCCATGATCGACAGGCTCGCCAAGGCGATGAAGGGCGACGGTAAGGGCGGCGGGCCGCTGGCGGATGTCGTGAACAACAGCGCCAATGCGCTGTCCGGCAACGGTGAGTTGATGAGGGCATCTCTGGACGAGTTATCCAAGGCGCTTCGTCTGAGTGCCGACGGCGGTGCGATGACTCGTGATCAGCTGACCAAGATCATCACCCGGCTCAGCTCGCTCTTCGATGCCGCGGCACGTAACGACCAGAACATCCGGGAGTTCTCCTCCCAGGTGCGGCAGCTGTCCCAGGTGCTCGATCAGGAGCAGTTGGGATCGGGCACTACCGGAAAGCAGCTGAATAACATTCTGATGCAGGCGGGTTCACTTCTGGAGCAGAATCGCGATGCCATCAAGCAATCTGTCGGTAACTCCAACCAAATCGCCCAGGCGATATATGACAACCGGCGAGAGCTATCGGAAGGGTTCGATCTGCTTCCACTGATGGCGGACAACGTCTACAACATCGTCGACCCGATCAACAACGTGGTGCGTGCCCACGTGCCGGTGGACAGGTTGTTGTTCGACACCCAGGCCGCCAAGGAGATCTGCAATCTCATGGGCCTGCGCCAACTGGGATGCAGCACAGGCACTCTGCAGGACTACGGACCCGATTTCGGATTGACGTATGTGCTCGATGGTCTTGCGGCGATGGGGCAGAAATGAACAGATGGCAAAGATACGCAGGGCCCGCGGTGGTGCTCGCTGTGCTGCTGACGAGCGGCTGCAGCACTAACGGTCTGGCCAGCCTCCCGCTTCCGGCACCGGGCCTGACCGGTGGTACCTATGGCCTGACGGCGGTGTTCACCAACATCTTGAACCTGCCCTCGCGTGCCAAGGTGAAACTGGGCGGCGCCGACGTCGGCGAGGTCGATTCCATGAGCACCACCAACTACACCGCCGTGGTCACGATGCGGATTCGTTCGGATGTGGAGATTCCCAAGGGGACCACCGTGGAACTGCGCACCGCGACGCCGCTGGGCGACGTGTTCGCCGCGCTGAAACCGCCGCGACCCGCGGACGCCAACGCACCCCTCCTGCGGGACGGGGACACTATTGGTCTGGATTCGACCACCGCCGCCGCGACGGTGGAGGCGGTGCTGAGTTCGGCGGCCATCGTCGTCAACGGCGGTGCGGTACGCAATCTCACCGGCACGGTCAACGGCCTCGGCCGCGCCACCGGGCCCAACGGTGCGGCGTTCGGCGATCTGATCGGAAAGTCGAACCGGCTGCTGGGCACTCTCAACGCCCGCTCCGGTCAGCTGGATTCCGCGCTGCGGGACACCGCACAGCTTGCCGCTGAGATGAACACGCGGCACGAGACGCTCTCGGAGCTCTTGGTCGCTGCCGCGCCTGCCACGGACACTCTGTCAGCCAATGCATCTCATATCGCAGACCTCGCCGACCAGGTGGGTGCGGTGACCAAGCAGCTCTCCAAATTCCCGTCGATCGCGGGTACCGACACCAGCGGCCGCAGCGTCATCGCTGATTTCAATACCTTGGCGGGTTCATTCAATGACATCGCGGTCAGTCCCGACACCAGCCTTGCCGCACTCAATCGGCTGATGCCCCCCATTATCAAGATCATGGCAGGCTCGGCATTCGCCGCCCGGGTATCAATAGACAGACTGGTGCTGGGATCGATACCCGATATCGGCTACCAGGGCGATCCGGGGCTCCACGGCCCGAAGCGCTATGACTGGGCCAAGTTGGTCGGATCGTTCAAGTACACCCTGTGGCGCCTGCAGGAGCGTGTCGTGGGTAAAGGGCCCGACGCTCCGGCAATTCCGGTGCGCCCGAGTCCGACCGAGCCCGGCGTCATCGAACCGATACCGGGCGCTGTGCCCGTACCCCAGGGGCCGCCGCGATGATCAACATAGTGGCGAATACGGTGGTGGACGCCGTAAAGATGGGGCACCGCAACCGCATGTGGTTGTCAGGCCTCGCCCTTCTGGCCACCCTCGTGGTGGCGTGCACCTACCTGGCGGTGGGCGCGTTGCGCGCCAGGGCATTCGCCTCGACCTATGAGGTGTCGATCGAGCTGCCGGAGTCCGGTGGTTTGATCCCCAACCAGGATGTGGCGCTGCGCGGTATGCGGATTGGCCGGGTGGACTCGGTGACGCCATCTCCTCGTGGACCGGTCGCGCTGATTCATATCGAATCCGACGTGAAGATTCCGGTGGGGAGTCCGGTGCGAGTGTCCGGGCTTTCTCCGGCGGGTGAGCAGTACGTCGACTTCGCGCCGGTGACGACCACCGGCCCGTACTTGGACAACGGCAGTGTGATCGCCCGCGGGCAGGCAACCGTTCCCGTGTCGCTGTCGAAGATGCTTGCCAACGCCGACGGTGCTCTTGCGCAGGCGGATACGCAGAAATTGGAGATCATCAAGAAGGAACTCCATCTCTCACGCGAAGCGCCGCGCAAGATGACCGACATCATCGACGGCGGCGTATTCCTTCTGTCGACACTGGATTCCGTGCTTCCGGAAACGGTCAGCGTTCTCAAGAAGAGCCGGGTGACGTTGTCCTCATTCGCGGAGATGAACAATGGCCTCGCTGCCACCACACAGGGCCTGAATCGGTCCCTGAACGGCGTGGCCCGGATGGATGGCGGCTTTCGCACGCTGATCGACAGGGTGCCCGGGCCGTTGGCTACCACCGACGCCGTGTTCGCCGACAACTCCGACAACATGGCGCAGCTGCTGGGGAATCTCACCACGGTGGCGCAGTTGTCCTACGTGCGCGTTCCGGCGCTCAATGCGCTGTTCCCCGCGTATCGCGGATCGGTGATCGAGGCGGTGGGCAACACCTTTTACGACCATGGCGTGTGGGCCACCGCCGATATCTACCCTCGCTACACCTGTGACTACGGATATCCGCGTACCGCGGTGTCGGCGGCCGATTACCCGGAGCCGTTCCTGTATGCGGGCTACTGCCGAGATGACGACCCTGCCGTGCTAATACGCGGTGCCAAGAATGCGCCGCGGCCGGCCGATGACGATACCGCCGGCCCACCCAAGGGCGCCGATTTGGGTAAGCTGGCCGACCCGACTCCCAAGGGACGCTTCACCATTCCCACACCGTACGGTGGACCGACGCTCCCGATCGAGCCGCCGAAGTAGGTGGCTTAACTGAATCCCAGCCAGCTGGGCAGTGCGCGTCCGACGCCGCCCGCGGCATCGCACAGGGTGTAGGTGGTATCGCAATTACCTTTGGGGGAGCCGTATCCCGCCCACATGCCGCCGGCATCGCGCCGCAGCACGATGGCCGAGGAGCTGCCCCCGTCGAGGGCGATGGCCTTGTCGACGCCCAGTCCGCGGTAGAGGTCCTGGAGGTTGTCGGGGGTGTAGCTGCCGCCCTGGAAGACCATGAGTTCATCGGTTGCGGACTTGTAGCCGAGCGCGGTGCGGGCGGCAGCGGGGCCCGGGTCATTCAGCTGCTCGGTGAAGCCTGGAAGAAGTAACTTCAACCCGCTTACCGCGACGAACTGAACTCCCTTGTCCATCAACCCTTCTAGCGGGCCCGTAGCGTACCCGTAGTCCTTGGGCCCTGCGGAGGCGATGACCTCCGGCGCCGATCCCGGGGAAAAGACCATGGTGGCCAACGCTGTCCAGACTTCGTCGCCACCGGAGAGTGCCTGCTTGCCCGCGTACACCCGCGTTCCGGTGACCTGTTTGTTGTAGTTGGCGCTGCCGTTGGCGGTATCGACATAGGCGCCCAGCGGTGAGGTACATCCGGTGCTCTTCCAGTCGCCGCCCTTTTGGCCCCGGACGTCGAAGAAGTTGGCGTTGATGATGAACGTGGGCTTGCCCATGGTCATCCAGGCCGCCATCGGCTTGTATGTCTCCGAGGCCTGCCACAGACCCTCGGCGGTGCGGGCGCGTGCATCGCGTTCACACCGGGACTGATAGCCGGAATGGGTGTCCACCAACAGGTTTGCGCGCAGTCGGGACGAGGCACTCTTGATGACCATGAGGTGGCCGCCATTGTCCAGCGTGTACTCGTTGCCCGCGGCGTTGCGGAAGGGGGCCGGGTTGCCGCCGCCGAAGTTGTAGACCAGGAAGGTGCCCTTGGTGTTGGCGATGGCGGCGAGCACCGCATCGTGGGCCGCCTCGGCCCGGGCGGTGTTATGGGTGGTGGGAATGGGCAGTGCCGCCGCCAGCATCACGCCGAACGCAACGCTGAGCAGGCGACGTCCGGAACCGGCTCGCGGAAGACGCGAAAAGCGTGAAATGCCCACGGCGGTCCCTCCTGTGACGATCTTGAATAGTCAACGATAATCACAGCAGCAACACAGTCAACTTTGGTAACAAGTGGGGATCGATCGGACGTCGGCAGCGTCGCGATGAGGTGCGCTAGCCGCCTAAGCGAGTGTGCATCTCCCATACGAGGACTTCGGCATCGGTCGTCGCGGTGACCCGTGCAGCGCCGGTGTCGCTGAGCCGCACGGCATCCCCCTCGGCAAGCTCACCGGCTCCCTCGAGGATCACGGCGCCGCGGGCGATAAACAGATGCACGAAGGGTGCCGCCGGAAGCTCGACGCTGTCCCCGGCGGGGATGCGCGCCGCGTGCAGTGCCGCGTTCTTCTGGGCGATGGTGATTGCCGTCTGATCACGGTGCCGCGGCATCCCCGAGGCCACGGTCACCAGCCCCCCACTGAGGAGCTCGCCATCGATCTCCAACTGTTGGTAACCGGGATCAATCCCCGAGTCATCGGGGCTCACCCACATCTGGACGAATCGCACCGGGTCGGAGTGACGCTCGCCGGACAGCCGCCAGGAGTCGTTCTTCTCCGAGTGCAGGATGCCTGAGCCTGCCGACATTCGTTGTGCCAGACCGGGATAGATCACCCCGGCGTTGCCCTCGGAATCCTGATGCACCAGCGATCCCTGGAGCACCCAGGTGACGATCTCCATATCGCGATGGGGGTGCGTCTCAAACCCGGCGCCCGGCAGCACGATGTCGTCGTTGTTGACCAGCAGCAATCCGTGGTGCGTGTTGTGTGGGTCGTAGTGCTCACCGAAGGAAAACGAGTGCTTGGAGTCCAGCCACGAGATCTTGGTGGCGAGCCGCTCACTCGCGCGCCGGACGTCGATAGCCATATATCGACAGTAACGCCACGCAGGGAATCCGGGGAATCGTCTGCGTGGCGTTACTGTCGGCGAAAGCGTCGGGTTACCAGTCGGCTTCGGTGTACTTGATGACGCCACGGATGTTCTTGCCGTCGAGCATGTCCTGGTAGCCGTCGTTGATCTGCTCCAGGCTGTAAGTGCTGGTGACCATCTCGTCGATCTTGAGTAGACCCTGCTTGTACAGGCCGACCAGACGTGGGGTCTCGGTGTGCGTGGTGCCACCACCAAAGATATTGCCCTTCAGCGTCTTCTGCAGCATCGTGAAGAGGAACAGGTTGAACTTCACATCCACATCGACCATCGCGCCCATACCGGTGACCACGCAGGTGCCGGTCTTGGCGGTGAGGATCATGGCCTCTTCGACGTATTCGCCCTTCATCTCGCCGACCGTGATGATGGTCTTCTGTGCCATGATGCCCCAGGTCAGGTCCATAACCGGCATGATGGCCTCGGCCATCGAGGCGTAGACATGGGTGGCACCGAACTTGAGGGCCTGCTCACGCTTCCACGGCACCGGGTCGATCGCGATGACGTAGCGGGCGCCGGAGACGACGGCGCCCTGCAGGGCGCTCATGCCGATTCCGCCCACACCGATGACGATGACGTCCTCGCCGGGCCTGACCTCGGCGATGTTGGTGGCAGAGCCGAAGCCGGTGGGCACGGCGCAGCCGAGCAGTGCGGCCGACTCGAAGGGCACACTGTCGTCGATCTTGACGACGGAATCTTCGTGCACCACGGCGTACGGCGAGAAGGTGCCGAGCAGGTTCATCGCGGAGACGGGGGTGTCACCTGCGTGGATGCGGTTGGTGCCGTCGGCAATGGCCTTGCCGCCCAGCAGGATTGCGCCTCGGTCACACAGGGACCGGTAGCCGCGCATACACGGTGGGCACTTACCGCAGGCCGGGATGAAGGCGAAGATGACGTGGTCACCCTCTTGGACGGAGGTGACGCCCTTGCCCACCTTGGTGACGATGCCCGCACCCTCGTGGCCGGGCAGCACCGGCAGCTCCATCGGGGTGGCACCGGTCAGCACGTGGTAGTCGGAGTGGCACATGCCGGCGGCGTGTAACTGGACCTGAACTTCGCCCTCGGCCGGATCACCGAAGGTGATCTCTTCGACGACGATCGGCTTGTTGAGCTCGCGAATCAGCGCGCCTTTTGTCTTCATTGACTGGCTAGTCCTTCCAGATACACGTGAACCAGATCACTCTCGTGGACGAGGATAGCGGCTTTACGGAAAAAGTGAAACGCGTTCTAAAAGTGCGTGGTCAAGGGGCCAAGAGTGCCTCTGACGACTACCTATGCACGATTATGAGGTCTTGTTAGGAGACGCCTGCATCGCGGGTATCCCAGTACTTCTGGCGGAGCACGCGCTTGAGGATCTTGCCCGCACCGGACAACGGGAGCTCGTCCACGAACTCGAAGCTGCGCGGCACCTTGTAGTTGGCGATGTGTTCGCGGCAGTGCTCCTGGAGATCCTCGCCGCAGCACTCGGATTGCGTCTGTGTGACGACGACGGCATGCACGCGTTCACCCCACCGTTCGTCGGGGATGCCGATCACCGCGCACGCCGCTACCGCCGGATGCTTGGCCAGCGCGTTCTCTACCTCGGCCGAGTAGACGTTCTCGCCGCCGGTCACCACCATGTCCTTGATGCGATCGACGATGTAGACGTACCCGCGTTCATCCATCCGCCCGGCGTCGCCGGTGTGCATCCATCCGTCCCGGGCGGCGGCCGCAGACTCCTCGGGTAGCTCCCAGTAGCCGAGCATGACGTTGTCGCCCTTGACGACCACTTCGCCGATTTCGCCGCGTGGGACTTCGGTGTCGGTGTCTCCGCTGGAGTCGACGATCATCACCTCGCAATGGGGGGCCGCGCGTCCCGCCGAGCGCAGCAGCGCGGGGTCGTCATGATCGTCGGGAAGCAGCAGCGTCGCGACGGGGGACACCTCGGTCATGCCGTAGGCCTGGGTGAATCGCGCGTTGGGGAACACGTGTTTGGCGCGTTGCAGCACTGCCTCGGAGATGACCGAGGCGCCGTAGACGATTCCGCGGATACCACTGAGGTCGAGCTGTGCGGCCGCTGGATGATCGACCAGCATCTGGATCATGGTGGGCACCAACAGCATGTCCTGGACATCGTGCTCAACGATGGCGTCCAGCACCCCCTGTGGAGTGAACGACGGGACGATTACGTGCGTGGAACCCGAGAGGTTCCCCGCGAGGACGGCACTGAAGTCGGCCATGTGGAACATCGGCGCCGAGTGCAGCAGTCGGCCGTCACGGGTGAGGAAGTTTCCGGTGGATAGCGACCCCATCGCCGAGGTCAGCACATTGTCATGAGACAGCATGACGCCCTTGGGATTTCCGGTGGTTCCTCCCGTGTAGAAGACGCCTAGCAGGCTGGCGCCACCGGTGCGGGTGTCCGCGACGGGCTCGTGCGCGGCGAGGAGGTCCTCGTACCCGATCATGTCCTCGGGTGTGGGACCGTCGCCGCAGTAGATGACGGTGTCCAGGCATGCACAGGCAGCACGCAGCGGTGCGGCGGCGGCCTTGAATGCGTCGTCCACGAACAGCACACGGGTGCCGGATTCACGCAGGGAGTAGCCGATCTCGGCAAGGCTCCAGCGGATGTTGACGGCGTTCAGCGCAGCACCCAACCACGGCGCCGCGGTGAGGTATTCGACGTAGCGGTCGGAGTTCAGCGAGAGCATGCCCACCCGGTCGCCCGGCCGGACGCCGAGGGCTCGAAGTGCCCCGGCCAGCCGGGCGACACGGTCGGCGAACTGCTCCACGGTGCGTTCCCGGCCCTGGTAGATCGTGATGGGGCGGTTCGGGTCCTGCTGCAGGGCACGGTGCAGCCACTGGGTGAATTGCATACCCCAATCCTGCCGTCCGGAACGGTCTCGGGTGTGGGATTCATCGATGCGGTGGGCCGATGAGTTTTCGGGCGCCGGGTTGTCGATACAGATGAACGGTGGAGATGCCGCCGTCATGCACCGAGGAGCCCCGATGTCCCGCATGTTGTTCGTCAATATTCCCGTCGCCGACGCCGCGGCAAGCCGCAAGTTCTTCGACCACCTGGGCTTCTCCTTCAACGACCAGTTTTGTGACGAGAAGACCGTCTGTATGGCGATCAACGAGCAGACCTGGGTGATGATGCTGGAGGAGGAACGGTTTCGCGGTTTCATCGCCGACGACATCGCCGACACGTCAAAGAATCGCGAAGTGCTGCTCTGTGTTTCGGCTGACAGTCGGGAAGGGGTGGACGAGCTGACCGAGGCGGCGCTGGCCGCGGGCGGGGTGGATTGGATGCCGGCACAGGAGCTTGGCTTCATGTACGGACGCTCGTTCCGCGACCTGGACGGACACGTGTGGGAGGTCAGCTGGATGGATCCGGCTCACCTGCAGTAGCTACGCACGATCGGTGCCGCCTTACGTAGAGTCGCTCGTGAGGGTCACAGGGGCCCGCTCTACGTAAGGCTCACATGACACACAGGATTCTCGGGATCCCTGCCGCTGTCGCGGTGCTCGTGGTTGGTGGCGGCGTCGCCGCGGTGCCCGCATACGCGACCGATACCTTCACGCCCGGATCGCCCAACGGCATCGACAGCTACTTCCCGCAGGATGGAAACGGCGGCTATCGCGTCACCCGGTACGACCTGACGCTGCGGTTCGACCCCGAGAGCACCGATGTGAACGGCACGATGGTGATCCGGGCCGCTGCTACCCAGAACCTGTCCAGCTTCAATCTGGACTACTCGGATCTGGGCACGGTGACGGCGTCCGTGGACGGCCGACCGGCCGCCACCGAATTCAGCGGCGAGCACGAAATGACCGTCACCCCGCAAAAGGGCATTCGTGCCGGAAGCTCATTCACCACCACGATCACCTACGCGTTCAATGAGCAGCAGGAGGCGCAGGAACGTGATCTTGGCGCGCTGCCCGGCTGGGTTCGCAGCACCAGCGGCGGGTACGCCAAGGGCGGCGAGCCCGACGGAGCCGAGAACTGGTACCCGTCGAACAACACCCCGGTGAACAAGGCCCCGTTCAAGCTCACGGCGACCGTTCCGTCCTCATGGACCGCCGTGGCAGGCGGCCGGGAAGGCAAGGCCACCGAGTCGGGCGGCTGGACCACCACCACCTGGAATGAGCCGAATCCCGTTGCCATGTATCTCGTTCCGTTTGCCGTGGATCACTTCTCGGTGTTCCGGTCCACGCTGCCCAGCGGCACCCCCGTGGTGAGTGCTTTTGCGCCCGACGCCGGTTCGGGGGATTCCGAGGCACGCCTGCCGGAGATACTCACATTCCTGGAATCCAAGCTCGGGAAGTACCCGCACGTGGCGGCCGGAGGCATCTTCGCCGATCCGATCCGCGAGGACATCGCCTTTAGCGCCTTGGAAACTCAGACGCGTCCCTACTACACCTTCAGCCGCGACACCGAAGAGCCAGGCCGCCTGTCGACGATCGTGCACGAAAACACGCACGAGTGGTACGGCGATCTGGTGTCGGTCGAGCAGTGGCGCGATATCTGCCTCAACGAGTGCTTCGCCTCCTATCTGCCGTGGATGTGGTCGGAGGAAAAGGAAGGCAAGTCCATCGACGAGCATTACCGCAAGACGGCGGAGAAGATCTGGGATGAGGACAAGGTCTGGGGGAACCTGCTCTACGACATGTGCCCGGGTGACGCCGAATGCAGCGCCGACGAGGTCTTCAATCCGCTGGGTGTGTACGGCAAGGGTCCGCTGGCGCTGCACGCGCTGCGACGCACTATCGGGGACAAGGCATTCCTGGAGATCCTGCGATCGTGGCCCTCAGCGCATCGGTGGGGTAACGCCACCTGGCCGCAGTTCGAGGCGTATGTGCAGAGGGTTGCCGGTAAGGACTTGTCCGGATTCTTCACCGCCTGGTTCCACAGCGTGACCAGGCCCTCGGACCAGTATCTGTTCCCGGGGAGTCTCGCGCCGCGGTAGTCCGTGCGTCGAGACCGAGGTTGTGGCGCGAAAATGCGAGACGAATCCGCCACAACCTAGGTTTCGAGGTCGGTGAGTTCGCTTGGCAGACCGAACTTCTCGAACAGTGAGATATCGAAGAAGCACACCACATGGGCCACGCCGTCTTGGGTGACGTCCAGGACGTGCATCTGGAACGGGCGGTGCACCCCGTCCCCCTCGCGCATGTAGAGGCCGATCGCCGGCTGACCATTGGCGGACGTTTCGATGAGGCGCATATCGCCGGCATGCTCGGCCGGGCACTGCTCCTTGATGAGTGTGGCGATGCTCTGCCCGCCCTGATACCAACCGGTGAACGGAGGCATCTCCCAAATTGCCTCGGTGGTAAACATTTTCGCGATGGCATCAACGTCGTAGCGCTCGAAAGCGTTGATGTACTGGCGGAGCTGCTCCCGCAGCATCGGGTCCTCGGGCTCCAGCAGGTTGTCCTCTTGCGGCGAGACCTCCTGCAGCTGCGCTCGGGCACGCTGCAGCAGGCTGTTCACGGCGGCGGTGGTGGAGCCGATGGCCTCGGCGACCTCCTGGGCCTTCCACTGCAGTACCTCGCGCAGCACCAGCACCGCACGTTGCTTGGCGGGCAGGTGTTGCAAGGCGGCGACAAAAGCCAGGCGCACCGACTCCCGTGATCCCACGATGCTGGCCGGGTCGGTGGCGTCGTCAGGCAGCGGCTCCAGCCACGGGATCTCGGCGCGTTCGTCCAACTCGTCGAGCGGGTCGGCGCTGGGGGCTCCCAGCCCGGTCGGCAGTGGCCGGCGCTGCTTGCCCTCCAGGGCCGTCAGACAGGTGTTGGTGGCGATCCGATACAGCCAGGTGCGCACCGACGACTTGCCCTCGAACCGGTCGTACGCCTTCCATCCGCGCAGGTAGGTCTCCTGCACCAGGTCTTCGGCATCGTGGATGGACCCCGTCATCCGGTAGCAATGGGCCAGAATCTCACGCCGATATTGTTCGGTGTGCGAAAGAAATTCATCCTCGATGGCTTGTGCCGTCACGGCGCGAGGATAGTCCCGTCCACCGACACCTGTCAGGTGGTTAGCGGGTGTTGACGTGCACGGGCAGCTCGTCGTCCCAGGGCTGGCGGCTGACCATATCGGCCACTCGGACGTAGCCGGTTTCGAACTCGCCAGTGGCAGCGTCCACGAGGCGGTATTGCTGGGTCTGCCGATGGATGGGCTGGGCGTCGAGCAGCACGATGCGCACCTCGCCGGGTTCGAACTGGCAGCGTTCCTGCATCGCGGCGATCAGCTGCTCGTTGTGCATGTGCCCGTCGCCGAAATTCCAGCCGATGGCGGTGCTGCAGATCCGTTCGCCGTCGGTGATGACGTACTCGTCCTCGTTCTGTCCCGCCATGGCGCGGTGCGCGAGCGTGAACATGGCCCGACCGTGAGTGTTCATCGCGCGGAACGCATAGCCGATGTACATGAGCAGGGGAGCCTGTTCGGTGCCGTAGAAGCGCTCCATCTGCGCTTGCGGCATGCTGGCGATCGCGACGATGCCCTTGTCGATTTTCGCGCTGGCGGATGGTTTGATGCACCACAGCGTGGTGTCCCAGTTTCCCGCGTAGTACCGCATGCCCGGCAGGAAGGAAATCTTGTGGGGCAATAGGTTTCCTGCGACAACCACACCGGCGCTGACGGCGAACAGGAGCAGCACGGGCACGGGGTGCTCGATGTCTTTGAGGCCGATGTTCGCGTGCGCGACGAACAGCGACAGCACACCGAAGATCATGAACACATTCCATTCCAGCGGTACACCCATGGGAATGGCGGTCAGGATGCCCAGGTGGAAACACACCATGACGATGGCCGCGATGGTGGTGACCCAGCCGCCATGGCTGAAGAACAACGCGATCGGCACCAGCATCTCAATGGCGGTGCTCACGTGCGCGACAAAGCGGGAGAGCCGTCCGGGGCGCAGGTCATCGGGGAACTTCTCGAAGAACGCCCGCTTGAGCCGCTTGGCGCGGATGAGCGGGTTGTTGGACATCATGGTCGAGATGACAAAGGGGAAGTGGTGGTTGAGCTTTGACGTCGCTGCCCCCATCCAGATGACGACGAAGATGAGCTTGGCGGCGACGATCATGTCGGCCCCGGATAAGAGGAACGTGACGGTGAGGGCGCCGTACACCTCGCCACGGGCGGCCAGGAAGATCACCTTGTCACGCAGGCCGCTGATGGCCAGCAGCCCGAGGATGGTGGCCACCTGCCAGATGGGTAGCAGCCCCGTCGCGGCGGGCTGCGAGAACAGTGCGACCAGCAGGATCACCAGGAGCGCCGCGTAGAGAGCGATATCGATCGGGGTGCGTGCGGAGCCCTTGGTGAGTGGGACGCGGGGCCAGGGGGGCAAGCGAATAGTGTTGGGGCGCAACCAGTACAAGATTGACCCCAGCGGGGGGAAGAACCTGTTGTTAAGTGGCCCGAAACCGCAGCCGAGGCCGATGACCTCGAACAGCATGGTGTAGAGCACCACTTTCTGGAAGACGATGGGCGCGGAGAAATCCGCCCATTCGTCAATACCGTTGGTGGTCGCCATGGCGGACAGCCACCCGCCCAGGATGTACAGCCCGATCTTCAGTACGTAGAAGAGGTGCAAGGCGACCGGTGTGCCGAAGCCCACCTCGGCCCAGTGCCGGGCCATCGGACGTATCTTCTCGGCGCGGGTGCCCTTGCTCCATTCGGCGATATCGACGACGGGCAGTGTGGGCTTGAGGAATCCCATGCGCTCACACTAGAACGTGTTCTAGGTCCGGCGGGCAAGAGCGGAGCGATTAGGGGATTGGCGGATGTTGGCCGGTTCGACAGTTCCGTAGAGTTTCCGGGGTGAGTGGATCTCGGGTGCAGCGCGCCTTCGACGGCGCCGATAACGTGCGGATCGTCTACGACACCTGGACGCCGGCGGGAACGCCTCGCGCCGTCGTCGTGCTCTCGCACGGTTTCGGCGAGCATGCGCGTCGGTACGACCATGTCGCGCAGCGGTTCAACGACGCCGGGTACCTGGTGTACGCCCTGGATCACCGCGGCCATGGCCGTTCCGGTGGCAAGCGCGTGTACCTCAGGGACATCTCGGAGTACACCGATGACTTCGGCACCCTGGTCGACATCGCGGCACGCGAGTACCCCGACCTGAAGCGCATCGTGCTGGGACACAGCATGGGCGGTGGGATTGTCTTCGCCTACGGAGTGGACCACCAGGACCGCTATGACCTGATGGTGCTCTCGGGGCCCGCGATCGCCGCGCAGGTGGGATTGCCGTATGTGCTGACACTGGTGGCCCCGGTGGTGGGACGGCTGATGCCCGGGCTGCCGGTGCAGAAGCTCGATGTCAACGCGATCTCGCATGACCCCGCGATTATCGCCGCGTACAACGCGGACCCGTTGGTCCATCACGGCCGGGTGCCTGCGGGGATCGGCCGGGCACTGCTGGGCGTGGGAAAGGCGATGCGCCAGCGCGCCGCCGGTCTGAAGCGTCCGGTGCTGACGATGCACGGCGAAGACGACCGATTGACGGCGCCCGAAGGCAGCGTGTGGCTCTCTGAATCGGCGCCCGATGCGACGCTGAAGATCTGGAATGGCCTCTACCACGAGATCTTCAACGAGTTCGACAAGGAACTCGTGCTCGATGAGGCGGTGTCCTGGATCGACGCCAGGCTTTCCTGACGCCGACACGCCGCGTTAGCGCCGCATCTGTGACAGGTCGCGGAAGTCATGGGTGCGCGCGCCGGACTGCCAGTCGATCCAGTGCTCCCAGCGCCGCATCTTTCCGTCCTGCCAGCGGCGGTCTACCGCGGGGACAGCGTGACGGGCGAGTTCTATCGCGGCGATAAACGGTGCACGTGCGACAAGTGCCGCGGTGCCGAGCCAGCCGGTGGGGATCCGATAGAGCCTGCGGTTCCACGGCAGCATGAATAGTCTCGTGAAACCCGCCTGTAGTTGCAGGTGGAACAGTCCCCGGAGGCGATTGGCCGGTGATGAGCCAGGGCTCGGCGTGAACGACGGAACGAACGACTCCACGAGTTCGCGTGAGGCGTCACCGCCGTCATAGGCGCGGGTGGCGTCGAAGTGATACAGAATCCGTACCGCGTCGGCGACTGTCTCGGGGTAGATGTCATCACACCGCACTCCGAGCAGATAGCCGAGATAGCGGCAAAAGTGTAGGGCTGCAACTATTTCCGATCGAGTTGTGAGATAGCCGACGGCCCACAGTCCGAGCCCGGGTGCCACGCTGCCGGCAATGAGTGTCAGCAGCATCTCCGATTGGCTGATGGGCTCGCCCCATTGCTCGCGGCGCCATTCGGGATGTTGGCGCACGCCACGGCGCACGGAGACGTGCATGACGCGGATCTTCATGGTGATCTGCCGGGCGACCGAATACCGGTCCAGGGCGGCACCGGGCCGTGCGCACTCCAGCCACCACCTGCTGGTCTCGAGGTGGCGATGCATCGCGCCTTGGCCCGCATACCCGCCCGCCAGCGAGAGTGGGGTTGCCAACCAGCCCTCGGTGTAGGTGTCCATGGTGCCGGCGTTGGCAATGGAGCCCATGTCATAGCCCCACCGCCGCCACACTGCGGCCCCGGCCTCGATGAGTTCCGGATCGGCCCACAGAGGCAGCGTGTCGAACTCCGCGAACAATGCCCGCATCGATTCGGGCGCGTCCTCGACGGCGTCGATTCCCTCGCTGAGAGCGCGGTCAAGGAGCGCGCGGCCGCGCTCCGGGCCGATCTCCCCGTAGTAGACCTCTTCAACGAAGCGTTCGGCTACCGGATCGGTTATCCACAGACCTGCCCCGTACTGGCGCACCACCTCGTCGGACGGAGTGAGATCGAACCCCGTCCATCGGCGGAGAGCATTCCGCACTCCCGTGTGCGCCGGTGCCGGGTTCGTCAGATTCTCCGCGTATGCCGCAGGCAGTACGGCATTTTCCTGAAGGGTCACGCGGCCTCCACTGTCGCCCTGTGTCTCATGTGCGGCTATCGAAACACAACCCGAACGACTTGACAACCATGGTTGTCAGAACTGCGGGCGGTACTTGCTACCGCGATATGTCGCCGGGCTCGCCTAACCTGGCCTTCGTGACAGAGGACAAGCAGCTCTCGCGGATCGCCGCTCTGCTCCGTCAGGCCGAGGGCACCGACAACGCGCACGAGGCCGAGGCCTTCATGGCGGCGGCACAGAGACTGGCCACCGCGACCTCGATCGACCTGGCGGTCGCCCGCGCGCACTCGGCCAAGCGAGACGCTCAGGCGCGGCCCACGCAGCGCACCATCACCATCGGCGAGGCGGGCACCCGCGGCCTGCGGACCTACGTCAACCTGTTCGCGTTGATCGCCGGCGCCAACGACGTCACGTGCGACGTCGCGTCCAACTCGACGTATGTGTACGCCTACGGCTTCGCCGAGGACATTGACGCCGTCCATGCGCTCTACGCCAGCCTCGTGGTCCAGATGGTCAGGGCCTCGGACACCTACATCGGTTCCGGTGCGCACCGGCCCACCCCGACGATCACAGCCCGCCTGAACTTCCAGCTGGCGTTCGGCACGCGGGTGGGGCAGCGGCTCTCCGACGCCCGGCAGGAGGCGCGCGCAGAGGCAGTGAAGACCGAGAAGCGCGGCACGGGAACCGAACTGGTGCTGCGTGACAAGGACATCGAGCTGCATGATTTCTATAAGGGCGCCTCGACGGCGCGCGGCCGGTGGCGCGCGGTGAGCGCACAGGCCGGTTACTCCTCGCATGCCCGTCGCGCGGGTGATCGTGCGGGGCGGCGGGCCAGGCTTGGCAGTAGTTCCGAATTGGCTGGTGCCCGTGGCGCATTGGAGCAGAACTGAGCGATCAGCCACGGTCACAGCCCGATGTCTTCGCGCGAGCGCGTCATCCGCGTGATTCTCAGCGCGCCAAGGTGTACGCGGCCGAGGAGTTCGTGCGCACCATGTTTGAGCGGGCGGCGAGTCACAGTCAGCGCGATATCGATTTCTTCGGCACCCGGCTGACGCTCCCGCCCGAGGCGCGCTTCGCGTCGGTCGAATCGGTGCAGCGTTATGTCGATGACGTGCTGGCCCTCGTGACGAGTAGATGGTCTGCCGGACCCGTGACGGTGCGTGCCCGTCGCGGTGCGACGGCGGCACATTACGAGCGCGACGGAGACCGGGCGGCGATCGCCGTTCCCGACGATCGCAACGGGAGCGCTTGGGCCATGCGGGAACTGGTCATTCTGCACGAATTGGCGCACCACCTGTGCTCGCAGGACGGGCCAGCGCACGGGCACCAGTTCATAACGCTCTATCCCGAGCTGGCAGGGCTGGCGATGGGGCCGGAGGTGGAGTTCGTCCTACGCACCGTCTACGCCCGCGAGGGTGTGCGCTAGCGCACGACGGCGATCGCCAGCCCGTCCCAGCCTTTGACGCCCACTGTCTGCAGCGCAGTGGCATCCAGACGTGGATCAGAACCCAGCCGCTCCAGCGCCTGGCGAGTCCCTTCGGCGTTCGGACCCTCTTCCGAGATCCAGCGAATCACGTTGTCCACCACGATTACTGCCCCGGGCCGTGTGAGCCGCAACGCCCAATCGAGATAGCCCGGGTTGTTGGATTTGTCGGCATCGATGAACACCAGATCGAACGGTCCCTCGACCGAGGGCAGCGAGTCGAGAGCCGGGCCCACCAGGACCTCCACACGTTCGGCGAGTCCGGCGCGCTCCAGACTGGCCTGTGCGACGGAAGCATGTTTGGGCTCGAACTCCAGCGTCACCACCGCGCCGTCAGGGCCGACCGCCTTGGCGAGCCATGCGGTGCTGTACCCGCCGAGCGTGCCGATCTCCAGCACCCGGCTGGCCTTGGCAATCGTGGCCAACAAGTACAGGAACTTGCCCTGAGCGGCCGATACCGCGATATCGGGCAGGCCGCCTTCCTGCTGCGCCTGGCGGATGTGGTCCAGCTCGGCAGCGTCGGTGGCGACGGTGCGCTCCAGGTAGTCGTCGGTGTCGGTCCACACTGATTGGGAGAGAGTCACTTCCGTGAGGGTACGCCCGTTTCCTGGATTTTGAGTCGCGGATGCGAGCCCTCGTGGTATTAACACCTAACCCGCTGTCGTCGCGGCCGAAGGAGTCGGTAATGGCGCTCGTCGACTATCGCGATGTGCTCGGGAAGATCGTCGTCGGGGTGAGTGTCCCGGCCATACTCGGGCTGGGCGGGTTGATGGCCAGTCGCTGGGGCAATGCCGTCGGCTACGCGGGCGGCTCCCAACACATGGCCTTCTTCCACACGTGTTTCGCGATTCTGGGCGTGATCGGGGGAACCTCGCTGATCATCATGTTTGTCCGGGTGGTGTACAGATACATGGCCGCGGATCCGGGCACGGCCACCTTCGACCCGTGGGATTTGATCTTGCTGGTGTGCGGTCTGTCCGCTCTTATCGGCGGAATCATGTACTTCATCGACATTTTCACGTACATGCCGCCGCGCCCGCCCGCACCGCGGCGATTTCCTGCGCCCACGTTCCCGCGCGTCAGTCCCACGCGGATATTCACCCCGACGACCACCAGCAGGTGGCCGTCGTAAATCCTCAGCCGCGGAGCGCGGAAATGAAGATCTTCGGCACCTTCAGCAGGCTGGGCTTGCTGGCGAAGTCGACCAGCAGTTCGCCGGTGCCCGCCGCGGTGGCATTGCTCACGAACCACGGCGGCTTCGGGGACAGCGCCCACTCTCCGTGTGCAAAAGACCGCGGGAACGGCCGGAACGGGCCGCGCACCACGGTGCGTTCCGGCTTCTCGACGAGGAAACCGTTGTGCACGACCCCGATCCCGCTCTGTACATCGTTCAGGACGTGGCCGGGGAACGCGCCCCAGGTGGCGGAGGGGGTCAGATAGCCCACGCCGGTCCAGGCGTTGATGGCCACGGTGCCGTACCGCAGGTTCTCGACCAGGGTGTCGAAATCCGATCCCAGCGCCTTGATGGTGTCGGGATGCGCGAGGACGTTCACCCCGAGGGTTCCGACGAATTCGTCATTGGCGACTCGGGCTGCCTCCTGGATGAAGAGGGCTCCGTCCGGGTCATTGGCGATATCAAGTTCGATGACGCCGAGGACCGGTCCGAAGTACTCGGTACGCAGTAGGGCCGTGCGATCTTCGGGGTCGACGACGAGCACGCGCGCGCCGTTCTCGCCGAGGCGCTCGGCGTCGGGGTAGGACTGTTGTGCGCCGGCCACCCTGTCGTCCGAACCGGGGTAGTAGGCGGGCCGGGGCGGCGCCTCGTCGACGGCCTTGCGCAGCGCGGCAAGGAACTCGTCACGCTGTGGCCATGCCTTGGAGAGCACCACAACCTGCGAGGCGATGCAGTTGTAGCCGTTGTTGTGCAACCGCTGGGTGGCGATGTGGCGGGTCTGGAACTCGATGTCGGAAGAGCTCCACGTGCCGGGCACCACGATGGTTGGCGAAACGCCGCCGAGCTCGCTGGTGATGGCCTTGTCCAGGACCGGCTGGTTGGCGGCCTTGCGTTGCGCGCCCTCGTCGCCGGTGCCGAAAACGATCGCGTCGTGGGTGACCGAGCTGCCGGTCATGTGGACGTGATCGACCAGCTGGTGGTGCACCAGGTAGGTACCGACATCGGCTCCACCGGTCAGAATCCGCACCGCGCCGATCGCGATGAAGGGCTGCAGCACCTGCGTGAACACCGGCAAGAGCGGGTCGGTGATGGGATTGAGCTTCAGCGCCACCACGCGGTTGTTGGCGAACAGTTCATACAGGGTGTCCAGGGGCGCGATCGAGGTGATGTTGCCGGCACCGAGCACCGCGCCGACACCATGGGTGTGGCTGGGATCGCGTTGCGCCAGGCCCGCGGTGCGCAGGGCCTCGGCCTGGTCGACGCCGGGCTGCAGCCATAGTTCGGCACTGAATCCCGACAGCAGCAAGCTGTCAAAGATGTTGAGCGGCAACACCGAAACCGTCGTACGTCCACCGGGGGTAACACCGAACTTGGCGTCGCGAAGCGGGCTGTGCCCGGCTTGGAGCTGCTCCAGACTGGCGATCAGGGAGGCAATGGCCCCCGCGACGGCGTACGGGCCCGAGATCCACTCCTCGCCGACCAGCGGGGAATCCGGATCGAGCTTCTTGATCTGGAAAGCCGCGGCGTGCACCCATTGCTGGGCGTTGTCGATCACGCGCTGGCGAGTATCCGCCAGTAGCTGCAAACGATCTGCCAAAGAGGTTTCAGCCCAGGCTTTTTCGCCTTCGGCCAAGTCCTGCAGGGCCTGGTCGACGGGGGATTCGATCTGCACGTCGGTCATGGAATTCAGCTCGCGCTCTAGTCGAAGTCGGATGGTGATGTGTTCGGTGGGTCACATGGTACGTGACGTACCACCTCATTGCTAGAGTGAGCCTCGTGCAGCCCGACGGCCCAGAACTCCCAGCTGGCAGGTGGAACGGCCAGCGCGAACGGCGCCGGGCCGAGTTCGTCGAGGCTGCCCTCGCCGCCATCGCCGAACACGGGCCGCAGACGTCCACGGAGCAGATCGCGGTGTACGTCGGGGTCACCCGAACAAAGCTCTACCGGCATTTCAGCGACGCGGCGGACTTGCAGCGTGCCGTCGCTCAGCGAGCCAGTGACATGATCATCGCCGAGCTTGAGCCTGTATGGCAGCCGCTCGGTTCGATGGCACAGATCATCGACGCGGGCATCGGTGCGTATGTGCGTTTTCTGGTCGGGCACCGCAACCTGTATCGGTACCTGGCGCGCTGCTCGCTCTCGGAGGGATCGGACACGCCCGACGCCATCGCTGATATCAAAATGTCGACGGGACAGCATCTTTCGCGGGTGTTCGCTGTCTACCTGGAGGCGTTTGGGATCGATACCGATACCGAGCTGCTGGCGATGGGCATCGTCGGAATGGCTGAGACCTCGGTGAGTTACTGGCTTGACCAGCCCGGGGAGATCTCCCAAGAGCGGTTGATCGAGAGTCTGGTCCGGCGGATCTGGCTCATCGTCGAAGACAACCTGCGCGCGGGTGGCGTCTACCTCGATAGTCAGGAGCCGCTTCCGGAGCCCGGGGAAATCGCACGGAACGCGCAGCGTTATCGCGATCCCGCACGCCTCCCTTAGCCGAGAAGATTTCCGTCTGCCGTGGGGTGTCGGCGTCATAGGCTCAGCGGGTGCTTCCTTCACCGCGTACCGACGCCGCCGTCCTGATCACTGGAGCCTCATCGGGTATCGGCGAAGAGCTGGCGCGCGAATTCTCCCGACGCGGCTACCCTGTGGTGTTGGTGGCGCGGCGCGGTGATCGGCTGCACGCGCTGGCCGAGACCCTGGGACCGTCCGCGCGGGTGCTGCCCGTCGATCTGTCCCACGATCACGAACGTGCCCAATTGCCGCACCGGGTGGCAGAGCTGGGACTGGTGGTTGATGTGCTGGTGAACAACGCCGGGCTGAGCACGGCCGGGCCCGTCGCCGAATCCGACCCCGCCGCCGAGCTCAATCTCGTGACCGTGGACGTCAGCGCGGTGGTGGACCTCTGTTCACGTTTCGTGCCGCAGATGGTGGCCCGCGGCAGGGGTGTGGTGCTCAACCTCGGCTCGGTCGGCGGCTTCGGCCCGCTGCCCGGGCAGGCCGCCTATGGGGCCGCGAAGGCATTCGTGGTGTCGTACACCCACGCGCTGAACGAGGAGCTGCGCGGCACCGGCGTCAGCGCCGCCACGCTGTGCCCGGGGCCGGTGAAGACAGGATTCGGCGCGGCGGTGGGGATCTCGGACGAGGACGCCGAAGCCGCGATGCCCAAGGTCATGTGGGTGGACGCCGCGACCGTCGCCAGGACCGCGGTCGACGGATTGGCAGCGGGCAAGACGGTGATCGTGCCCGGCCTGGCCAACCGGATCGGTGTGGCCGCCAACCATCTGCTTCCACGCGGATTGCTCACGCGCATGGTTGCGCGGAGCCACCCCGCGCTCAAGAGAGGCCGGAAGGTCTAGCCGCAGACGGCGCCGACGGCGGCCGACTGCACCAGCTTGGTGTATTTGGCCAGTACGCCGGTCTTGTACCGCGGCGGCAGCGGCTCGAATCCCTCACGGCGCTTCTCGATTTCAGCCTCGTCGACAAGCAGGTCCAGCTTGCCGTTGGAGACATCGAGCCGAATGCGGTCACCATCTTTGACGAACGCGATCGGCCCACCATCGACGGCCTCCGGCGCGATGTGCCCGACACACAGGCCGGTGGTACCGCCGGAGAAACGACCATCGGTCATCAGCAGCACGTCCTTGCCCAGGCCGGCGCCCTTGATGGCGCCGGTGATGGCCAGCATCTCGCGCATACCGGGGCCGCCCTTGGGGCCCTCGTAGCGGATGACGACGACATCGCCGTGGGTGATAGTGCCATCCTCGAGGGCATCGAGGGCCGCCCGCTCCCGTTCGAAAACCCTTGCGGTGCCTTCGAACACGTCCGACTCGAAGCCGGCCGACTTCACCACGGCTCCCTCCGGCGCCAGTGAGCCGTGCAGGATGGTGATTCCACCCGTCGGGTGGATGGGGTTGTTCATGGCGCGCAGCACCTTGCCGTCCGGATCCGGCGGCGCGATATGCGCGAGGTTCTCGGCCATGGTCTGGCCGGTGACCGTGAGGCAATCTCCGTGCAGCAGACCGGCATCGAGCAGGGCCCGCATCACCACCGGCACCCCGCCGATTTCGTCAACGTCCTTCATCACATGGCGTCCAAAGGGTTTCACGTCGGCCAGGTGGGGCACCTTGTTGCCGATGCGCGTGAAGTCGGCCAGGGTCAGGTCGACCTCGGCCTCCTTGGCGATGGCCAGCAGGTGTAGCACCGCGTTGGTGGACCCGCCGAACGCCATCACCACGGCGATGGCGTTCTCGAAGGCGTGCTTGGTGAGGATGTCGCGCGCGGTGATTCCGCGGCGCAGCATCTCCACCACGGCCTCGCCGGACTGGCGTGCGTACTCCTCGCGCCGCTTGTCGATCGCAACCGGAGAGGCGCTGCCTGGCAGTGACATTCCGAGGGCCTCGGCGGCACTCGCCATGGTGTTGGCGGTGTACATGCCGCCGCACGCGCCCTCGCCCGGACAAATGGCGCGCTCGATGATGTCGACGTCCTCGCGCGACATCAGCCCGCGTGCGCAGGCGCCGACAGCCTCGAAGGCGTCGATGATGGTGACTTCCCTCTCGGTGCCGTCGGTCATCTTGGCTTTGCCGGGCATGATCGACCCGTTGTAGAAGAACACCGAGGCCAGGTCCAAACGGGCCGCGGCCATGAGCATTCCGGGGATCGACTTATCGCATCCGGCCAGCAGCACGGATCCGTCGAGCCGTTCCGCCTGCATCACTGTCTCGACGCTGTCGGCGATCACCTCACGGGACACCAGCGAGAAGTGCATGCCCTCATGGCCCATCGAGATGCCGTCGGACACCGAGATGGTGCCGAATTCGAGGGGGTATCCGCCGGCGGCGTGCACGCCGGCCTTGACCGACTGAGCCAGGCGCTGCAGGGACATGTTGCACGGGGTGATCTCGTTCCACGACGAACCGACGCCGATCTGCGGCTTGACCCAGTCGTCGTCACCCATGCCTACCGCGCGCAGCATTCCACGGGCGGCGGTCTTCTCCAGACCATCGGTGACGTCGCGACTACGCGGCTTGATATCGGGTGCGTCGTGGGCTGACATGCGCCTTAGTATCCCCGGCGGCTACTTAGCCGGTCAAAGGGGATTCGCTCTTCGCCCCAGCGGCTCATCGCCGCGGATTCCGCCTCCGGAAGTCGAGCAAAGTGGCAGCATGGCCGCCATGCCCTTTATGCCGGTCAGCGACTCGATGTTCCTCATCGGCGAGACGCGAGAGCATCCGTTCCACGTCGGCGGTCTTCAACTGTTCAAACCGCCTGCTGACGTGGGTCCGGACTACGCCGAGGTGTTCTACGAACAACTGATGTCCACCACTGAGGTGTCGTCGGACTTCCGCAAGCGCCCCGGGCAACCGCTGGCCGTGATGGGCAACCTCACCTGGATCATCGACGACGAGGTCGACTGGGAGTACCACGTGCGCCGCTCGGCACTTCCCCGCCCGGCCCGGGTGCGTGAACTGTTGACCGTCACCTCCCGCTGGCACAGCTCCCCGCTGGACAGGCACCGCCCATTATGGGAAATGCATGTGGTGGAAGGGCTTTCAGACGGACGCTTGGCCGTGTACACCAAGATGCACCACGCGGTGATCGACGGTGTCGGCGCGCTGCGGATGATGATGCGCTCGCTGTCGGACGATCCCGATGCGCGCGATTGCCAGGCCGTGTGGGCCCCGGCCAAGCGGCGCGCCAAGAGCAGCATCGTGAGCACCACGAACACCTCGGCGTTGGATCTGGTCAGGGGCGCGGCCGGCGCGGTGAGACAGGTTGTGTCCATTCCGCCCGGTCTGCTGAAGTACGGACGCCACGCGCTGTCGGACCCGCAGCTTGTCAGGCCGCTGTCGGCACCGCACACGATGCTGAATGTCTCGATAGGAGGCGCGCGGCGATTCGCGGCGCAAACCTGGTCGATGGCGAGGATCAAGGAGGCTGGCAAAGCGCTGGGCGGCACTGTGAACGACGTGGTGCTGGCCATGTGTTCGGGTGCGTTGCGCACGTATCTGGAGGAACAGAACGCGCTTCCCGCCAAACCGCTCATCGCCATGTGTCCGGTGTCGATCCGGGCGGAGGGGGACCAGAACGCGGGGAACTCGATCACCGCGCTGCTGGCCAACCTGGCGACGGACAAGCCCGATCCGTTGGAGAGGTTCAGTGCGATCCGGGACTCGGTGCAGGCCGCCAAGTCGGTGCTCTCGGAGATGACGCCGCTGCAGCGGATGTTGGTCGGTGCGCTCAACGGCGCCCCCGTGATCAGCAGCGCGGTACCGGGGCTGGCTGATCGAGCCGCACCTGCGTTCAACGTGATCATTTCTAACGTGCCGGGTCCGCGTACCGACATGTTCTGGAACGGGTTCGAGATGGACGGGTGTTATCCGGTGTCCATCCCGATCGACGGCGTGGCATTGAACATCACCTGCACCAGCAGTGGGCCTTCGATGCATTTTGGGCTGACCGGATGCCGCACGAGTGTGCCGCATCTGCAGCGCATCCTCACTCATCTGGAGGAAGCATTGACGCAGCTGGAGGAGTCGGTCGCCTAGGGCGCCGTACCCGCGAGGGGTATACCCCGTGAGAACCTTGTACCCTACGGGGGTATCTGAGCTACCATGGTGGCATGCGAAACCGAACTCGGACTGCGATCCTTGCCGGCGCTGCTGCCGCGGTGCTGATTCTGTCAGCGTGTAGCTCGGACAAAAAGGGAGATGAGACGAAGTCCGACCATTCGGGTCATTCCGGAATGTCGGGGATGACGACGACGCTCGATACCAACCCCGCGACGGCTCCGGCGTCCGATCACAACGACGCCGATGTGACGTTCGCTCAGCAGATGATCATGCATCACCAGCAGGCCGTCGAGATGTCCAAGTTGACAGAGGGGCGCACCGCCAACCCGGCGGTACTGGAGCTGGCGAATAACATTGAGACCGCGCAGCAGCCCGAGATCGACACCTTCACCGAGTGGCTCAAGAACTGGGGGCAGCCCCTCATGCCCGAGGGGCATGACCCCGCGGGGCATATGCCTGGCATGGTGGACACGCCGGTGTTGGACCGGATGAAGACTCTCAACGGCGAGGTCTTCGACCAGCTGTGGCTGCAATCGATGATCGCTCACCACCAGGGCGCCGTCGCCATGTCGAATGCGGAACTCTCCGGCGGCCAGTACCCTTCGGCAAAGCAGTTGGCGCAACAGATCATCGATAATCAGCAGCCTGAGATCGACACGATGCAAGGCCTTCTCAAGGGATAATGAACATGACCACCAAGACTTCGACCGGACACGGCTACTCGCTGAAAAAGGATGACTACGCCAAGCGGCTCCTGCGCATCGAGGGCCAGGTGCGGGGTATCGCCAAGATGATCGATGAGGACAAGTACTGCATCGACGTGCTGACTCAGATCAGCGCCGCGCAGAGCGCGTTGCGGTCGGTTGCACTCGGACTACTCGACGAGCACCTGGGTCATTGCGTCTCCAATGCCGTTGCCGACGGCGGTGCCGACGCCGAGGAGAAGCTGGCAGAGGCCTCAGCGGCGATCGCCCGGCTGGTACGCAGCTAGGAACCCAGCGCGGCGACCACCATCTGCCGCAACACGGCCCGCGTCTGCGCGGGCGCTGATCGACCGGCGCTGTAGGGCGTGGAGTTCAGCAGACCAAAGGCGGCGTGTGCCTTGATCCGAGCGTCCGATTCGTCGAGGTCGGGATCGACTTGGCAGAGCAGCTGTACCCAGGCTTCAACGTAGCGGCGCTGATATTGGCGTACCTGACGACGCGCGCTCTCCGGTAGCGAGTCGAGGTCGCGATCTTGTACCCGGATGAGATCGCTCTCGCTGAGCGCGAAGTCGAGGTGGAAATCGATGAGACCCGATAGCGCTTGAGGTGCCGTTGCCGCCCCTTCCATGACGGCCGTCCCACCTTCCAGAAGTCGGCGGCTGATATCGGTGAGCAGGTCCACGAGCAGCGCTTCCTTGTTCGGGAAGTGCCGGTAGATCGCTGGGCCGCTGATCCCGACGGCCGAGCCGAGATCTTCCAATCGCACTCGTGCGTATCCGCGCATGGCCAGTAGCCGGGCCGCGGCAGTCAGCAGCTGATCCCGGCGATCCGCCTTGGCGCGTTCGCGCTTGTTCGGAGTTGCCGACTCGGGCATCAGGTTGGTCATCAAACCTTCTCGGGCGGTTCGGTCTAGACAAATCAGTTAATGAAGATTATCTTAAAACAAGTTAATCTTCATTAACTGAAATTTCAAGACTTCGGAGCTGGGTATGACTCTGGTGGGTGAGCAGAACAGGGCTGAGCACTCCCGGCTCGTCTCCGAGCTGCGCGAGCGGCTCGCACGCGCGGCGCTCGGCGGCACCGAACAGTCCCGACAGCGGCATGTGGACCGGGGCAAGCTCCTGCCGCGTGACCGTGTCGAGGCGCTGCTCGATCCGGGCAGCCCGTTCCTGGAACTATCGGCGCTGGCGGCCAACGGTATGTACGACGACGACGCTCCCGGGGCGAGCATGATCGCCGGTATTGGTCGTGTGTCGGGGCGCGAATGCGTTATCGCGGCCAATGACGCGACGGTCAAGGGTGGCACCTATTACCCAATGACGGTCAAGAAGCATTTGCGCGCACAGGAAGTCGCGCTGCAGAACCGGCTGCCCTGTATCTATTTGGTCGACTCCGGTGGTGCCTTCCTGCCGAAGCAGGACGAGGTGTTCCCGGACCGCGAGCACTTCGGCCGGATCTTTTACAACCAGGCCACTATGAGCGCCAAGGGAATTCCGCAAATCGCCGCGGTGCTGGGCAGTTGCACCGCAGGCGGTGCGTATGTGCCGGCGATGAGTGATGAGGCCGTCATCGTGCGCAAGCAGGGCACGATCTTCCTAGGCGGTCCGCCGCTGGTGAAGGCTGCCACGGGCGAGGTGGTGACCGCCGAGGAGCTCGGCGGCGGTGACCTGCACTCGCGTACCTCGGGGGTGACCGACCACCTGGCCTCTGACGACAAGGATGCTCTGCGGATTGTTCGCCGCATCGTGTCCACGCTGGCGCCCAGGGTAGAGGCGCCGTGGCCGGTTGTGGAAACGATTGCCCCGGAACGGGATCCGGGCACGCTGTATGACGTGGTGCCCACCGATCCGCGCATTCCGTACGACGTGCACGAGGTGATCGTCAGGTTGATCGATGGCGGCACCTTCACCGAGTTCAAGGCGGAGTACGGAAAGTCGGTGGTAACGGGCACCGCGCGGCTGCATGGGCATCCGGTCGGAATCATCGCGAACAACGGCGTGTTGTTCGCCGAAAGTGCGATGAAGGCAGCCCATTTCATCGAGCTGTGCGACCAGCGACGTATCCCGCTGGTGTTCCTGCAGAACATCTCCGGGTTCATGGTGGGCCGCGACTACGAGGCCGGCGGCATCGCCAAACACGGGGCAAAGATGGTCACCGCCGTGGCGTGTGCGCGGGTGCCCAAGCTGACTGTGGTGATCGGTGGCTCCTACGGGGCCGGCAATTACTCGATGTGTGGGCGGGCGTACTCGCCTCGATTCCTCTGGATGTGGCCGAACGCCCGCATCTCGGTAATGGGCGGCGAACAGGCCGCCTCGGTACTTGCCACGGTGCGCGCTGATCAGGGCGCGGCATCGGGCAAGGAGTTCACCGAGGACGAGCAGGAAGCGTTCAAGGCGCCAATCCGTGAACAGTATGAACGACAGGGCAATCCGTACTACTCGACGGCACGCCTATGGGACGACGGGGTCATCGACCCCGCCGACACCCGAACGGTGCTCGGATTGGCGCTGGGAATTTGCGCCAACGCGCCGCTTGAACCGGTTTCCTACGGCGTCTTCAGGATGTGACGTGATGTCAGTACACAGTGTCTTAATTGCCAATCGCGGCGAGATCGCGGTCCGCATCGCATCAACACTGCGGGCCATGGGAATTCGCTCCATCGCGATCTACACCGACGCAGACACCGATCACCTCGGTGCCTGCGACGCCGCCGTGCGCCTTGGCGCGGATTCCTCGGGTTATCTCGATATCGACGCGATTATCAGCGCTGCCAAACAGACCGGTGCCGACGCCATTCACCCTGGGTATGGATTCGTCTCGGAAAACGCCGATTTCGTCCGCGCATGTCAGTCGGCGGGCATCGTCTTCATCGGACCGCCTGCCGAGGCCATGGACGCGATGGGCGACAAGATCAGGGCCAAGGACACGGTTGCCGCGGCCGGCGAGCCGGTCGTGCCGGGCAGCGTGGGCGCACTCTCGGATGCCGAGCTGGTCGTCACGGCGGAGAAGATCGGGACCCCGCTGATCATCAAGCCCTCCGCGGGTGGCGGCGGCAAGGGCATGCGGGTGGTGCACGATCTGAGCCAGGTACCCGATGCGCTGGTCGCGTCCCGGCGCGAGGCGACGGCGATCTTCGGCGACGACACCTTGCTGGTCGAGCGTTACCTTGCCCGCCCCCGGCATATCGAGGTTCAGGTCTTCGGGGACACCCACGGCAATGTGGTGCACCTGGGCGAGCGTGAATGCAGCCTGCAACGCCGTCACCAGAAGGTGATCGAGGAGGCACCGTCACCGCTGCTGACCCCGGAGCTGCGTGCCGCGATGGGGCAGACCGCATGCCAGATCGCCCGCAGCGTCGGATATTTCGGTGCCGGCACGGTGGAGTTCATCCTGGACGGCGATACCCCCGAGTCCTACTACTTCATGGAGATGAACACCCGGCTTCAGGTCGAACATCCGGTCACCGAGATGGTGACCGGGATTGACCTGGTGCAGTGGCAGATCCTGGTCGCGGCCGGACAACCGCTCCCGTTGACGCAAGAACAGATCTCGCTGACCGGCCACGCCATCGAGGCGCGGGTGTATGCCGAGGACCCAGCCCGTGAGTTCCTGCCGACCGGCGGAACGGTTGCACTGGCGCGCTTTTCGGGCAGCGCACGGACGGATACGGCATTGGCGACGGGGTCGGTGGTGGGTTCCCGGTTCGACCCGATGCTCGCCAAGGTCATCGTGCACGCGGCCGACCGCGACACCGCGCTGGCCCAAGCCGACCAGGCTCTGGCCGAGACTCGGATACTCGGCGTGGGTACCAACATCGACTTCTTGCGTGCGCTCGTGACGAACCCTGTGGTGCTCTCCGGAGATATCGATACGGCGCTGCTCGACAAGATCGCGTCCGGATACCACCCTCCCGTCGCACCGCCCTGGGTGTGGGTGGCCGCGGCGGCCTTGTTGGACGACGAATCCGGCCCCGGAACACTGTGGAATAGCAAGTCCGGGTGGCGTATCGGTGAACACGCGCCGCGTTCGCACCGGCTACGGATCGGGGAGTCGGCCGAACTGGTCCGGCTCTGGGGTGACCCGGTGGCCGATGTCTGCATCGGAGACGGCGATCGGGCGGCGGCCAGGGCTCATTGCATGACAGGACACGTGAGCGTCGAGTTCGCCGGCCAGCTGTATCGCGCAGACGCGGCACGGACCGGCGCGGCGGCGTGGATCGCCACCCAGGACGGGACCTGGCACGCCGATATCGCACCCGAACCACGGCTGCGGCACCACGACGGTGAGGACGAGGACGGAGAGATCCGTAGCTCCATGCCCGGGGTGGTCCGGGTGGTGTCGGTGAGTACGGGCGCCGTCGTCGAACGCGATGCCCCGGTGGTGGTGGTGGAGGCCATGAAGATGGAACACACCTTGCGCGCACCGGTAGCCGGAACGGTCGCCGTGTCGGTGGCTGTCGGCGACCAGGTGGCGGTCGACCAACTCCTGGCCACCATCCATCCGACTGTCGACCCCGAGGAGGGAAGAGCATGACATTCAGCACCGCGGAGCTGCCCGACGAGTACGAATCGCTGCGCAAAACCGTTGAAGAATTCGCGAACTCGGTGGTGGCACCGGTTGCGGCACACCACGACGCCACGAAGACCTTTCCCTATGCGGTAGTGGCGCAGATGGGTGAGATGGGACTGTTCGGCCTGCCCTTCCCCGAGGAGTACGGCGGCATGGGCGGCGACTATTTCGCGCTATGCCTGGCGCTGGAGGAACTGGCGCGGGTGGATCAGAGTGTGGCCGTCACCCTTGAGGCAGCCGTATCGCTGGGCGCCATGCCGATCTACCGATTTGGCAGCGAAGAGCAGAAGCAGCGGTGGCTTCCTGAACTGGCCTCGGGACAATCGTTGGCGGCCTTCGGTTTGACCGAACCCGGAGGTGGCACCGACATCCCCGGATCGATTCGCACCCGGGCGGTCGAGGACAACGGCAGCTGGATTATCAATGGCTCCAAGGCATTCATCACCAACTCCGGGACGGATATCACGGCGGTGGTGGGCGTCGCGGCAGTGACCGGACGTTCCGCGGACGGATCGCCGGAGATCTCCGTCATTCACGTACCCGCTGGCACACCGGGATTCACCGTCGAACCGGGATACGACAAGGTCGGCTGGCATGCCTCGGACACGCACCCCCTGAGCTTCGACGACGTGCGGGTGCCCCACGAAAACCTGCTGGGTGAACGTGGCCGTGGATACGCGGGATTTCTGCGCATTCTCGATGAGGGGCGAATCGCCATCGCGGCGCTGGCAGCCGGTGCCGCACAGGGGTGCGTGGACGAAAGCCTGCGCTACGCACGCAGCCGCCCTGCTTTCGGCAGCGCGATCATCGACTACCAGTCGGTCTCGTTCAAGATCGCCCGGATGCAGGCCCGCGCACACGCGGCCCGCCTGGCTTACTACCACGCCGCCGCGCTGCTGCTGGCGGGCAAGCCGTTCAAGACCGAGGCCTCGATCGCCAAGCTGATCGCCAGTGAAGCGGCCATGGACAATGCCCGTGATGCCACCCAGATCTTCGGGGGAGCGGGATTCATGAATGAGACTCCGGTCGCCCGCCAGTATCGCGACAGCAAGATCCTGGAGATCGGCGAAGGAACGAGTGAGGTGCAGCTGATGCTCATCGCCCGGGCTCTGAGCCGGTAAACTCCTCAGAAGCACTTAGCTGGGCGGGTGACCTGGGCATCCCCATCAGCCACCCGGCGTGTTGTGTCACGTCAGGTACCCCCACGGGGTTATGAATGTGACCTTTTCTAATCAACGGCGATAAGACCTGGTCAAGAGTCGTTTTCTTGGGCAGGTGATACATCGTGTTGCCTGGTGGCGACGAACCCTATGACACACTGGATGTGTCGTGTCTACAGGAGTGAGCATGCTTGTCTTAACTCGTTGGTTCCGGCGCGCCCTTGTCAGCGGTGTCTGTGTCGCGGGACTGCTGGGTGCCGGGGTGGTTCCTGCCCTCGCAGAACCGGGTGATCCCGGCGATCCGGGCATCCAAGAACCGGCGCCCCCGCCGCCTCCCGGTGAGCTTCCGCCACCCCCGCCGCTGCCGTGGGAACTGCCGCCACCGCCGCCTGCGCCCGATGCACCGCCTCCTGGTGAGGTTCCGCCGCCTCCGGCGCCGACCACACCGCCTCCGGGTGCGCCTCCGACGGGCGATGTGCCGCCGCTGCCGGTGGGGTTGCTGAAGAACTCGCCCAACAACGGTGACGTTGTCGGCGTGGCCCAGCCGGTAACGATCGTCTTCGCCGCGCCGGTCACGGACAAGAAGGCCGCCGAGGCCGCCGTCAAGATCACCACGTCGAAGTCTGTGCCGGGATATTTCTACTGGTACACCGATCAGCAGCTGCGCTGGAAGCCCACGCAGTTCTGGCCCGCGAACACTGATGTGAACGTGAATGCGGGTGGCACCAAGTGGAGCTTCAAGGTCGGTGACGCCTTCGTGTCGACGGTCGACGATGCGACGTACACGATGACGGTGACCCGGAACGGGGTCGTGGAACGCACCATGCCCATGTCGATGGGTAAGCACGACAAGAAGCATGAGACCAAGAACGGCACGTACTACGTCAGCGAGAAGTTCCAGAAGATGGTGATGGACTCGTCCACCTACGGGGTGCCGGTCAATTCAGCGGAGGGCTACAAGCTCGACGTGTTCTGGGCTACCCGCATCTCCAACTCCGGCATCTTTGTCCACGCGGCGCCGTGGTCGGTGGGTGCGCAAGGTAAGCAGGACACCAGCCACGGCTGCATCAACCTGAGCACCGACAACGCCACCTGGTACTTCAACCAGTCGCACCCCGGTGACCCGGTGATCGTGAAGAACTCGCCCGGTGGTCCGTACAAGGACTACGACGGTTACGACGACTGGCAGCGCTTCTAGATTCTCCGACGTAATACGAGAAAGCCCCCGACCAATGGCCGGGGGCTTTCTCGTCGCGGAAGGTCAGGACCAGATGCGCACGCGCCAGCAGGAAAATCTCGTAATCCATGGTGAGACCGAAGGTCAGTGCGAGAGCCAACGGTGGGATGCTGCTGTCGATATTGGCCTTATGGAAGCCCAGGAATTCCAGCCATCCCCACTGGAAGACGATCACCAGACTGCCGTAGGCGGCGGCTACCGAGAGCACCGTCATCACCACACCCTTGAGCGCCAGCACCGGTGAGCGCAGCGTGGCCAGCAGCATCACGAATGCGAGTACACAGACGAACGCGAATACGCCCAACAGGGAGTGTTCGACTCTGTTGTCGTAGTCGAACAGCAAGGCCGTCGGCCCGCCGACATTGATATCGGCCCCCGAATCCTTGAGCGCATCGGGCACATTCACGCGGAGCCAGCTCACGGTCTCGCGTGCGGCAGTCGCTTCGGGGTCCACCGACAGCACGGCCGAGATCAGCGCGTCATGCCCGCCCGTGGAGAAGACCGGATCCGAGACCCGCGCGATGTTGGGGGCCTGCGCAATCGTTTCCCTGGCGGTCTCGAGGGCTTGTGCGTGGGCGGGGTTGTCGGCGTTGGCTGTGCCATTGGTTTCGCCGTCGAAGGTGAGCAGTATTTGGACCGGTCCGAGTGCACCCGGTCCCATGGCGACGGCCGCAGCGTCGATGCCCCGACGGATCTCATGGGACGAATCGAATTGGCGCAGCATGCTATTGGAGACCTGCATCTGCAGGCTCGGCGCGGCGAGCGCGAGCAGGAATATCGTGGCGCCCAGCGCGGAGAGCCATGGCCTGCGCATAACCTCCTGGGTCCACTTGCGCCAGAATGGAATTGAATGCTTACGCAGCGGTGACACGCGCAAAAGCCGGGACTGCTTGGCCGCGGCCTTGCCGAAGATGGCGAGCAGTGCGGGCATCAGTGTGGTGGAGGTGAGGACGGCGATGGCGACGACGATGATGGCGCCGGAGGCCATCGACGCCAGCGCGGGGGTGCCGATCAGGTAGATACCGGCGAGGGCGGCGATCACCGTCAGGCCGGAGAACGTGACGGTGAGGCCCGAGGTGGCCATGGCCCCGGCGATGGCCTCTTGTCTGTTCTTCCCGGAGTTCAGTTCCTCGCGGTAGCGCATGAGGATGAATAGGGAGTAGTCCACCGCGACGGCGAGGCCGATCATGGTCACCGTCGGCAGGGCGAACACCGAAATAGTGGTGATGTTGGACAGCGCGAGCACGAGCGCAACGCTCAGCGCCACCGTGCACAGGCCCAGGAGCAAGGGCAGGGAGGCCGCGGCGAGGGAGCCGAACGCGGCGATCAGCACAATGAGGATGACCGGGATGTTCCACTTCTCGGCCTGTTTGATGTCGCCGGCGATCTGTTCGGTCATCGCGGCACCCAGCGCGCCTTGGCCTATGACATACAGGGACACGCGACCGCCAGCGATCTGCCCGGGCTCACCCCCGTGCACACCTATCTTCTTGCGAAGGTCCTTGGCGATATCGGTCGCGCCGGTGTTGTCGAACCCGATGCGCAGGGTGACGACGAACGGGCGGTCCGGTTGCGGAGTGAGCTGCGGGGGAATGGGCTCGACCGAAACCTGGGGGATCTGCGCCGCCACCTGCTTGAGGTAATCGACGGCGGCCGTCATATCGGCGACGGTCGCATCGGGTCGCGGCGCGGCGACCAGGGCCAGGGGAGAAGCTCCGTGATCGCGGAATCCGGTCTCCATCGCGTCGTGCACCGTCAGTGACTGCGATCCGGCGACCTCGAAACCACCGCCGGTGAGTTTTTCGCCGCGGCAGGCGACCAGACCCACCGCAGCGACAATAAGAATCAGCCAGACAGCGACCGTTAACCATCGATACCTGCGAAGGTAGTCGCTGGTGCGCATCATGACTGACTGCACGAGGGGTCCTGTCGTTCGGTGTGACGCACGCAGTCTCCTGTGGCGTGGTCGTGATGCTACAGCAACGCGACCAACCGTGCCCCCTGTCTACATATATCCCGGCAACCTGCGATGACACGTTTACTAACAGCCTGCCTTGGCGAAAAACCAGTGGTGGCTGGACGTGCCTTTCAGGCTCCCTGGCAACGTTGTGGTGGACGAAAAATAGGATCGTGAAATTCAGAATCTGGCCGACGATAAAGACTCGGTAACCTTCTGGTGACTACGCGCGTCCGTGTTTCGAAATGGCGCTGAATTTCGATACCTTGGCTGTAATCCCCCAACCAAGTAGGAGGAATGTCATGTCAGCCACAACCTCGCGGCGCACGGCCTACGGCTTGCTGAGCGCAGGTGTTCTCGCTGGCGGGCTCGCGATGAGCGCCTTGGCACCGATTGCCGCGGCCGAACCAGTCCCCCCGACTCCCGCCCCGGCTCCAGCGGCTCCCGCCGCGCCGGCACCCGCCCCAAACGCCGCCGCACCCGCTGCGGCAACGGTGACTCCGGCCACACCCACACCGGACGGATGCCAGGCCAGCAAGATGACCAAGACCGTCGGCAACGTGGTCCAGAACGCGGCGGGTTACCTGGAGCAGCATCCGGACGTCGATGCGGCCTTCACCGAGATCAAGGCGGCCCCGCAGGACCAGATCGCCGCCAAGACGCAGAGTTACCTGGTGTCGCGGCCCGATGTGGCCGGTTCACTCGGTGGCATCGCCGCACCGCTGAATGACCTGCGCACCAAGTGCGGTCTGCCGCTGGATCTGGCACAGGTCGTCAACGGTGGCGGATTGAACCCCGCGGCGATGGGTGTGAACCCGGCACTGCTGACCGCGTTGTCACAGAACCCGGCCGCCCAGCAGGTGGCGCAGAACCCGGCAGCCCAGGCCCTCGTGCAGAACCCGGCCGTGCAGTCCGCTATTCAGAACCAGGCACCGGCGGCCACCTTCCCGCAGGGACCCGGACCAGTGCCCGGCCCAGCCCCCGCCGTCACCGCGCCGGCTCCTGCCGGACCGGTGGGCACGGGTCCCGCGCCCGGCCCGCGCGTCTAGCGGCACCTACGCATATCGAGTGTGCGGATTTCGGTGAGATCGATCCAGATTTCACCAGAATCCGCACACTCGGCGTTGTGGGACTAGCGAGTTAGGGCCTCTGAGCCTGCCGCCGGCGCGACATCGTCGTGACGGTTGAGGTACCGCACTGAGAGCAGTACCGCGGCATAACCGGCGAGGGGCACCAGCACGGCGGCGAAACCTTCCATGCAGCCAGCTTGCGCGGGCTCGGGGCGAGTATCCAAGCGTGTTGACGAGATCCTGACGGCGGTCCGGTACTTCTTGACTAGCTATTGGGCGTGCTGATCAGCCGGCTCGCGATGCCCCGCCACCCGAGCAGGAACAACGCGGTCACCACCGACGCGACGATGACAAAGCTGAACGCCACACCCTGGTTGCTCAGTCGGCGCAGGATCATCCCGAACAGCACGGTGCAGACCCACACCGCAATCCCGGTGCGGGTCACCGACGTCGGGCGCGACCATCCCCGGCTCAACAGCCAGCCGATACCGGCCCCGGACAGGAACGGCCATGCCGTCTCCCATACACCGGCCAGTGTGATGCCCTCGGCATGGCTGCGGCGGCCGATGGTGCAGAAGACCAAGACGCCGATGACATCCAGTACGAGTGAGAGCAGTACGGACATCACCGGCGCCTGAGGTGACGAATTCTGTTGCACGCTGGGCATTCCCCGACCGTAGCGGGTGCCGCGCGGCGATCAGTTGGAGGGTGCCTCCGGGTGACCGGCCTCGATGTTGAAGGTCAGCGTGACCTTCTCGCCGACCAGTCCGGCACCGCCGGTGACGCCGAAGTCACCGCGGTTGATCTCAGCACTGGCCTCAAAACCGGCGACAGCGCCACCCTGTGCTCCGGCTCCGACGCCCTCCAGGGAGAGGTTCAGCGAGACCGGCTCGGTGACACCGTGCAGGGTCAGTTCGCCGTCGACGATGTAGTCGTTTCCGCCGGCTTCTGGATGGGCACGGACCGAGGTGGACCGGTAGGTGGCGGTGGGGTGGTTCTCGGTGTCGAAGAAGTCGGCCGAGCGCAGGTGGCCGTCGCGCTGGTCGTTGCGGGTGCTGACGGAGGCCACGTCGATGGTGGCCGAAACCGAGGGCGTGCCGTCTTCGGCGACGGTGATTTCACCGCTGAAGTCGGTAAACGAGCCGCGAACCTTCGAGACGCCCAGATGGCGTACGGAGAAGGTGATATCCGAGTGAACCGGGTCGATGGTCCAGGTTCCGGCGGCGAGAACGGGTGCGGTGGTGGTCATGAATGCTCCTCAAAGTTGGGGTGAGACATTCATGCCAACCGGACTATGGTCCGCTTTGTTCCGGTGGATCGGAAGAATTTTGTGGAGAATCTTCGGACCGAGCGTTGGCGTCGGGTCCGGGCTCTTTGGTTGAGTTCGGGGTGGCGTCGGGGTCGATCTGGCTCTCGTCGCGGAAGAGGAAGAAGAAGATGACCCAGCCGATCGCCGAGATGAAGATCCAGCTCACGACGCGGTAGATGAGCATCGCGGAGATCGCGTCGGGCAACGTCATCCCCGAGGACACCAGGCCGGGAACCAGAAAGGCCTCGACCACCAGCAGTCCACCGGGCATGAGCGGAAGCGAGCCGGCGGCACGGGCCGCGGCATAGGCGACCATGACGCCGACCAGGGAAGGTCGACTCCCCACGGCGTAGGCGGCGAAGGCCAGGCAGGCCACATCGGCGATCCAGTTGAACAGCGACCATCCGAACGCCTCGCCGAGGGCACGGCGGGTCAGCGTCACCGCTTCCATCTGTTTGAGGATCTCGCGCCAGCGGGCGACCCCCATCATCGGAGGCTTGGCGCGCAGATCATTGACCCAGCGCAGGACCCGTACGCCGATGCCGTCGAGCATCTCCGGCCGGGACGCCACCGCCTGCGCCAGGACCAGAATGGCCAACAATCCACCGATGCTGAAGATCAGCGAGAACGGGTTGGTCTTGGCACCCAAGAGGAATGCTCCGCCGAGGCCGAGGATCGCCAACCCCACCGCCTGCAGTACCCCGGACATCACCAACTGCCAGGACGCGACCACCGGGGTTGCACCCCATAGTCGCTGCTGTCGATAGATAAAGGTGGCCGACAGCACCGGGCCGCCGGGCAAGGTGGTGCTCAACGCATTCCCGGCGTAGAAGGCGGCCTCGGAGCGCCATTGACGTATCTTCACGCCGGCGGAACGCAGCAGCGTCCGTTGGATCTGCGCGAAGCTGTGCATCGACGCCATGGCGGCCAAGACTGCCGCCAGCACCCACCACAGGTTGGCGGTCTTCAGGCTGCGCCAGGCCGCTGCCAGCTGCGGTGAGATGTACCGGATTTCCACCGCCAGCACGATCGCGAATACAACGAAAATTGCCCACCGTAACCACCAGTACTTTCCCCGCTGCTTGATGACGGGTTGTGGCGCGGTGTCTGCCTCGGGGTCGTCGGGACAGGAGCCAGGGCCGCTTCGCTCAGGCGGCATATTGCCGCCGACGATACGGTCTGGGTCATCGGGCACGGGCACCACAGTAACGGCGCGGGCGGGCCACTTCTTTCAGGTTCCCGCAGGCCACGCTAGGTGTGTCGCCCTGGTGCGGCCCCGGAGCAGCACAGAGTCGCCGTGATCCCAGTGTTTTTGCTCATCAGGATCGGCGAAATACAGCGCATTGGTGGATGCGAGGAGTCGGCTGGGACGGTGTTTCGCCAGCTCGGTAAGTCGCGATGCCTCGTTCACCGGGTCACCGATCACCGAGTATTCGTAGCGTTCGGGTGCTCCGACGTTCCCGGCGACGGCAAGGCCCGCCGACACCCCGATCGCGAACTCGAACGGATGCGGGAAATCCTCGTTGAGCCGGTCGCGTAGCTCACGCGCGGCGGCCAGGCATGCCGTGGTGGCATCCGGGCGATGCAGCGGCGCGCCGAAGACTGACAGCGCCTCGTCGCCGACGAATTTGTTGACGAAGCCTCCGCGGCTGTCGACGACCTCCACCACGATGCGGAAGAAGTCGTTGAGAATCGTCAGCACTTCCTCGGGGGCGCGATCGGCGGCCATTGAGGTCGACCCGATCATGTCGACGAAGAAGACTGCGACATAACGGTTTTCGCCGCCAAGGTTGGTGCCCAGCTGAAGTGCCTGGCTGGCCACGTCGGCGCCCACGTGTTTACCGAACAGCTCGCGCAGCTGACGGCGTTCCTCGCCGACTTGCATCATCCGGTTGAACCCGGCCTGTAGGACACCCAGCTCGCTGCCGTCGTAGACATCGACGCGCGCCTCGAAGTTGCCTTGCGCCACATCGGTGATGGCCGAGCGCAGCTGACGCACCGGGTCGGCCAGCTGCCCGGCCGTAAGCAGCGCGAGCCCATAGCTGGCGACCAGAGTGGTCGAGACAATGAGGAGGACGGTGAGGGCAAGCCCGCGCGTCGAGGTCAAATCATCGGGCTTCCAGAGGGCCATGCCGCACAGGGCGATGATCCCGATCGCCGGTGCCAGGGTGCCGATCCACCAGCTGAGCCGGACCCGCACGAACACCGAGGGTGCGAAACGGCCGTGGAACTCACTGGCGCTCAATGCCTTGGCCGCTATTGGTCGCAGGATGCGTTCACCGAGCAGATAGGTCAGACCGAAGCTGCCCGTCGCGGATTGCAGGCAGCCGATGATGGTGGCCAGGGTCCATTTGGAGTCGTGGGCGGCGCCTATCGCGATGAAGACGGCCGCACCAATGGCCCACCCACCGAGGTGGACCAGCGACTGTTGCAGGGGCGCGGTTAAT
The DNA here is from genome assembly GCF_004924335.1 of Mycobacteroides salmoniphilum. Taxonomy (NCBI): domain Bacteria; kingdom Bacillati; phylum Actinomycetota; class Actinomycetes; order Mycobacteriales; family Mycobacteriaceae; genus Mycobacteroides; species Mycobacteroides salmoniphilum. Next base: position 4,431,367 of record NZ_CP024633.1, on the reverse strand, counting down.
GCGGTGCGCAACTCCAGGGCCGTCGGTGGCCCGCCCCGGCAGTACCAGCGGGCGAGGCGATGCTCCATGTGCAGGGCCCATCCCACACTCGTCACCACCATGAGGCCGAAGAGCGCCCAGAACAAGGGCGGGCCGTTCTCGAAGACCCAGTCATGGGGTGGCTGTTTGAAGGGCATCCAGTGGCGCAGGAAGTAGAACAGCAGCAGCAGAGTCGCGGAGTTGATGCCGACCATCGACGCTACGAACACGGTCCACCGGGGGCCCAGCACATGCATGGCCCGAAACCATTCGCGCAGCCGTTCCATCACCTAGGTATTCCGATCGGTCTACTTCACTTGTACTCTTCTTTATCCGCTATGACGAAGCATGCCAGTTCGTGCAGGTATTGCGGATGCGTATGTGGCGGCTGCGGTCGTGCCACGGAACCTACTGCGCGGTAGGGTTCGGTCCATGACGCAGCGCAGCATGCCGGTCCTCGAAGGAGTGGACCACCAGTACGTACAGGCTGGGGACGTGAAGATCCACGTTGCCGTTGCCGGACCGCAGGATGGACGCCCCGTGGTGCTCTTGCACGGCTGGCCCGAGAACTGGTGGATGTGGCACAAGGTCATTCCCGCCCTCGCCGATGCCGGATACCGGGTGCACGCCATGGATCTGCGTGGCGCGGGCTGGAGTGAGGTCGCTGCGACAGGGTATGAGAAGGAGCAGTTCGCCTCCGATGTACTGGCCGCGGCCGATGCGCTGGGGCTCGAATCCTTCGACCTGGTCGGACACGACTGGGGCGGCTGGACTGCGCAGCTGGTGGCCCTGAAGGCGCCCTCGCGGATCCGGCGGCTGGCCATCCTCAACATCCCGCCGGTATGGCAGGAGCCGGGCCGCGTTGCCAGACACGCCCACAAGCTGGCCTACCAGCTCGTGGTGGGAGCCCCGGTGGTCGGGCCGCTATCGCACCTGTCGCCGACCCTGTGGTGGTTCATCCGCCGCAGTGGAATGCCCAAGGACTCGGTGGACTTCTTCCGCGGCTGTTTCCGTGATCGCGACCGTCGGGTCGCGGGATCCAAGATCTACCGGTCGATGGTCGGCAAGGAATTCGCCAAGCTTGCGCGCGGCCCCTATGACGATCAGAAACTCGCGATGCCGGTACGGGTGCTGTTCGGGCTCGACGATGTGGCCGTGCATCCGTCGCTGCTCGATGGCTTCACGGACCACGCCGACGACTTGAACATCACGGAGGTGCCCAATTGCGGTCACTTCATCGTCGACGAGCAGCCAGAGCTTGTCGTGAAGTGGCTGACCGAGGTGCTGGCCGAGCCCGCGCCGAAGGGATAGTTGCCGATTGTGAAGCTCTTCGCGCAAGCGGCTCATCGCCGTTAGGCTCAGCGCATGACGCACACTGACGCTGCTGAGTCGGTTCATCCGTATGTGCGCAAGGGGGCGGCGTGGGCTTGGCGCCTGCTGGTGTTGCTCGCCTTCGGGATCACATTCTTGTGGTTGTTCTGGCATCTCAACACGATCACCATCCCGCTGCTGCTCGCCCTGATGGGTTCTGCACTGTTGGTTCCGACAGTCAATTACCTTCAGCGGCATAAGGTTCCGCGCTCGTTGGCGGTTGTCGTGGTTCTGCTGACCGGTACCGCCGCGGTCGGCGGGATCCTGACCTTCGTGGTGGACCAGTTCATCAAGGGTCTGCCAGACCTCTCGGCTCAGCTGACCAACAGCATTGAGTCACTCAAAAACTGGGCGATTCACAGCCGGTTCCACATCAGCGAGGAGCAGATCAGTAAGGCCGGCGACGCGCTGGTCAATACCATCAAGGACAACCAGGGCAGGGTCACCAGCGGGGCGCTGGCCACGGCCACCACGGTCACCGAGATCCTCACCGGCGCCGTCCTGACGTTGTTCACCATCATCTTCTTCCTGTACAGCGGAAAGGAGATCTGGGAGTTCGTCACCCGGATCTTCCCGACGTCGGTGCGGCCACGTGTGCGTCGCGCCGGTGCCCTGGGCTTCGGTTCGCTGATCGGCTACGTGCGTGCCACCGTGGCTGTGGCACTGGTCGACGCCATCGGTATCGGGGTGGGCCTCGCGGCTTTCAGTGTGCCGCTGGCGCTTCCCCTGGCCTCGCTGGTGTTCCTGGGAGCGTTTATCCCCATTATCGGTGCGGCGATCTCCGGGTTTGTGGCGGTGTTCATCGCGCTCATCACCAAGGGAGCCTTCACTGCCGCGATGATCTTGGTCATCGTCATTGTGGTGATGCAGGTGGAGGGCCATGTGCTGCAACCGCTCATCATGGGCCATGCGGTGCAGATCCACGCGCTGGCCGTGGTGCTGTCCATCGCCGCCGGCGGCGTGCTGGGCGGAATCATCGGCGCGCTGTTGGCGGTGCCGACGGTCGCGGTGCTCAATACCGCCATCCGCGCCCTCATCGAGCCGGCGGATTCCGACGATCCGTACCTGGTTGAGGGAGAAGAGGAAGCCGAGATCTTCGACCCGGAGATGGTGCCGGCCAATGGCCCCCCGGCGGTCGGTGCCGGTCCGGGCAACGGAGTGCCGGAATTGGGCCCGGCCCCACCCAAGGACTGACGAATTCACATGGCATCCGGAAACGGAACCGTCCCACGCTGGGTGAGCGGTAACGATCCGACGGCATCGCTGTGGCGTGCCGCGCAGGTGTTCCGATTGGCGAGTTTTGGATACGCGCTGCTGGCCTCACAGTTGGCGTCCTACACCCACTACGATCGGCAAGCGTTGAGCTGGGCACTGTATGCCGGCATGGCGATATGGACCGGGTTTGCGGCAGTTGCTCTGTCGCGCAACTGGTTCCGGCGTTGGCAGGTGGTGTTATGCGATCAGGTGATCGTGATCGCGCTGATGCTCGCCGGGCGGCTGGTCGTTGATGTGCAGTGGTACAGCGGTCATCAGACGCTGCCGACCACGCTGTGGGTGGCCAACGCCGTGGTCTCCATGGGCTTGTTGCGCGGGCAGCTCGCCGGTGTCATATCCGGATTCGTCCTCGCCGCGATCAGTATCGCGGCGCGCGGGCTACCCGTCAGCGCGCTGTGGCTCGACGCCACGATGCCGGCGTTGGTGGTGGTAGGACTCGCGATCGGCGCCGCATCGACCACCGCGAAACGCACCTTCCATGAACTGCGGCGCGCGGAACGTGCGGCCGCGGCGGCGATCGAACGTGAACGACTCGCGCGCCAAGTGCATGATGGGGTGCTTCAGGTGTTGTCGTACGTGAAGCGGCGGGGCACCGAGATCGGTGGCCCGACCGCAGAACTGGCCGCCATCGCCGGTGAACAGGAAGTGGCACTGCGGGAGCTGATTTCGGGTGCTACCCAGACGATGCTCGCCGATGACGAATTGGTCGACCTGCGCCCGCTCCTGCGCACACAGGCCAGTACCGCCGTCTCGGTGTCCGCGCCGGGCTCACCGGTGCTCATCGGTCAGCACATGGCCAGTGAGCTGGCCGCCGTGGTGCGCAGCGCACTGTCCAACGTGGCATTGCACGCCGGGAAGGAGGCGCACGCCTACGTGCTCATCGAAGATCTGGAGGACTCGGTGGTCGTGACGGTGCGCGATGACGGCAGTGGCATCGCCGACGGCAGGCTGGATCAGGCCGAGCGTGAGGGGCGGATGGGTGTGTCCCGGTCGATTCTGGGGCGGGTGGCCGACCTCGGCGGGGCCGTCCTGCTGGAGACAGCGCCGGGCGCGGGCACCGAATGGGAGATTACGGTGCCCAAGTCTCAGGAGGTGGGGGTGTGACCGACAGTCCGGAAAGCACTGACAACGAGCAGATTTCGGTGATGGTGGTCGATGACCATCCGATGTGGCGCGATGGGGTTGCCCGCGACCTGCAGGCGGCGGGGCTGCGCGTCGTGGCCACTGCCGACGGTGTCGCTTCGTCCGGCCGGATCGCCGCGACGGTGAAACCCGCTGTGGTGCTGATGGATATGCAGTTGACCGACGGCGATGGTGCACAAGCCACCGCAGCGGTGCTGGCGGTGTCCCCGGGTAGCCACATCTTGGTGTTGTCCGCCTCCGCCGAACGCCAGGATGTGCTGGAAGCGGTGAAGGCCGGAGCCACGGGGTACCTGGTCAAGAGTGCGTCCGCCGCCGAGCTGATCGACGCGGTGAAGGCAACAGCCAAGGGGCAGGCCGTGTTCACGCCGGGTCTGGCCGGGCTGGTGCTCGGGGAGTTTCGGCGTATGTCCAGTGCTCCGGCGGCGGACACCGACGACACGCCTCGGCTCTCCGAACGGGAAACCGAGGTACTGCGGCTGGTGGCCAAGGGATTGAGCGCCAAGCAGATCGCCACGCGGCTCTCGCTGAGCCACCGCACCGTCGAGAACCATGTGCAGTCCACGCTGCGCAAGCTCCAGCTGGGTAACCGGGTGGAACTGACGCGGTACGCCATCGAACACGGCTTGGACGAATAGGGCCTTCCGGCTCTCTGTCCCCTCGCCGGAAACGCCGGTGACGCATCCTCTCAGCAAACATCGATAGATCAGCGCTGGCGATCAGTGCGGCTCTTGGACCCGCGCTTATGGCTCAAAAAGCAATGACCAACATTGCGCACCGCCAGCGGTCAGCCACGGGTGATCCGCTCATCGACCGGATTCGCGAGCGGGCGCTCAGATTGTCACGTTATGCGAAAAATGTTTTTCACCAATGTAATTCGATCCACTACTTCCGGCCTTCCAGGGCGCATCCGGATATGCATGACGCAGAACTGTGATCCAGGGCACAGTATACCGATCGGTGTGATTTAGGATATGACCGACTATTCAATTAACGATTGATCATTTATCGTCAACGCTCACTGGCATCGCAGCCCACGGCGCGCCAGCGAATACCGGAATCAATGAGGAGTCTGGAATGCGTTGTGCGCTGTATCCGGTTACGTCATGACCGCAGTTGATGGAAAGGTCGCGACCGAAGACGGTGTCGCGGCGATCCAGGACTGGGCCACCGGCTACGTCAAGCGCCACCCGCTCGAATCCCTCAGCACGGTCGGTGAGCAGTTCATGCTCGGCGTCCGCACCATTCAGTGGTTCTTCATCGACCTGTTCGCCGGCCAGTTCCAGTGGCAGGAGTTTGTCCGGCAGGGCGCCTTTCAGGCCTCGACGGCCGTGGTGCCGGTCATCCTGGTGACGCTGCCCATCGGTGTCACGCTGTCGATCCAATTCGCTTTGTTGGCAGGCCAAGTGGGTGCCACCTCGTTGGCCGGAGCGGCCAGCGGTATCGCGATCATCCGGCAGGCCGCATCGTTGGTGGCCGCGGTGTTGATGGCGTCGGCGGTGGGCTCGGCGATCACCGCCGACCTCGGCTCGCGCACCATGCGCGAGGAGACCGACGCCATGGAGGTCATGGGCGTCTCGGTGATCCGGCGACTCGTGGTGCCCCGATTCGCGGCGGCCATCATGATCGCCGTGGCGCTGACGTGTGTGGTGTGCTTCGTCGGATTTCTTGGCGCCTACCTGTTCAACGTCTACTGGCAGGGCGGTGCACCCGGAAGTTTCGTGTCGACCTTCGCCTCCTTCGCCACGCCCGGCGACATGGTGTTGGCAGTCTTGAAGGCGATCATCTACGGGGCCATCGTGGCAGTCGTGTCGTGTCAGAAGGGCTTGTCCACCAAGGGTGGTCCCATCGGTGTCGCGAACTCCGTGAACGCCGCGGTGGTCGAATCGATCTTGTTGTTGATGGTCGTCAATGTCGCCATCAGCCAGCTGTACATCATGATGTTCCCGCGGACGGGGCTGTGACGTGACCGTCTCCAGTTATCTGGCGCCAGGACGCCGGCCATTCATACGTGCGTACAACAGAATTCGCCGGCCACTGACGCGGTTCGGTCATATGGTGGCCTTCTTCTTCCGTGCGCTTGCCGGTATTCCAGTGGTGCTGCGGCAGTACCCCAAGGAATTTCTGCGGCACCTGTCCGATATCGCCTGGGGCAATGGCTCATTGGTGGTAGGTGGTGGAACTGCTGGAGTGGCCTTGGTGCTGGGGGTCACCGCCGGAGCTCTTGTCGCCATCGAGTCGTACAACTTCCTGGACCTTCTCGGACTCGGGCCCGCCACCGGCATCATCAGCTCGTTGGCCAGCACTCGAGAGCTGGCGCCGATCATGGCCTCCCTGGCATTCGCGATGCAGGCGGGCTGCCGATTCACCGCGCAACTGGGGTCAATGCGGATCGCCGAGGAGATCGACGCCATGGATTCGGTTGCTATTAGGCCGATCCCATTCTTGGTGACCACCCGGCTGATGGCGGCGATCATCGCGGTGATCCCGCTGTATCTGGCCTGCCTGGCGATCAGCTACCTGTCCTGTCAAGTCATGGTGGGCATCCTCAGTGGCGGCTCGGTGGGGTCCTACCTGCACTACTTCGGCATTGGGGTCAGCGGTATCGACATCGTGTACTCGATCATCAAGACAGTGGTCTTCGTGTGGATCGCCTCGACGGTCCAGTGCTATTACGGCTTCTACGCCAGCGGCGGCCCCGAGGGCGTGGGAATTGCTGCCGGACATGCCATGCGCGCCGCCATCACCGTAGTGGTGATGGTGAACATGCTGCTGACGATGGCGCTGTGGAGCGTCGACGCCGGCGCCAGGCTGGGTGGTTAGATGCCGAATTCCTTCGAGGTAGATGGGCGCGGCCCGTCCGACAACCAGCTTCTGGTGGCGTCCGTCGTCACCCTTGCGGCGATCGTCGCCTTCACCGGGGCCATGCTGTTGAAATCCGCAGGCAAGCTTGATGATTACGTGCGTGTCGTCGCCGATCTGACGAATGTCGGTGACGGCCTGCCGCAGAAGTCGGATGTGAAGTACCGGGGCGTGCTCGTCGGCGAGGTCGAGGACGTGACACCGGCGACGGGCAACAAACCGAACTTCGTGCACATCAACCTCAAACCGCAGTACGCGAAATCAATCCCCGTGACCGCGACCGCCCGCGTGGTGCCGAGCAATGTGTTCGCCGTGTCCTCGGTGCAGCTGGTCGACCGGGGGCCCGGTGTCCCCATTCGCGGCGGCGCCCACATCGCCGAGGACCAGGAGCTGCCCACGGTGCTGTTCCAGACCACGGTCAGCAAGTTGCGCGATGTTCTCAATGCGACCGGCCGTGGCCGCGAGGACAATTCGGTGGGCATCTTGGCGGCAGTGGGGGCGGCCACCGACAGCCGCAGGGTCAAACTGCTCAACGGCGGCGCTCAGCTGAACCGGCTCATCGCCGAGCTCAACGCGATCGTGGCCACCGACCCAGGTCCCTCAACGGTATCGGCTCTTCTCGATGCCACCGAAGGTCTCCAACAGACTGCCCCCGAGTTGCTGGATGCACTGCACCAGGCCGTGCAGCCGATGCAGACCCTTGCCGAGAAGCGCGAACAACTGACGAGCCTGGTTCACGCTGGGCTGACTACCGTGGGCACCACCAAGCAGGCCTTTGACAACCACACCGATCAGCTCATTGGCATCACCACCGGGCTCACTCCGCCGATCGGTGTTTTCGCCAAGAATTCCGACAAGTTTGTTCCGATTTTCCGCAACATGAACAAGCTGTCCCGTAACTGGTTTGAGTACATGTGGATGGCAGACCGGGATATCCCCAACATGCCGATTGCCGTGACACTGGCGCCCAGTTACACCTACACCCGAGCCGACTGTCCGCGTTACGGGGAGGTGAAGGGGCCAAGCTGCTTCACCGCCCCCGAACAGGTGGTGCGTCCCGATCTTCCCGAGACACTGCTCCCGCAGAACTACAAGCCACCTGCGGATGTGGCGCCGCCGACTGGAACGGTGGTGGGCCCCAACGGAAACCTTGTCGCAGTGGCGCCGCCGATTGTGGCCCCTCCGGGCGGCCCGAACCTGGCCGACCCCAACCCGTCGCTACCGTGGTGGCAGCCCGCCCCGGTGCCCCGCGTGCCCGGTACCTCCGATCCCGGTGACGCAGAACCGCCGCCCGCGGCGCCGGCCTCGTTTGGCGGAAACGTCGGGCCCGTTGGCAGCCACCGTGAACGGGATCTCCTCGGTGTCATCGCCGGTGGCCCCGCAACTCCCGCTACGCAACTGCTTCTCGGGCCGGTGGCTCGGGGCAGCGCGGTGTCGTTCGCTAAGGAGGTGCCGCGGTGAAGTTCCGTGGACCGTTGATCGCCTTGGTGGTCTTCATGACCGTGGCCATGGCACTGGGCTGGTTGGTGTACGCCACGCTTCGTCGTGATGTATCGGGCAGCACCACAGCGTATTCGGCGGTGTTCACCGACGTCTATGGCCTGCGCGATGGTGACGACGTGCGAATGGCCGGGGTGCGGGTGGGCCGGGTCGAGAGGATCGAGTTGGTGGATAACGAGCAGGCCCGAGTGGACTTTGTGGTCCAGAATGACCAGAAGTTGTACGGCAACACGGTCGCATCGGTGACGTACCAGAATATCGTCGGACAGCGTTATCTTGGTCTGTCGCTTGGTAAATCCAGTGACACCAATGTTCTGTCGGCGGGCGCGACGATTCCGGTGGAGCGCACCGACCCGTCGTTCGATGTGACGACATTACTCAACGGCTACGAGCCATTGTTCAGCACGCTGTCTCCGGAGCAGGCCGATAACCTGACCAAGGGCGTCATTGCGTCCCTGCAAGGGGACAACGCCTCGATTGTCACCCTGGTGAATCAAACCTCGGTGTTGACAAAGACATTCGCCGGCCGCGATCAAGCGTTGGGCAACGTGATTACCAGCTTGAATGCCGTGACGGGCAACCTCGCGCAGCAGAACGACGGGCTGGACACCATGCTCACCCAGACACGGCAGATGGTGTCGGACTTGGATCGCAGGCGCCCCGAATTGGTGTCCTCGGTGGGGTCGCTGGCCCAGACCACACGACGTCTGTCGAAGATCACCGAGGAGGTCTATCCGTCGCTCGACGAGCTCATCACTCGCCAGCCGGGGTTCGGCAAGCACGTGGTGAGTATCGAGCCGCAGTACGCGTTCCTGGGGGACAACCTGCCGATTGTGCTGAAAGGGCTGTCGCGCTTCTACTCCGAGGGAGCGTTCATCAACGTCTACATGTGCGATCTGAACCTCACCGGCTTCTTCCCCGGCCTGAACGACGTGATACCGATCATCGTCAACGCGGCGACACCCGGAAACGTGGCCCAGTACACCCCGCGATGCAGGAACATGGCCAATGGCTGATCAATCCAGATGGCAGAGGATCAAGAATCGGCCGGTCGAGACCTATAACAAGACCTGGCTGGGCTTCATCGCCATCGCGGTGATCGGGGCCCTCGTCGGCGGCATGCTGCTGGTCAAGGCGGTGGGTCTGGGCTATACGAGCTACACCGCCGAGTTCACACAGGCGGCGTCGCTACGCACGGGCCAGCCGATTGCCGTGGCGGGTATCCCCGTTGGGAACATCACGAGCATGAAGCTGGTCGGCGATCACGTCGAGGCTGGGCTCAGCGTCCGCGACGACATCAGGCTCGGTAAGGACACCAAGGCCTCGATCCGGGTGACGACCATCCTGGGTTCCCGGTATCTGGACCTGCGGCCCAGGGGCACAGGAATACTGCCCGGCAAGACAATTGACCTCGCGCATACCGAGGTCCCCTACGACCTGCAGGCCGCGCTGGTCGGGGCGACCGACACCTTCGACCAGGTCGATTTCGACAACGTCGCGCGGTCGCTCAGCGTGCTCGGCAAGCAGCTACAGGGCCTGCCCGACATTGTTCCGCAGGCGATGGCGAACATCCAGACGTTGTCCTCGGTGATCGCCGAGCGGCGTGACCAACTCGGCACCCTGCTCAAGAGCACCGAAAAGGTCACCAACACGCTGCGCCGCCAGCAGTCCGGTATCGGCGTGCTGGTCAACCAGGGACAAGACCTTCTCGGTGAGATCGTCTCGCGCCGCAACACTTTCCACGCGATGCTGCAGGCATTCACCAACCTGGTCGAGCAGCTCAGCAAGGTTGTCATCAAGGACCGGCCGCAGCTCGACGAGATGCTCAAGACGGCGCACGAGCTCTCGGACATGCTGGGTAAACACGACGATCTGCTGCGCAGCCTCTACCCGATTGCACCGGTCTTGATACGCGGCATCGCCAACTCGACGGGCACCGGTAACGCCATCGATATCAACCTAACGAACGGTCTGCTGGTCGACTCGTGGATGTGTGCGATCAGTGGGCGGGCCAAGCAATTCGGAATGATCCCGTACTTCAAGGACTGCAAATGAGCGCCAAAGGCGATGGAAGAAGTCGGCTGATATCCGTGATCGGCACAGTGGTTGTGCTGGCCGTGGCCGTCCTCGGCGTGGGTGCGTATTACGTGAAGTCGACGTTGGACCACATCACACTGACCGCTCAGTTTGACAGTGCCTCCGGTCTATACGAGTCCAATGTGGTTGCAGTTCTTGGTATGCCGGTGGGGAAGATTACCAAGATCACTCCGCAGTCGGGCTATGTCGACGTGCAGTTCACCGTGGACAAGAACGTGAAAGTGCCCGCCGACGTGCAGGCCGTCACCTTGTCGACGTCGATCCTGACCGACCGCCAAGTCGAGCTATCTCCGCCTTACCGCGGCGGCCCGGCGTTGAACGACGGTGACACCATTGGGTTGAACCACACCAAGACCCCGGTGGAATTTGATCGGGTGCTAGGCATGCTGGATCGGCTTTCGCTGTCCCTCAAGGGAGATGGCAAGGGGAAGGGCCCCGTGGCCGACATCATCAACTCTGCCGCCGGAGTCGCCAATGGTAACGGCGAGAAGATTAAGTCCGGGCTCGGCGAGCTATCCAGGGCGCTGCGGCTGAGCTCTGAGGGCGGCGTGACTACTCGCGAGCAGATGACCACCATTATCAAGAATGTGAGCTCCCTGTTCGACGCGGCGGCCGCCAATGACGGCAGGCTGCGTGAATTTGCCTCCACCGTCCGTCAACTGAGCCAGATTCTCGATGATGAGTCGTTGGGTACCGGGAATACCGGGCGCAAGTTCAACGATCTGGTCAGGCAAGCCGGCGACGTCGTCGAGGCCAATCGCGGTCACCTCAAACAAACGATTCTCAACGCCAACACCGCCCTGAAGGCCGTGGTCGACAACAAGCGTGAGATCTCCGAGTGGATCGACGTCCAACCGCTGGCTTGGGACAACATGTACAACGTCGTCGACCAGGACAACAAGCGGCTGCGTGTCCGGTTCATGACGGATCGGTTGCTGTTCGAAAGCCAGATGGACAAGGAAATCTGCAACATGATGGGTCTGCGCCAATTAGGTTGTGGCACAGGAACCCTGCAGGATTATGGGCCGGACTTCGGGCTGACCTACGTGCTGGACGGACTCGCGGCGATGGGGCAGAAGTAGTGGCGCGTACCGGGTTACTGACATCGGCGGCCTTGCTGACTGCCACCATCCTCAGCGGATGCTCCACCAATGGGCTGGGCGACCTGCCGTTACCCGCTCCCGGCATCGGCAGCGGCGGCTACCACCTCACCGCTCTGTTCTTGAATGTTCTGAATCTGCCCGACAGTGCCAAGGTGAAACTGGCCGGCGCCGATGTGGGGCAGGTGGACGAGATGCACGTGAGTAACTACACCGCGATCACGACGTTGCGCATCCTGGACGGGGTGCGTCTGCCCAAGGGCAGCACCGCCGAATTACGTTCGGCCACACCGCTAGGTGATGTTTTTGTCTCGATTCGGCCGCCTGTCGGGGCACCCTCGGACGGCCCCGTGCTCGGGGACGGTGACACCATTGGCCTGGAGTTGACGACCGCCGCCGCGACGGTGGAGTCGGTGCTAAGCTCGGCCGCGCTGGCCTCCAATGGCGGCGCGGTGCGCAACCTCACCAATATTGTCAACGGTTTCGGCAAGGCAACCGGCGATCAGGGCCAGGCGTTCGGCGACTTGATCACGGACTCCAATCGGATACTGGGCACACTGAATTCACGCTCGGCGCAGATCTCTGAGGCCCTCACGCAGACGGCACAATTGGCCGACCGGATCGATGTGAAGAATCAGACCGTCACCGATATCGTGACGGCGGCGGGGCCGGCGACCGAAACCCTGGCCGCCAACACCGCGCAATTGACCGAACTCCTGCTGACGGTGGGGGATACGACACGTCAGCTGCAGAAGTTCCCGTCGATCGCAGGTACCGATACCAGCGGTCGCAGCATCATCGCCGATGCGAACACCGTCTCTAAGGCGTGGAACGACGTGGCACTGGATCCCGATACGAGTCTCGCCGCGTTCAACCGGATTCTGCCCACTGCCATCAAGGCAACTGCGGGAAACTCACTGTCGCTGCGCGCGAGCCTCGATCAGCTGGTTCTTGGTTCGATACCCGACGTGGGATCCCTCGCTGATATCGGTATACATGGGCCCAAGCGCTACAACTGGGCGCAGCTGGCGGGATCCCTCAAGTACACGCTGTGGCGACTGCAGGAGCGCGTCGTGGGTAAGGGCGCGTATGGCCAGGACGTTCCGGTGCGTCCGAGCCCTACCGAACCCGGTGTCATCGAGACCGTCCCGCCGGCCGCACCCGCCCCGGGGGCCGGGCGATGATCAATGCGGCGGCGAATGTTCTGGTCGGTGCTGTGCGTACCGGTCATCGCCAGAAGGCAGTGCTGTCGGGGCTGGCGCTGGCGTTGACGTTAATTGTGGCGGTGGTCTATTTGTTCGCAGGTGCATTGCGGGCCAATCCCTTTGCATCCACCTATCGGGTCACGGTGAAACTGCCGGAGTCGGGGGGATTGTTGCCCCGTCAGGATGTGGCGCTGCGGGGGGTGAAGATCGGCACGGTGCGGTCACTGGAGATCACTCAGCAGGGGGTCGAGGCTACCGCCGAAATCCAGTCGAAGTACGTCATCCCCGCTGCGGTGAAGGTTCGGGTGACCGGGCTCTCCGCCGCCGGTGAGCAGTACCTCAACTTCGAGGGTCTACCGGGCCAACAAGGCCCATTCCTCAAGGACGGCAGTGTGATTGCCGAGGGCGTGCAGGTTCCGATGACGCTGGCGAAGCTACTCGCCGATGCTGACGGGTTGTTGGCGCAGGTGGACCCCAAGAAGCTCGAGCTGATCAAGAAGGAGCTGAGCCTGAGCAAGGAGGGACCACGCAAGCTCACCGACATCATCGACGGCGGCACCTTCCTCCTCAGCACCTTGGACTCGGTGCTGCCGGAGACCACCAGCCTGCTCAAGACCAGCCGGGTGGTGCTGACCCTCGCGGCCGACAAGAACACGGGCATCAAGGCCACCTCCGATGCGCTGGGTCGCACCCTGCGGGGGGTCAACACGATGCAGAACGGCTACCGCACCCTGGTGGATCAGACCCCGAAGACGCTGGGTGCGGTCGACGGCTTGTTCGCCGACAACTCCGACACCATGGTCACCCTGCTCGCCAGCCTGGCCTCTGCCTCGCAGATGCTCTACGTGCGTACACCGGCCATCAACGCGTTCTTCCCCGATTACCGCGGATCGACATTCGGGGCGATTGCCGACACCATGCGCGACAACGGTGTGTGGGCAACCGCCGACCTGTATCCGCGATACGCCTGTGACTACGGCACCCCGCGCGTACCGCCATCCACGGCCGATTTCCCCGAGCCGCCCCTGTACACCCATTGCGTCAGCGATGATCCGGCGGTGTTGATTCGTGGCGCGAAGAATGCGCCGCGTCCCGCGGGTGACGACACTGCCGGCCCACCGGCGGGCGCCGATCTGGGGAAGAGGACCGATCCCACTCCCAAGGGGAGGTTCACCGTCCCTACTCCACAGGGTGGGCCGACACTGCCGATAGAACCCCCGCGCTGATCCGGGATATGCGGTTGGAGTGACACATGAGTGACGAGAACAACGCAACCGCACCACGGCAGCGCCTGCCCAAGGGACAGGGTTGGCTGCTGCGGCAGCAGATCATCGACACCGCGATGGATCTCGTTCTCAGGTCCGGCGAGGCCCGCACCCCTTCGGCCCGTGAATTGACGCGTGCACTGGGCATCACGGCACCGTCCTTCTATCGGCACTTCTCGAGCACCGACGAGTTGGCGGACGCGCTGTGCTCACGATACTTCGAACAGCTCGGTGAGGCGCTGCAGCGGGCGACGTCCAACATCTCCACGGCGCTCGGGCGGCTGCGCGCACTCGGCCTGGCCTACGTGCGGTTCGCGGCGCAGAACCCGCTGATGTACCGGCTTGCGACTGCGGGCCCGCCACGGATCGGTAGCGAATCGGACGAAATACTCAGCAGCTCGGCATTTCTGCACCTACGAGGTGTCGTGCAGGAACTCGTCGACGAAGAGCGGTTCCCGCCCGGCAATACCCTGGAATCGGCCCTGCAGTTATGGGCGACCACGCATGGGGTGGCCTCATTGCTGGTGACGCGGCCACATCTACCGTGGGGCGAGCAGGAATCCTTTGCCTCCCGAACCCTGTACGCCGCGTATCTAGGACATGTCGCGTCCGAAGCGCCAGACAGTGTGGACGGGCAGTGGTGAGTAGGCCTACCTAGTGCCGTGAGAAACCCCTACGTGCGGCGGTAGGTCTACGTGTTCACCTCGGATCCCTTAGACGCCACGCTGAGAGGCATGACAGACCCACAGTTGCAGCAGATGACCGCGACGCTGGACCAACTCGACGGGCGTGAGCGTGCGCTGCGCGGCGAGCTCGATGCGCTGCGGGGCCGGATGGTCGAATGGACCCAGGCCGAATATCTTAAGGCGCAGCAGTATTGGGACGACTACCGACGTTCTCAGGGTGCGCCGCCGCTGGCTGTGCCCGTGCCTGCGGCAGCCCCCGTACCGCCCACCCGGATGCCGGTGCTGGCTCAGGCGCCAAATGCCCCCGGCGCAATACCTCCCCGAAACGAGCCATTCTGGACGCATGAAGGATTCGCCAGCAAGGCGATGGCCTTCGCAGGTGCGGTGGTGACACTCGCCGGCGTGGTCATGCTTCTGGTGCTGGCCGCCAAGAGTGGGTACTTCGGTCCGGTACCGCGCCTGGCCTCCGGTGCCGTCCTTGCCGCAGGTCTGGTTGGCCTGGGCGTCCGGGTGCAATCCAGGCCCGGTGGCCGGATCGGCGGTATTGCCACTGCGGCAACAGGATTCGCGGCCGCATTCTTCGATGTGCTGGCTCTTACGGTGATCTACGACAAGATTCCGGTGGTGGCAGGACTGGCCCTCGGGCTGGCCATTGCCGGCGCCGGCTTGGTGCTGGCGCGGCAGTGGAATTCTCAGCCTTTCGCGGCGGGTGTGGTCGGCGCGATCACGCTGCTGGCCCCGTTCCTCACCGATGGGTTTACCGTCGAACTTGCGGCCTTCGCGCTGGTGTTGTTGATCGCGAGCCTGCCTGCTCAAATCGGCCGAAACTGGCCTGTGCTGCACGCTTTCCGGACTGTGGGCGTCAGCCTGACGGTGCTGGCGGCGATTCGCGCCACCGCGGGTGAGGGACAGCCGTACGCCTTGCTCATCATGGCGGTGCTGACGCTGCTGGTCACCCTGGTGGGGTCGCTATGGCTGCTGACCGGCGACCATGCCGGCCAGGGCGACCTCACCGCATCGGTGATGATTGCCATGGCCTGCGTGCCTGGTCTCTACAGCGCCCTGTTCTTCCCCGTGTGGCCGCTGGGCGTGCTGGTACCCGTCGGGATCGCCGCGGTGATGGGGACGGTGCTGCTGCTGGTGGGTGGTCTTCCGGCGCACGCGCGCATCGCCATGGCCGCGGTGGCAGGGCTGGCCTTGCTGCAGGCCTCGGTGGAGGGCACCAGGGGGGCCTTGCTCGCGGTGGCGCTGTTGGCGCTGGCGCTGACTTTCTCCGCCGTCGGATACCAACTACGGGAACGTATTTCGTTGGTGCTCGGGCAGGTCTTCGGCGCGCTGGGCGGCATGGCATACGTCGCGTATGTGCCCCCGAAACTGCTCATCGACTCGACCAGCGCCGTATATGCGGCCGGTCCGCTGCTGATCGTCGCGAGCGTGCTGAGCGCCGCCGCGGTCGCTATGGTGATGGCGGCCATGCATCGGGTTGGCTGGGCGAGCCCGCAGTCCGCTCCGGTGCGCGGTGTCCTGGCCGGGGTGTCGATGCTGTACGCGGGGACGGCGGCGATTGTGCTCTCCGGTACCGCGCTGCTCGGCGATAACGACGGATTCCTGCTGGGTCACGGACTGGCGACGGTGTCCTGGATGGCGGTCTCCGTGACGCTGCTACTCGCCGGCCTACGGCGTTACCGTGGCCAGAGCTGGGTTACCCGAACGGGATTCGTGCTAGCGGCGATGGCCGTCGCGAAACTCTTCCTCTTCGACCTGGCCACCCTCGACGGCATCGCCCGAATCGGCGCGTTCATCGTCACCGGCCTGCTGCTACTCGCCGGCGGCACGGTGTACGCCCGTGAATACGCAACGCGCGGCGAGCAATCCGTCACCGAGTTGCCCGTCAAGTAACCCAGCTGCCGGCGGCAGGGGCGTCGCTAGATGCGGCGTCCCTCACGGCGCAGCAGATCCTGGGCGCTGACACTTCCGCCACGGCTACGGCGAGTGGCCTCGTCCGCTTCCTGCTGTTGCTCTGGCGTGCGCTTCTGATCACGACTCTGTCCGGATGCCGGTAACGCCTCCGTCGCATCAGCGGCGGGGGGAGTGGGCTGCGGGGGACGCGGAGCCCGGGGTGGACCCTGCCGCGTGGCATCCGGTGTGGCGATCGGCATCGCCGTCGTCGCGTCCTCAGCCGGAGTGCTGTTGGCACGGTTCGGCTGCGGCGGTTGTGGCGTGGACTGAGGAGGCTTGGAGATGGGTATCGCGGTGGTCGCATCCCCCGACTCGGCGGCCGGTCCGGAGCCGGGCTGCTTGGGACCGCGCAGCTCGCCGAGCCACGACTCGATCTCTCTATCGGCATTGCGGCGGTCCGGGCGGTGCGTGCCGGCGACGCTGCTGCGGGTGGTTGGAGCATCCGGGCCGGCGGGGTTTCCACCGGGTACGCGCGTGGTGGGCGCATCGGTGGGAGCAACGTTCTTACCGGGCACCGACATCCGCGTCGTCGCGGGCGCGTCGCCTCCGGTGTTACCCGCCAGGCTGACCGGTGTGGTCGGGGGAGCGGGAGGAGTCGGCGTGGGCCGGGCCGGCGCCGACGGATCGTGTTGGCGCGCTGGGGGTGTCGAGGGCAACCGGGTGCGCTCGGAGGCGATCGCCAGCTTGGTGGTGCGTGCGTTGGACCCGACCGGAGAGGTCGCCGCCGCGATGGCCTGTTCGCGGCCGGTCGGGCGCTTGCGCTCGTCGGGGAGGGTGACTTCACCGAGGCCGAGTTTGACCTGGACACGCTTCATCCAGGCCGGTGCCCACCAGCAGTCGTCGCCGAGCAGCTTCATGACCGCCGGGATGAGCAGCATGCGGACCACGGTGGCGTCGAGGATCAGTGCGGCGATGAGACCGAAGGCCAGGTATTTCATCATCACCAGATCGGAGAAAGCGAAGCCGCCGGCCACCACGATCAGAATCAACGCGGCTGCGGTGATGATGCGCCCGGTGTTGGCGGTACCCACGCGTACGGCCTCGGTGGTCGATAGCCCTTGATGTCGCGCCTCGATCATGCGGGACATCAAGAACACTTCGTAGTCGCTGGACAGGCCGTAGATGACGACGATGATCAGCACGATGACCGGCGCTGTGAGCGGGGTCGGGGTGAAGTTCAGCCATGTGGAGAAGTGGCCGTCAACGAATATCCAGGTCAGGATGCCCATGGTGGAGCCCAGGCCGAGGGCGCTCATGACGGCCGCCTTGATGGGCAGTACCAGCGAGCCGAACGCCAGGAACATCAGGATGGTGGTGACGCTGATCAGAATCACGATCACCAGCGGAAGTTTGTCGAACACGGTGTCGATCGAGTCCTGCTCGAGTGCGGGAGTACCGCCGACATACATCGTGACGCCCTTGGGGACGGACATCGCTCGCAGCTCTTTGACCTTGGCCCCGGCGGTGTCGCGATTGATCAAGGCGTTCTGGATGACTTTGACGCTGGCGTCGCCATCGGTCTTGACCGACTGACGGCGCTGCCACATCTGGGTCTTGTCCCCGCCGGGCTCGACAAACCCCGGAACCTTCATCGCATCGGCCCGGATCTGATTGAGCTGCGTGTCGGTCGCGCCCTTGGTGACGATGGTGATGGTCTCGGTACGGAAGCCGGGGAAGAGTGTGTCGAAGTCCTCTTGTGCCATGCGAACGGAATTCGTTGGTGGCAGGTACTTTTCACTGAATCCGCCGAGTTTGAGATTGCCCAGCGGGATGATCAGCAGCAGCATCACGATGACGATCGGCACGGCGAACATCAACGGTCGCTGCATCACGAAGACGACGGTGCGTCCCCAGAAGCCGTTCTCCAGCTCCTCGCGTGACTTGGTGCGGCTGAACCGCTTGATGCTCAGGGCGTCGACATGCCGCCCGAGAACACCCAGACACGCGGGCAGCACGGTGACCGCCAGAATCGCGGCGAGCAGCACCGAGGCGATACCGGCGTACGTCAGCGACCTCAGGAACTGCTGCGGCACGATGAGCATCGGCATCAAGGCGGCCGCGATCAGGGTCGCCGAGAACATGACGGTGCGCCCCGAGGTGATGACGGTGCGCCGGACCGCAGTTTCGGTGTCGTAACCCTCGGCGATTTCCTCGCGGAAACGGCTGACGATGAATAGCGAGTAGTCGATGGCGATGCCCAGGCCGATGAGTGTGACCACCGGCTGAGCGAAGAAGTGCACCGGCGCGAACAGCGTGATCAAACGCATGATTCCGAGTGCGCCGGCGATGGTCAGACCACCCACCATCAGGGGTAGGCCGGCGGCGATCACACCACCGAAGACGAAGAACAACACGACGGCCATGACAGGCAGCGACAGGACCTCCATGCGCTGCTGGTCCTTGCCGATGGTTCCGGTCAGCTCGCTGGCGACCGGCTGCAGGCCGGCCAGCTGGATATCGACACCGTTGAGTAGGAACTTGTTCTTCGCGGGGTCGTCGTCCTTGTCCGGATTCGACAGGGCCTTGTAGTTGTTGAGGATGGTGTCGTCATCGTCGCCGTTGAGGCTGACAGAGACGAAGGTGTGCTTACGGTCGTCGGTCACCATCCGTTTGACGGTGGGGTCTGTGCTGGTGGGGGCGCGTAACCAGCCGGCCCAGCCGTAGACCTCGTTGGGGTTGTCCTTCTGAAGCTGGTTGAAGTGGTCGGTGACCTTCTTCTGGAAGTCAGGATCATCGACGGTCTTGCCCTCCGGGGCCGCGATGACGGCGACGACGTGGGTGGTTCGGTCACGTCCCAGCGCGTCGTCGGCCATCACGGAGGCCTTCACGGACTCGCTGTTGTCGGCGAAGAAACCGCTCTGCGTCACGTGGTCGCCGAGCGTTATCCCGAACAGCCCGGAACCCAGGCAGATCGTGACGAACGCGGCGACGACGATGAACCGATATCGGTACACCATTCGGCCCCACCAGGCGAACACAGAATCTCCTAACTAGCGTCTCTCACGCGCTGAGTTTTCATGTCCTGGACGTAAGCAATGCCGACAAGGGTCGGAATGGCTGCAACCAGGCGCCTTCGTCGGGGAGCGAATCGAGACCCACCCGCGGCAAGGCTCGGGGGAAAACTCCGGGTATGTCCTCGAGATCGACGAACTCCAGAGTATCCGAGGTTAGCGCCCAACTCGCATGTTCGCGAAATCCCAGCACACTGACGGGCACCCCGTCACCGGCGATTTTCTCCATCGGTTCGCGGAAAGCCTGACCATCCGCCGAGGCCACGAGCACCCCGGCCAGGCCTTCCTCGGACCGCAGCTCGATATGAGCAAGCATGTCGACGTCGACGTCGCTGTCTTCGTCGATCTTGGGTTTGGCAAATACCGCAAACCCAACGTTGCGCAGCGCCTCGACCCATGGGCGCACCACTTCGGCATTCCCCGGCGCGATGTTGGTAAACACGGTTGCCTCGGCTTCGACGAGGCAATGGGGATGATCCGCCGAGTACGCGGCAGTGCGTTCGAGCAGCCAACGCCCCAGGGCGTCGAACCGCGGCCGGTTCTCCGCGGAGGGGCGGCCGCCGATGATGGCGCCCAGGCCCATATCGAGGTTTGGTGCGTCCCACACCAGCAGTACCCGCAACACCCGACGTCGGTGATCCGATTCATCCACCGTATCGGGGCGTTCCAGGTCCTCGGCCAGGCTCACAGTCGCTCCCAGACGAAGTCGTTGATCGCACTGCCGACCGTGTGCGCTTTCCCCTCGAACTTAGTGGTGGGCCGGCTCACGGAGACCGGAATGCGGGGATCATCGAGTTCAAGGCGCCGCAGGGTGGATTCGTTGTCCCCGACCTCGGCGATATGTTCGGCGTAATTCGCATGGTCGGTGGCCACATGCAGGGTGCCGCCCGGGCGGAGCCGGTCCGAGAGCAGCGCCACGGTGCCCGGTTGCAGTAGCCGGCGCTTGTGGTGGCGGGTCTTCGGCCACGGATCGGGGAAGAACACCCGTGCTGCGGTCAGCGTTCCCGACGGCAACAGGTGCTCCAGCACGTCCAGTGCATCCCCGCGGATCAGCCGGATGTTGTCGATACCTTCGCGATCGATCGCCGACAGGAGCTGGGCGAGGCCCTTGCGGTAGACCTCCACCGCCAGCACGTTGAACTGGGGTTCTTCCAGCGCCATGGCGGCAGTGGATGTCCCTGTACCGCAGCCTATTTCGAGGATCAAGGGGGCGGTGCGTCCGAACCATGCCGCAGGATTCAGCGGTGGGCAGGTGCCGTCGGTCTCCCGGGCGACTCGGCCGTAGGTCAGCCACGACTTGTCCCAGGCCTTCTGCTGGCCGTCGGACAGCGACGACCCGCGTGAACGGAAGCTGGACACGCGGCGCGGGTGGTGGTTCGGCCCGTCCGCATGGGCCGTGGAATCGGCACTGACGATCCCTGGGAGCTCGTCGGTGGCTGTTTCAGATGCGACACAGCCCCGCTCCTGGCCGTCACAACGCATCTTCCCATGGTCACCTATGGGCGGCAGATCCCATAATCCCAGCGCATATTGATACTCAACTTGATACTCAACAGTTGCCTACCAGGGTGGAACCCTCCACTGGATCAGGTGACAATGTGAGCATTTCCGTACGAGCGATGAGATTGGGACTGGAAAAGGGATGACGCGGGGGTTTGAGGTCTTCCGGGGAACGCTCGACCGGTTCGCGGCGCGTCCTGAGGTACGCCAGGTACACGGCGGCCAGCGCATTCACGATCTGGCGGTACGAGCCGGGGATCCACTGCGGGTCACCGTCCGGGGCCGTGCCGGTGTGGGTGTCACCAGCGTGATCGGTGCGTTGGGGCGCACCCTGCCGGCCGAGGACGGACCGGGGCACGCGCTCATCGAGGTGCCCATCCCCGGCGAGGATCCTGCTGACTCCGCGGACGCCGACGCCATGGATGTCCAGGTGGTGGTGTTCGCAGAGGCACTCAAACCCGAGGACCGTGCGGTTGTGGAGGCCTCCAACGCACCCAAGGTGCTGATTCTGAACAAGGCGGATCTGACCGATCCCGGCGCCGCCCGCGGTCCCTGGACCGCAGCCGTGGAGCGTTGCGCCCAGTACCGCATCGAGACGCGAGTGCCGACATTGCCGTTGTCGGCGCACGTCCCCTTGGCCGATATCGACGAGGGCATGGTCGAGGCGCTCAAGCTGATGGTCGAGAACCCCGCGGACACCAGTTCCGTCGATGCGTTCGTCACGTGTACGCATGAGGTGCCGGTTCGGATGCGGCAGCGGTTACTGCATGAGCTGGACCTGTACCCGATGGGGTGCGCGATCGGGGCGCTCCGGCAGGTTCCCACGTTGGCGGCCCCGGGACTGGCCTCGCTGTTGTGCGACCTATCGGGTGTGGATGCGGTGGTGAGTGCCATTCGCGCCGCGATCGCCCAGGGTTGGTACCGCCGGATGCGCACTGTGCTCGCCGAACTCCGCAGGATTGGCGTGACAGGTGTCCTGCCGGTGCAGATCGATGCCTTTCTGACCAGTGACGATGTGGTGATGGCTGCGATGCGGTGTGCGGTGGACGCCGCCACGGCGGCGGGTATCCCCGTGGAGTTGAGCGATCATCCCGAGGATCATCGCTACCGCGCCGAGCGCTGGCAGCGGTTCGCGGCGGGCCCGGTGAATGCCACCTACGCCTCGATGGGCACGGATATCGCGCGTGGATCGCTGCGGATGTGGCGACTGGCCGGAGGCCGGGCGTGACGACCTCCACAGATAAACGGGTCGACGAGCTGGTGCTGGCGGTGGACCCCGCGCTCGGTCCGCTCGGGGTGAACCTGCAGGACGTCGTGATGGTGACCGGCAGTTGGCTGGCCGGCGCGAGCACCCTGGCCGCCGAGCTGACGTCACGCGCCTCGGGGGTGCGCATCGTCGAACCGGAAGACCTGCGGCACGGGCAGGCGCCGGCGGCGGTGGTTTTCGTATGTAGCGGGACCGCACCGTTGACCCCGTCGGACTGTGGCCTGATACAGCTGGCGGCCGCCAATACCGATGCCCTCGTCGCGGTGGTCTCCAAGATCGACGTGCACCTGTCCTGGCGTGACGTGATGAACCGGAATCGGGAGATCCTGGCCCAGCATGACTCCCGGTTCAGCGGTGTCACCTGGCTGGGGGTCTCGACGCGCGGTGCCGCACCGGGGCTCGATGAACTGGTGCAAGCGGTGCGCAAGGTTCGCGATGAACCGGCCCTGGATGAGCGAAACAGGCTGCGTGCCTGGGTAACTCGTCTGCAGGGAATGCTGAACATGCCGCCGGAGGCGGGGGAAGGCGCGCGCGCCGACGAGCTGCGCAATCAGCGGCAGGCAGTAGTGCGACGCACGCGTTCGGGCAAGTCCGAGCGGACCTTGGCGTTGCGCAACCGCATCGCGCAGGCCCGCATGACGCTGCTGTACTTCGCGCGCAAGCGGGTCGGTTCGGTGGGGGGTGAACTGCGCGAGGACATCGCCGAACTGAAGCGCCGGGATGTGGCCGGCTTCGGTGAGCGGGTGCGGCGCCGAGTGGCCGAGGTGGTGGCCGAAGTCGAGCAGGGCACCGAAGAGCACCTTGCCGAGGTGTCCGCCGAGGTGACGCAACGCTGGGCGGCGCCGCGCCCCAGCGCGAATCGCCCAGTGCCACCTGAAGCGTCCGATCCTTCGGTGCGATCACGTCGTCTGGAAACCCGGATGATGGCGCTGTTCGGGGTGTTCTTCGGTCTGGGTGCGGCGTTGACGGTGTCCCGCTTGGTGGCATATGCGCGCCCGGGCATGGCGCCGGCGGGATTAGCGGTGGGTTTGGTGGCCGGGGCCTGCATCGCAGTGTGGCTGGTGGCGGTGCGGGGGCTCTTGCACGACCGGACGGTGTTGGACCGGTGGTTGGGAGACACCATGGGAGAGCTGCGCGCGTACCTGGAGCAGTGGGTTGCCGCGCGGGTGCTGGAGGTGGAGACCAGGCTCCATGCCGATCTGGTCGAGATCGACGAACGCGAGAACGACAAGTTGGCCGCCCGGGTGGGGCAAATTGACTCCGAGCTGCGTGAGGCCGCCATGAACACCGCGCGGGCAACGGCGTTGCGTAACCGCGACCTGCCCTTGGTACACAAGGCGCTAACGAAAGTCACCGAGCGGCTGGACGCGATCGGCAGAAGCGGCGACAATAAGTTCTCATGATCGAAGGTTTTGACCAGGGGCTTCCTGGAGGGCCTGGAGAAGGAGTGCCCGAACCCGGGCACGCCCTGAGCCCCGACCTGCATGTCGATCACCACATGTACCTGCCCACCGACGGCGGACTGGTGGACCTGGGCACGGACCTCATCGACACCGACCACGACGGTATTGGCGACACCGTTGCGCTTCATGAACCTGATGGGCTCTCCATAGTTTCCGATATCGACGAGGACGGCGTCGCTGACAAGGTGACTACGTTCGGGGCGGACGGCACCTACGAGACCTGGGCCCGGGGTGCGGGCGCGCACTGGGAGCTCATCGAGCACGGCCGCGTCGGCGGTAAGTGATCTTTCGCCGTCCGGGCGGTGGTCGGCCTGATGTGATGAGTGGGGACCTCGACCGCTGCTACGGGGCCTATGACGGACTGTCAGTGGCCCCGTTTCACGCTGAACAGGACCAGCGCTAACCTCATATATCTAGGTTTGTATCTAGCTTCCGACCAGCGCCGGTGCGGCAACTGCGTACCCCACCCGGCATCAACGAGGAGATGCTCTCGATGACAGCAGCGACCATTCCCGGTCTTGACAACGCTCCGACGAAACACGCGGGATTGCTCGCGTGGGTTCGCGAGGTCGCTGAGCTGACACAACCTGATCGAGTCGTGTTCGCTGACGGCTCCGATGAGGAATTCGAGCGAGTTTCTCAGCAGCTGGTGGACGCGGGCACCTTCCAGCGCCTCAACTCCGAGAAGCACCCGAACTCATTCCTGGCTCTGTCGGACCCGTCGGACGTCGCCCGGGTGGAATCGCGGACATACATCTGCTCGGAGCGTGAAGAGGACGCCGGTCCCACCAACAACTGGGTGGACCCCGCCGAGATGCGCACGACCATGACCGAGCTCTTCCGTGGCAGCATGCGCGGACGCACCATGTGGGTGGTGCCGTTCTGCATGGGCCCGCTCGGTGCTGACGACCCCAAGCTGGGTGTGGAGCTCACTGACTCGGAGTACGTCGTCGCCTCGATGCGCGTGATGACCCGCATGGGTGCCGCCGCCCTGGAGAAGCTGGGCGATGACGGATTCTTCGTGAAGGCGCTGCACTCGATCGGTGCGCCCCTGGAGCCCGGCCAGGAAGATGTGCCGTGGCCCTGCAATGACACCAAGTACATTACTCACTTCCCCGAATCTCGTGAAATCTGGTCCTACGGTTCGGGTTACGGCGGCAACGCGTTGCTGGGTAAGAAGTGCTACTCGCTGCGCATCGCTTCGGCGATGGCCCACGACGAGGGCTGGCTCGCCGAGCACATGCTGATCCTCAAGCTCATCTCGCCGGAGAACAAGGCCTACTACGTGGCTGCGGCGTTCCCGTCGGCCTGCGGTAAGACAAACCTCGCGATGATCCAGCCGACCATTCCCGGATGGCGCGCAGAGACTTTGGGTGATGACATCGCCTGGATGCGCTTCGGCAAGGACGGCCGCCTGTACGCCGTCAACCCGGAGTTCGGCTTCTTCGGTGTGGCGCCGGGCACCAACTGGAGCTCGAACCCCAACGCCATGAAGACCATCGAGGCCGGCAACACCGTCTTCACCAACGTCGCTCGTACCGACGACAACGATGTGTGGTGGGAAGGTCTGGAGGGCGAGCCGGAGCACCTGATCGACTGGAAGGGTCAGGACTGGATCCTGCGGGAGACCGAGACCAAAGCGGCGCACCCGAATTCGCGCTACTGCACCCCGATGTCGCAGTGCCCAACCCTCGCCCCCGAATGGGATGACCCGCAGGGTGTCCCGATCTCGGCGATCCTGTTCGGTGGCCGTCGCAAGACGACTGTGCCGCTGGTTACCGAGGCCCGTGACTGGCAGCACGGTGTGTTCATTGGCGGCACACTGGGTTCGGAGCAGACGGCGGCCGCCGAGGGCAAGGTGGGCACCGTGCGCCGCGACCCGATGGCGATGCTGCCGTTCATGGGTTACCACGTGGGCGACTACCTGAACCACTGGATCAACGTCGGCAAGCAGGCCGACGAGTCCAAGCTGCCCAAGGTGTTCTTCGTCAACTGGTTCCGTCGCGGCGGCGACGGCCGGTTCCTGTGGCCAGGATTCGGCGAGAACAGCCGCGTGCTCAAGTGGATCATCGAGCGGGTGGAGGGTCAGGGCAGCGGTCGTACAACCGCGATCGGCACTGTCCCGGGCGTCGAGGATCTGGACCTGTCCGGTCTGGATGTCGAGGAGGCCGATGTGGCCGAGGCACTCGCCGTGAACAACGAGGAGTGGCAGGCCGAACTGCCGCTCATCGAGGAGTGGTTCGAGTTCATCGGCGACAAGCTGCCCACGGGCGTCAAGGATGAGTTCGACGCCCTCAAACAGCGGCTGGGATAAGTTCGTACCTGGTCGACACTCCAGGTGAATCCTGCATAGGGTTGTGGAATGCGCTTCGCATTCAAGACATCTCCGCAGAACACCACCTGGGACGACATGCTGGCCATCTGGAAGGTGGCCGACGAGATCGAGGTCTTCGAGTCCGGCTGGACCTTTGACCACTTCTATCCGATCTTCTCGGACTCCACCGGGCCATGCCTGGAAGGCTGGGTAACCCTCACCGCGCTTGCGCAGGCCACCCGACGGCTGCGTGTCGGGGTGCTGGTGACGGGTATCCACTATCGGCATCCGGCCGTGCTGGCCAACATGGCCTCGGCGCTGGACATCGTGTCCGGTGGTCGTCTGGAACTCGGTATCGGGGCCGGCTGGAACGAGGAAGAATCCGGCGCCTACGGCATCGAGCTGGGCAGCATCAAGGAGCGTTTCGATCGGTTCGAAGAGGCCTGCGAGGTGCTCACCGGTCTGCTGAGCCAGGAGACGACGAGCTTTGACGGCAAGTTTTACCAGCTCAAGGACGCCCGCAACGAGCCCAAGGGGCCGCAGAAGCCGCACCCGCCCATCTGTATAGGTGGTAGCGGCGAGAAGCGGACGTTGCGGATCACCGCCAAGTACGCGCAGCACTGGAACTTCGTGGGCGGACCGCCCGAGGAGTTTGCGCGTAAGCGCGACGTGCTGGCCGCGCATTGCGCCGACATCGGACGGGATCCACGCGAGATCACGCTCTCGGCTCATATCCGGCTCGGTGCGGATCGCGA
Source organism: Mycobacteroides salmoniphilum (assembly GCF_004924335.1). Taxonomy (NCBI): domain Bacteria; kingdom Bacillati; phylum Actinomycetota; class Actinomycetes; order Mycobacteriales; family Mycobacteriaceae; genus Mycobacteroides; species Mycobacteroides salmoniphilum. The sequence goes on along the minus strand of NZ_CP024633.1, from coordinate 4,404,579 downwards.
TTACGCGAGGGTTGTCGACGAGGCTGCCGCGCTGGGTGCGGAGGGTCTCGATCTGGCCATTATCTACCTGCCCCCGCCCTATGACCCGGTCGTGCTGGAGCCGCTGGCGCAGGCGCTTCGCGGCTGATATCAGCCTGTTCGGCGGGCCTCGATGAGGGTGCGGGTGGAGTGGGCGACGAACACCCCGTCCCGTCTTATCTGAGCATCGAGGGTGCGTAGCGCAGCGTCGTGGGTGACGATGTCAAACCCCGGCACTGTCCATACAACTTTTCGCAGGAACACCACAACGGCTGCGATGTCGTAGAACTCGACGCGTGTGCGCGCGCTGTGCACACTGAGGATCTGCAGACCCGCGGCCCGGGCTCGCTCTGCCTCGATGTCGGCCCGCCGTGCACGGCGGTGCTCCGGGCGAATCTCAACGAAGTGCATGGCCAGCTCGAACATGCTCTCGGCGCCCACGTGTTGGGCGAAGTAGATGCCACCAGGCCGCAGTACCCGGGCGATTTCATCCCACCAGACAGTCGCGGGATGCCTGCTGGTGATGAGGTCGAAGGCGCTGTCGGCGAAAGGCCAGGGCGGTTGCTCGGCTGCCGCGACAACGGCGACCCCACGCGGATGCAATAGCTGTGTCGCCTTAATAACGTTGGGCGGCCAGGCTTCTGTGGCGACTGCCGTGGGCGGATAGCGTGATGCGCCGGCCAGCACCTCACCGCCGCCCGTCTGGATGTCCAGAGATGCGGATGCCATGGCGAGACGCTCGGCCATCAGCCTTTGGTATCCCCACCCCGGCCGTGCTTCTGAGGCCCGTCCTGTGAACCAGGAAAAGTCCCAACCGCTCACGTCAACCGTGCTGGCCTCGGTGATCAGATCCGCGTACTCGCGCACTGGAATTGTCCTAACCCAAGGAGCCGCTCGCCCAGCTCCGGCGCTCCTAATGGCCAGAGTGCACCTACGTAGTTGTTCACTCACAATCTACCTACGTAGATGCATTCTGGGCCAACGGTTTAGCCGGTCTTGCTCTCCAGTGCGGCCAGCGCCGCAGCGACCGCGATGTACTTGTTGGTACCCAGCTCGCGGACGGTCGAGATGTTGAGGGCTTCCTTCAATGCCGCGTCATGCTTCTCGGTGAGACCCGCGAGAGCCGACGGCGGTGCGTCGAGGATGTCCTTGAGGTCCTTGTTCTCATAGGCCTTGTCGAGTGCCTTCTCGAGATTCACGGATACAGCCATCGTTCGTACCTTTCTTGCTGTGTTTCCCCGGCCCCGTCGCGCACCCTAGTTACCGAAGCTGTGAACCAACGCTGTTTGGCTGGCGGCGATCCGAATTGCGGGTGAACGCCAGGATCGGTACCCCGGATGGCCAGAACATTCAAATATGCGCATAATGTAATCAATGAACGAGGCGAGGTGGCTCACCGGGCTGACCACCATCCCAGCCGAACCGCCGACGGTGTGGTCGCTGCTGGGGTGGGACCCGCCGACCATCCCGGTGCTCCCCGTTGTCGCGGTCCTGTTGGCGAGCTGGTACGTGGTGAGCGTGGTCCGACTGCACCGGATGGGCCGCGGCTGGCCGTGGTGGTCGGCGGTGAGCTTCCTGTCGGGATGCCTGATCCTGGGTGCAGTGATGGGACTGTCAATAGAGCGCTACGGATTTCGGTTGTTCAGCGCGTTCATGTTCCAGCAGCTGACGCTGTCGATCCTGGTGCCTCCCCTGTTGGTGCTGGGCGCACCGGGGCGGCTGCTCTTGCGGTCGACGCCGCACCACGGGCTCGGCAGGTGGGTGTTGGTCGCTGCCCTGGCAGGATTGCGCAGTCGCACCGCCGCACTGTTGTTGCATCCCGCCGTCACCATTCCGCTGTTCTTGTTCAGCTATTACGGGCTGTACTTATCCCAGCTGTTCGACACCATCGCTGCTACATGGTTGGGGCACAGCGGGTTAGAGATTTTCTTCTTGGTCAGCGGTCTGCTCTTCGTCATCCCGATCCTGTCCACCGATCCGATGCCCATCCGGCAGACCAATCTTGGTCGGATGTTCGACATCTTCGTGGAAATGCCGCTGCACGTATTCATCGGCGTCATCCTCATGATGGCGCCGAGGCCGCTGATCGGCATCTTCGCCAACCCGCCCACCGGGTGGGCCGTCGACCCGGTGAAGGACCAGGCGTTGGCCGGCGCGCTGGCCTGGTCCTAGGCGAGCCGATCGCGCTCGCGACCACCTTGATCTTCGCCATCCGATGGCGGCGAGAGGAACAGGTCGAAACCGATGCGCGCGAGTCCGATGACGCCCGCCAAGAGGACGAATTGGCTTCGTACAACCGGTTTTTGCGGCAATTGCATGAAGAGCGGCCGGGTCAGGGCGCGTAACCGCGTGCCGACCCGTCGGGTGTGGCGTACTTGACGATCAGTGAGCAGTCCTTGCCACCCAGTCCTTCATCGATGAGCTGCTGAAACTGCTCGGTGACCATGGTCGCGGCGGGCAGCTTGACGCCGGTGGCTTCCCCGGCGGCCAGCGCCAGGCGGGCGTCCTTGTGCGCCAGGTCAACGGTGAAGGTGGCATCGAAATTGCGATTGGCGGCGGCGGATTCGATGATATCCGGCACCGGGTACCAGGTCTGCTGCGCCCAGGACCGCGCCGAAGACACGGTGCAGATCTCCCAGAACACCTTCGGATCCAAGCCGAGTCGCTCGGCCAGCTGCGAGCCTTCCGAATTGGCCATCATGTCGATGAACAGCATCATGTTGTTGCAGATCTTCGCGGCCACCCCGGCGCCACCATCACCCGCGTGGATCACACGTCCGGCCATCGGCTTGATGTAATCGGTTGCCGCACCGGAATTTTCCAGGTCGCCGCCGAGCATGAAGCACAGCGTGCCGGCCTGTGCACCGCTGATCCCGCCGGACACCGGAGCGTCGACGAACCGGAATCCCCGGCGTGACGATTCGGCGTGACAGTACCGGGAGGTCTCGATATCGACGGTCGAGCTGTCGACCAGAAGCGTTGATGGCGAGGCATTTTCCCAGATTCCGTAGGGACCCTCGAACACCGAGCGGACATGCTCTCCCTTGGGCAGCATGGTGAACACGACCTCGGCGCCCGCCAGCACCTGGGCGATTTCCTCCACCGCAGTGACGCCGCGCGCTTCCGCCGCGGCCAGTGCGTCACCCGAGAGGTCGAAACCGCGTACCGTGTGCCCGGCCGCCACCAGATTGGCAGCCATTGGGCCGCCCATGTTCCCCAAACCGATCCAGCCATAGGTTGCCATGGGACCAACCTAGCGCTAGGCGCGCGCCCTGTCGGCGGCATCCAGCTCATGTAGCGAGCTGCCCTTGGTCTCCGGCAGCGCCCACACGGCGATCAGCGTGATGGGAGCAACGGCCGCCAGATAGATCGCCACGGGCACCCAGCTGTGGTACTTGCTCAGCAGCGCGGTGCCGATGACCGGAGCCAGCGACCCGGCGAAGATCGAGGTCACCTGGTAGCCCAACGACACCCCGGAGTAGCGCATCCGGGTAGGGAACATCTCTGCCATGATCGCCGGCTGCCCGGCGAACATCAGTGAGTGCACCAGCAGGCCGATCACGATGGCCGCCAGGATCACCCCTTCGTCTCGGGTGTTGAACATCGGGAACGCGATGAAGCCCCACCCCGCGGCCAGCAGGGCTCCCAATGCGTAGGGCCCGCGCCGCCCGACGATGTCTGTGTACCGTCCCACGATCGGCAGCGCAATCGCCTGGACTGTGTGAGCGATCAAGAGCAGCAAGAGAATTCGCTTGGTATCCATATGCAACTCGATCTTGAGATAGGTGATCGAGAAGGTGACCACCATGTAGTAGAGGATGTTTTCTGCCACGCGCAGTCCCATGGCCGTGAACACCCCACGCGGATACCGGCGGAACACCTCGACAACGCCGTAGGAGCTGGCCTTGTTCTCTTCGATCTCCTTGCGAGCCTCCTGGAAGATCGGCGCATCGGATATCCGGGTGCGGATGTAGTAGCCGATCGCGACGATGATGACCGACAGCCAGAAGCCGACGCGCCAGCCCCAGGCCAGGAACGCGGCATCGGAGAGCGTCCACGACAACGTGAGCAGCACCAGAGTGGCCAGCAGGTTGCCCAGTGGTACGGCCGCCTGCGGCCAGCTGGACCAGAACCCACGGTGGGAGTCGGGGGAATGCTCGGCCACCAGCAGCACGGCGCCGCCCCATTCACCGCCCACCGCGAAACCCTGCAGGAATCGCAGCACTACCAGCAGGATCGGTGCGCCGTAGCCAATCTGCGCGAAGGTCGGCAGGCAGCCCATGAGGAAGGTGGCCACGCCCACCAGCACGATCGCGATCTGCAGGAGGTGCTTGCGTCCGTAGCGATCCCCGAAGTGCCCGAACACGATTCCGCCGATGGGCCGGGCGACGAACCCGACCGCGTAGGTGAGGAAGGCCTTGATGATGTTGTCGAGATCGTTTCCCCCGGCCTGCACAGCGGGAAAGAAGACTTTGTTGAAGACGAGGGTGGCGGCGGTGGCGTAGAGGAAGAACTCGTACCACTCGACGACGGTGCCCGCCATCGACGCGGCCACCACCTTGCGGAGACCCGTTGGAGCAGCGTCGGCCTCGGCGGTGGTGGACACAGCCGAACCCTAACGTCGAGCGCGAGCCTCACGCGGATTTCGGGCAAGATTTCCGCGTGAGGCTCGCACTCGATGGCTAGATCGAGTCGAGGGTGTAGCCCATCGGCAGCAGCACGCTCTTGAGCTCGCAGTACTCCTCGATGCCCTCGGGGCCGTTCTCACGGCCGATGCCGGACTGCTTGTAGCCGCCGAATGGGCAGCTGGGGTCGAAGGCGTACCAGTTGATGCCATAGGTGCCGGTGCGGATCTGCGCCGCGATTTCCAGGCCCTTGGGCACATCGGTGGTCCACACACTGCCCGCCAGCCCGTAATGGGAGTCGTTGGCGATCTTGATGGCCTCATCCACCGAGTCGTAGGCGATGATCGACAGCACGGGGCCGAAGATCTCCTCCTGCGCGATGGTCATGGAGTTGTCGACATCCGCGAAAATCGTTGGCTGTACGAAGTATCCGCTGTCCAGTCCCTCGGGGCGCTTACCGCCGAACGCCAGCCGCGCACCCTCCTCGATGCCCTTGGCGATGTAGCCCTCGACCCGGGCACGCTGCTTCTCGGTGATCAGCGGCCCGACCTGGGTGGCCGGATCGTCGGGCAGGCCCACTCCCATCAGCGAGACCATGCCGACGATTCCGTCAACTACCTCGTCGTACCGAGAACGCGGTGCCAGCACCCGGGTCTGGTTGACGCAGCCCTGGCCCGCATTCATCAGGCCCGCGAACACGAGCATCGGCAACGTCGCCGCCAGGTCGGCGTCCTCCAGCACGATGGCCGCCGACTTACCGCCCAGCTCGAGCGTGACCTTCTTCAGGTTCCCGGCGGCGATCTCGGCGATCTCCTTGCCGACGACGGTGCTGCCGGTGAAGCTGAACACATCGATGCCGGGGTTATTGGTCAGCGCGCGGCCGGTTTCGGCTCCACCGGGCACCACGGACAGCACACCCTCGGGCACGCCCGCCTCGGCGAACACCTCGGCCAGGATGAAGCTGGACAGGGGAGTCTCGGCGGCGGGCTTGAGCACCACCGTGCAGCCCGCGAGGAACGCCGGGCCGATCTTGTTGAGCGCCAGAAACAGCGGCACGTTCCAGGCCGCGATGGCGGCCACCACACCGGCGGGCTCCCGGGTTACCACGGTCTGGCCGTAGGCGCCGTTGCGCAGTTCCTTCCACTTCACCGCGTCCGCCGCGTTGGCGTAGTACTGGATGGCGCCGAAGCCGCCCAGCCACTGCAGCGTTTCGATGACCATGGGGGGAGCGCCGGTCTCGTCGGCGATGGCCTTGCAGATCTCGTCCTTGCGAGCCTCCAGCCCGGCAACGGCCTTCTGCAGTATCGCCTGCCGTTCGTGCGGAGTCAGCTTGGGCCAGGGGCCGTCGTCGAAGGCGCTGCGGGCAGCGCTGACCGCGGCTTCGACGTCAGCGGGGGAGGCCAGCGGACACTGGCCCACCTTCTGGCCGGTAGCGGGCGAGATGACCTCGATCACCTGGTCGGTGGCCGGCTCGGTCCAGACGCCACCGATGAAGAGCTTGTCAAAGTTGTTCCCGTTGGTCATGAATCTCCTTGATACGTATCAACGAACCCGGTAAAACCGGAGGGTTTATGGGGGCCGATGGGGCCGAATTCGAACAGTCCACTGCCGTGGGTCTCGACGCCGTTTTCGGTGGCGGTGAAGGTGGCGAGATTGTCTACAGGGCACAACAGTTTGAGCGTGGCGTCCAACTCCGCGGTCTTGTACCGCTTGCCCTGCACAACGAGGTCGCCCTGCCACATGCCGTGACGCCAGTCCGCGTCCAGGCCGTACCCGGTCCCGAAGCCGAAGTAGTGCGGCAGCACGATGTCCGCCTTGATGGTGATGTCACCCAACGTAATGACCGCCGAACTCGCTTCGCGGGTACCGGGAACCAGGGTGATGTCGTGTGTAATGGGTCCGAGCTCGTCGATCCCCTTTGCCGGGTCGCGCCATACCCGGCGCGCGCCGCTGACGACCTTGTTGCCGTGCTCGTCTTCCTGGTTGATGAACACGATCGAATACTCGGGGAACGAGATCACGTTGTAGAGCCAGAAGAAGCCCCCGGCCAACGTGGCACGCCGTCCGGCGGGCTCGCCCTCACCGACGGGGCGGATGCCCCAGGATCGATCTCGGTTACCCGACCAGTTGACCCCATCCAGCTCGTGGGTAGTGCCGCCGACTGTCAATTGTCCTGTCCAGGTGCCAGTTTGGGCGAACCGAGAGGTATCGAACATGACGCGGCCGAGCTGACGCTGGTAATGGCCGGGCTCGAGGGAGGCCGGTATCTCGCCGGTGTAGGTGATGTCGAAGGCGAGGTCGTAGTCCGCGCCATATTCGGAGCCGGGTTCCAGGATCAGCCGCACCTTCTTGAGACCTTCAAGGACCTCAATGCGGTACGGCCCCACCGTGAGATCGGCGCGGTCGTCGCCCAGTGCGCGTGAGGCCCGGAACACGACGATGTCCTCGCCGACGCGCACCGACGCGAATGCATCGGTGACACCCAGATTCGGATAAACGCCCAGTCCGGTGATCAGATACGGCAGGTCAGCGCGCCCACCGTGGCAGCCAAAGTAGTAGCGGTCATAGAAGTTCCGGTCCGAGGTGCCGACATGGCGGACCACATCGGCGATCTGATGGATCGGGTAATCGTCGAAGGGGGACAGGCTCACGCGCCGGTCTCCTCTCCGAGCTGCGACCAGTACTTTCCGTCCAGCATCTTCTCCAGCGTGGCCCTGTGCAGGATCAGGTCATCGGGGTCATTCGGCATTTTCGCCATACCAAACGCCATGGCACGCATCTGAATTCGCACCATGATCACGGCGTGCTGCAATGCGGCATAAGCGGTGTAGAAGTCCAGATCGCTCGCGTGGTGCCCGGTGAGGGCTGCGTACTCGGCGGCGATATCCTCGCGCCGGCAGAAGCTGGGCAGCCCAGCGAGGCCGGCGGTCTCGGCGAGATCCTGGAAGAATCGGTGCAGAAAGATGATCCATCCGAGGTCGAGCTCGCGGGGCCCCACGGTGGCCATCTCCCAGTCGAGCAGTGCCACCGGCTCGAAATCCTGGTAAATAACGTTTCCCGGGCGGGAGTCACCCCAGCTGACAGCATCTTTCGTACGTAACGATTCGGTCGGCCAGTTCTCGCGCAACCACGCAAAGCCGCGGTCGATCAACGGGATGGTTGGGCCGTCACCGCGTACCCACTCATAGAAGTCGTGGGTGCGGCGCACATGGGCGTCCAGACCCGTTTCGCCCTCCTGGGCATCGTCGAGGAACGCGAACTCCTCCACGGGCGCCGAGTGCACCCGGGCGATCTGGTCGACGGTGAGCCGCTGCATCTTGCGGCGGTCGGCATCGGAGGCCTCGCTCACCCAGGACCCGAAGGTGTAGGGCATCCGGTCAGGCGGGACCTCCCCGTCGACACGCTTCATGACGAAGAATTCGCCGCCGAGCACAGAGGGGTCATCGCAGTACCAGAGCACCGGGGGCACCACCGCGCTGGTGTGCCGACCGAGCTTGTCCATCACGTCGAACTGGCGGCGCATGTCATAGGTCGAAAACACCGGGCTCGAGTCGGGCTGAGGTGCCGTCCTGATCACCAGTCGATGGGCGGCGCGCTCGCCGTTCTCGGTCCACTGCGCATCGGCCAGGATTGTCTCGCTGGACATACCGTTGGCGCTGGGCAGCTCCGCGTGGTCCACGCTCAGCGCGGCATCGGCCGGCAGCTGGGCGGAGATCCACTCGGTGAGTGCGCCGCGCAAGGTTTCCGGGTCCCGTTGTGATTCCGCGGGGCGTGCAACGTCCTCATGCGTCGCTGTCTGCTCAGTCAAGTGTCGTGACTTCCGTTTCATGTCCGCCTCGTTGCGTGACGTACGCAACACTACCGGGCAGTCAGGGGAAGTGGAACCTGTTGCAATTCTGGATTCAGTGGGGGCGCAGGACAAGCACCAAATTGCTCACCAGAACCTCCCGCACAGCGGGAACTCTGGTGATCCACCATGCCCATTTTGGGTGGTAGCGGGGAAATGCGGCCACCAAGGCACCCGTGCTGTGGGCCCACTGGAGTCCCTCGCGCACCGATACCGGAAAAAGTGACGACCCGTAGTTGTTCTTGGGCGGATGGCCATGCTTGCGGGTGTACCACCGGGCGGCGCGGGCACCGCCGAAGTAGTGCGTCAGACCCATTTCGTGGCCACCGAATGGGCCGAGCCACACGGTGTACGACAAGACCGTCAGTCCGCCCGGCCGGGTGACCCTCAGCATTTCGTCACCGAGCCGCCAGGGCTCGGGTACGTGCTCGGCGACGTTGGAGGACAGGCAGATGTCGACGCTGTTGTCGGCGAACGGCAAGGCCATTCCGGATGCGCGCAGATATGCGGCACGTGGATCGTGGATGCCCTGGGTTCCTTCGGCGGCCGCGTGCATCTCCCTGGGGTCGGGTTCAACCCCGACGTACTGTGCTCCGGCGTCGGCGAAGGCCGAGGCGAAGTAGCCCGGCCCGCCCCCGACATCCAGCACCGTGCGGCCCGGCAATCCGGTGCCGGTTGCCTGTAGCCACAAGTCGGTGACCAGGTGAACTGTGTCCTGCGCCACCGTTCCGTAGAACCTTTCCGGCGCACTCTGCTCGAAGCGGAAAGACGATAACAAGCTGGTAGAACGCCGAAGCGTGGCTCGTCGCGCAAACAGATCGGTGATATCCGGCACGGGTTCTCGTTCTGCTCGGTCTTCTTTTACGGAACACGAAATTTCTGGAGGCCCACCCTAACGGCCTAGGGTGCTTAGCGGTGTTAAGTGAAGTGTCAGATCAGCCGGACCTCCCGAGGGAGGTCCTCATGTTGTGCTGGCGTGATACCGACCATCCGCAGGGCGGCGGTAGCGAGACGTACCTGCAGCGCATCGGCGCCGAGCTGGCCGCATCCGGCGTAAAGGTGACGCTGCGATGTGCCGCCTATCCGGGCGCGCCCCGCCATGAGGTGGTGAACGGGGTACGTATCTCGCGGGGGGGTGGGCGGTTCACGGTGTACCCGCGCGCACTGCTGTCGCTCCTGGCCGGTCGCGTAGGGCTGGGGGCGCTGCGCGATGTGCGGCCCGATGTCGTCATCGATACCCAGAACGGCATTCCCTTTTTTGCCAGCACCGTGGTGACGGCGCCCGTGGTGCTGCTGGTGCACCACTGCCACCGAGAGCAGTGGCCGGTGGCAGGACAACTCATCGGCAGGCTGGGCTGGTGGCTGGAGTCGCGGCTGTCTCCGCGGATGCATCGGCGCAATCAGTACTTGACGGTCTCGCAGCCGTCCGCATCCGACTTGGTGGAGCTTGGTGTGGCGCCCGGGCGGATTGCTGTGGTGCGCAATGGTATCGATCAGATACCGGCCCTGTCGGTGGCAACGACTCGGGACGGTGCGCGCAGCGAGACGCCGCGCGCCGTCGTCCTCTCGCGCTTGGTGCCGCATAAGCAGATTGAGCACGCACTGACCACGCTTGCACTGCTGCGTGACCATGTGCCCGACGTGCATCTTGATGTCGTCGGAGATGGCTGGTGGATGGATCCGCTGGTGGGACATGCTGCACGGCTAGGCATTTCCGAGTCGGTGACATTCCACGGGTACCTCGGTGAGGAAGCCAAGCACCGGGTGCTGCAACGCGCCTGGGTGCACCTGATGCCGTCACGCAAGGAGGGCTGGGGCCTGGCGGTCACCGAGGCCGCGCAGCATGGCGTGCCCACGATCGGTTACCGCTCTTCCGGTGGGCTTACCGATTCGGTCACCGACGGCATCACCGGTCTGCTGGCGTGCGACCAGGATGAGTTTGTCCGGCATACCGCGACACTGTTGGCGGACAACAATCTTCGTTACCGGATGGGCGAGGCGGCGCGGGCTCGCTGTGCCGACCTGTCGTGGCAGCGCAGCGCGTCCGGTGTGTGGGCCGTACTGAAGGCGGCGGTGCTGGGCATCCCGGTGTCGGGAGTTGTCGGTGACGAACCCGTCGTGGCTCCGCCGGTCGAGGTTCCCGCCTGACCTAGGGATCAGTCCGCGGTGAGATAGCGGGCTGCGAGGGTGGCCCCGATGCGGGTGCTGTGTTCGATGACCTCATCGGTGCTCACGTCCAAAAGGCCCGAGCGCCAAGCATTGACCAGCTCGCTGAATCCTCCGATACCGACCAGGGTATCCATCCGGAATCCGGTCCGATCAACGTTCTTCACAAGGTAGGGCTCGGCCGCGGCCATGAGGACGGCCGTCGCTTGGTGCAAAAGATCGGTGCGTCGCTCTTCGAGCACCGTGCTGCCGGCATGCCGGACAAATATGATCTGCGCCCAGCCGGGATCGGTAGAAACACGTTCGATGACAAGGGCGATCGTCTTGCGCAGGGTGTCCAGCGGGGGGCGGTCCGGATTCTCCCCGACGATGTCGGAGATCCGCGCAATGAGTTCGTCGCGCATGCCGTCCCAGACCGCGGCCAGCAGATCGTCACGATCAGCGAAATCGTCGTAGAAGTACCTGTCGTTCAACGAGGTTCGTGAGCAGACGCCGCGCATGGTGACCGCGGCCCACCCCTGCTCGGCCCAGATTTCCTGGGCGGCCGCGACCAGTCGTTCCCGACGTTCCGCGCGACGCTCCGCCGCGGTACGCCCGCCCCACAGACCTGCTGATGCCGCCATCGCCCCATGTTGACAGCCGCACGCACCGTAGGTCAAAGTGGTGGCATGTGCAGTCAGTTATGGCGGACGCCACCAGAGTGTGCTGTGGCCTGCTCGTGGTGAGCTTTTTGGGCTTCGGTCGTGGTGAGCGCCGCACGCGCAAGGTCGATGCGGTGGTGACAGGCGCGGCCAGTGGTATCGGCCGGGCGTTCGCTCTCGAACTGGCGCGGCGCGGAGGCCGGGTCGTGTGTGCTGATGTCGACCTGCCGGGAGCCAAGGAAACCGCGGCCCTGATCGGGGACCGCGCGGTCGAGGCTGCTTGTGATGTCTCGGTGTTTGATGAGGTCGAAGCGCTGGCTGATACCGCCGAGGAATGGTTCGGGGGCCCGGCTGATCTGGTGATCAACAACGCGGGCATCGGTGCCGGTGGTCAGGTTGTCGGTGCCGCCCCTCTCCCCGATTGGCACAAGACCCTTGGGGTGAACCTGTGGGGGGTTATCCACGGCTGCCACGTGTTCGCACCCCGTCTGCGGGAGCTGGGGCGCGGAGGCATCATCAACGTCGCCTCGGCGGCGAGCTTCGCGGCCGCACCGCGCATGGGTGCCTACAACGTCAGCAAGGCCGGGGTGCTGGCTCTCTCGGAGACACTTGCCGCCGAACTGAGCGGTACCGGCGTTGCCGTCACGGTGCTGTGCCCGACCTTCGTCAAGACGAACATCGTCGCGAGCGGAATCATCGAGGACTCGGCCGCCCGCCTTGCCGCCACCGCCATGAAATGGACCGGCGTCTCTGCGGATTCAGTGGCTCGCGGCTGTCTCGATGCGCACGACCGGGGTCAGTTGTACGTCCTGCCTCAGCTCGATGCCCGATTCATGTGGCAGGCCAAGCGCTTGGCTCCCGACACCTACACCAAGGCGCTGGGCCTTACCGAACGAATCTCCCGCCAGCGCGAGAACTGACGAGAAAGGAAACAAAGGTGGCAATCGCACTCGACAACGTATTGGCGACCATCAAGGACAAGCAGTGGGCGTTGGCCGATATCGACTGGGACGCACCGGGTGCGGACAGGATCACCGATGAGCAGCGCCCCTCGCTCAAGGACTTCATGTCGGACCTGGTCTGGATCGAGAACGTGGGGGCGCGCGGCTTCGCGGCCCTGGCGCAGAAGGCGCCGAACGAGGTTCTCAAGCAGATCTACACCTACTTCCACGCAGAGGAACAGCGGCACGCCAATGCCGAGCTGGCCCTCATGCGCCGCTGGGGAATGATCGAAGAGGGCGAAATGCCCGTGCCCAACAAGAACATCCGTCTCGTCATCGAATGGTTGGACCGGTACAGCGACAGCCTGTCGCTGGCGTCACTGGGCACGGTTATCCCCTCGCTGGAGACCGCACTCGACGGCGCCCTGGTCAAGTTCCTGCTGGACGAAGTGGAAGACCCGCTGTGCCATGAGGTCTTCCGGCATATAAATAGCGATGAGTCCCGGCACCTTGCCGTGGGCTTCCAGGTACTGGACATGCTGGGTGCCAACTCCATGCGCCAGCTCGTGGTCGAGACGGTGGGTACCTTCGTGAAGCCGTCTGTGCTCCTTGGGCTACTGATCTACTCGCCGCTGCTGACTCGGATGATCACCAACATCTCGGCGATGGGACTCTCCGAGGAGAAGCTCTACAACGCGATCAAGCGATACGAAACCGTGGGTGAGCGCAGCGAGAACACCCGCCGACTGCCCAGCTATCACCTCATCAAGCACCATGCGCGCATCGCGATCAACCAGACGCAGCCGTTCCAGTTCCTCTCCGAATCCATGGGCAAGGCAATCGATCTGTTCCCGATTCGCGTACTGGGCAAGACGCCCACCTGGTCGGCGGAACTCACCTATGAACCGGTGTCGCGATGAGCGAAGTACTGATCATCGGTGCGGGATTCGCAGGTCTGGGTACCGCGATCCGCCTGTTGGAGCAGGGAATCGAGGATTTCACCATCCTCGAGCGAAGTGACGGCGTGGGTGGCACCTGGCGGGACAACACCTATCCCGGTGCGGCATGCGATATTCCGTCGCTGCTGTATTCGTATTCCTTCGAACAGAACCCGCAATGGTCCTCGGCGTATTCGGGTGGTCCCGAGATACTCCGCTATATCGAGGGCATGGTCGACAAACACCAGTTGCGGCGCTTCATCAGATTCGGTGTCGAGGTCACCTCGCTGACATTCGACGAGGACACCGCACTCTGGACCGCCGACACGACGGCGGGCGACACCTTCACCGCCCGCAGCGCCGTCATGGCAGCGGGCCCGCTGGCCAATGTCAGCTGGCCCGATATCCGTGGGCTCGACAGCTATACGGGTCATAAGATCCACAGCGCGCGCTGGGACCATGACTATGACATGACGGGTAAGCATGTCGCGGTGATCGGTACGGGAGCCAGTGCCGTGCAGATCATCCCGGAACTGGTCAAGACGGCTGCCCGGGTCAAGGTGTTCCAGCGGACGCCCGGTTGGGTCTTGCCGCGGTTGAACTTTGAGCATCCGTCATGGGCGCAAAGGCTTTTCGATAGCACCCCGGCGCTGCAGAGTGCTGCTCGGCAGGCGTGGTACTGGACGCATGAGGCGGCAGCGCTGGGGATGGTGTGGGACACCCCGATGACTTCCGTCATCCAATGGATCGCCAAGGCGAACCTGCGCCGGCAGATCAAGGACCCCTGGACTCGTCGCCAGCTGACTCCCGATTTCCGGGCAGGGTGCAAACGCATGTTGATGACCAGCGACTACTACGCAGCCCTCGAGAAGGACAACTGCAAGCTGATCACCTGGCCCATCGCGACCCTGGCTCCGAACGGTGTCCGCACCGCGGACGGCATCGAGCACGATGTGGATTGCATCGTCTTCGCGACCGGATTCGACGTGTGCAAGGCCGGCACCCCGTTCCCGATCGCCGGTCGCGACGGCAGGAAGCTTGCCGACGAATGGTCAAGCGGTGCATACGCATACAAGAGCGTGAATGTTTCGGGTTACCCGAACCTTTTCTTCACCTTCGGTCCTAACTCGGGCCCGGGGCACAACTCCGCGCTCGTCTACATGGAGTCGCAGATCGACTACATTGTGCGGGCGATCGGCATCATCCGCAGCCGGGGCCTACTGACCCTCGATGTGCGCAAGGACCGGCAGGACAGCTTCAACGACGACATCCAACAGCGGCTGGAGAAGACCACGTGGAACTCCGGGTGTCAGAGCTGGTACCTGACCGAGGACGGCAAGAACACCACCATGTTCCCGGGTTTCGCCACTCAGTTCGCCGGGCAGCTCCAGGAGGTCGAGCTCGACGACTACAGCTTCACGGCGAGTGCGGTGGCTCCCGCGACCCGATGACGGTACGTGCGGCTAGTCGCGGCGCCGGCGGGTCAGTCGCAGACCTGCGGCTACCGCGCCGGCCGTCAGGAGCGCAACCCAGATCACGTGTGCCGCGATGACGGTGGCGCGACGACTCGGTGACGCTCCGATGGGTTCCCACGGCCCGGGTACCCGGTACAGCGTGATGTCCCCGTCACGGTAGACCGGTTCGAGCTGTGCCAGCGTCGTCGACGGAAACTCCTGATCACCAGGAGTTTTGGACTGCAGGACCACCCAGCCGATGCCCTGAGCCGCGAGCTCGCGCGGTGCAGCCCCGGTGCGTAACAGCTCCTCGACGAGGCGCCCCCGGATGCCGTCACCCTGTACGACCTGCCCGTCGACGCGTAGATCGCCGCTACTCACCGTGTCTCCGCGGATCCAGCGCGGGAACGGATCTAGTACCTGGATCGACGAAGGACCCCACGGGTATTGCCGCAAGGTCTCTGGCGGTAGCAGGGCCACCGGATGCGGTTGCGCGTTGATACTGGCGGCGACGGTGGTCCATCCGGCCGGGTAGATGACCGGCTCGACTCGGCCGCCGACTCCCCATGCCAGATCAGGCAGCGTCAATATCAGTGCCGCGCAGGCCACTGCGGCTGCCACTAGCTGTGAGGAACGTTCGCGTATCGCGGTGACGGCAGCGGCACCGGCCACGGCGTACCCCGGTACTGCCAACGCCACCCATTTCTGGCCGTCGCGCAGAATGCCCAATCCGGGCACTTCGGTGATGAGCCAGGTGGTCAGCGACAGCCCCGGGCCCGTCGCCAGCAGCGCCGGAATGATCACGGCCGCAATGGCAATGCCGAGTAGTCCGGGCGCTGTTCGGGTGCGCCACAACACCACCACGCCCACCGCCAGCACCACGAGCAGGACCGCCGAGAAGGCCAATGCGAACAATGTCGTCCGTGACGCCGGCACCGCGGAGGCATTCCACATACCGCCGAGTGAGGCCAGACTGCCGAGCGTGCCCAGCCCCGGCTCGGCCCGGGCCGCGAAGGCGTGGACTCCGGCCTGGTCTCCGGCCGGTATGGCCGTGCCCAACCCCGAGGCCACGAGCCACGGCATTGCGGCCAGCAGCGAGATCGTCAGTACGCCAAGTCTTGACCGCAGATCTGATGCCACGGCAAGCCCCACGATCAATGCGAGCACCGTTCCGGTGGGCGTCAATCCGGCCACGGCGATCCAGAACGCGAGCGTGCACCAGGTGCCGATACCGGTCGCCGTGCGCAGCCGAATCGCCGTCAGCGCCACCCACGGTAGGCAGCCGTAACCGACCAGCAGACTCCAATGTCCCTGCAAAAGTCGTTCAGCCACATAGGGATTCCAGATCGCAATGGTGGCGGCCAGCAGCTCACCGGGAACTCCGGCGTCCGGGACCAGGTGGGCGGCCAGGCGCGCCGCCCCCCACCCGGCGAGCCACAAGCCCAGCGCCAGAAGGATCTTGACCAGGATTCCGCCGTCGACAACCGTTGTCGCGACGGCGATAAAGAAGTCCTGCGGGACGGCGCGCGGTGCCGCTTCGCCGACCCCGAGTGCCGCGTCGGTCAGGTAGGACCGCGGGGTCGATACGGCGTCGCGGATCAGCAGATAGCCGGGCGCGGCAAGCGGCGCGGCAATGGCCACCGCCAAGCCCAAAGCGTAGAGCGGCGCCGCGATGACGCGCGTGCGGCGCAAGACGTCCCGGCTAGAGGTGGTTTCGAGGCGACGGGAACTTGTCGGTATCGGCCTCGCTGGCGGGCGGTTTCTCTGGACCGCGGCGGCCGAAGAATCCGTGATCGACCGTGTCGAGGCCGGGATCGATGAGCGCCGACTCGGCGCGCAAGCTGAACGAGCCCAACAGGCCGCCACCGACCAGCGCCACGACGCCCAGTGCGGCGAAGGTGATCGGCAGGATGTTCGACCAGATGGACAGGCTGTCGCGGGTATCGCGTGCGGCCTTCACCTGCTTCTCGACCGTCTCGTCGTTCGACTGCACGGTGTAGTCGACCATCGGGACCTCGGGCTTGAGGGCGTCACGCGAGTAGTAGTGCAGCGCATGCTGCTTGCTCTTGACGATGATGCCGCTGACAGGATCCACCCAGAACTCGCGCTGTGCCGCGTAGTAGCGGGTCATGGTGATCTCTTCGTCCTCGCGCTCGGCTTCCACACCCCACTGCTGGGCGCGGGCCGTCACCTTGGAGTCTTCGTCCTTGTCGTACAGCGAGGGATACGCGACCGGCTCCACCAGCTTGCCGTTGGCGTCGTAGCCCACGTTCTGGGTGAAGTGGTACGCGGTGAGGCCGTTGACATCCTCTTCGCCGGTGTAGTTGGCGTCGAAGGCGCGCTGGGCGACCACATCGAAGTACTGGTAGGTCTTTTTCTCGGTGTCGAAGGGGAACCGGTAGCTCAACCCCTCGTGCTTGAGCGCGATCGTCGTCGGCGGTGTCTCGTCCTCGATGGCGCGCGGCTTCTGCACACTGCCACCCGGGTTGTCATCGCTGGAGATCGCCTCGGCAGAGTGACGGTCCACGGTGACGGTGTCGACGGTGGCCAGAACCAATCCGGCCTCGCCTTGCTTGTCGGTCCGTTTGACAGTGATACCGGCCTGCAGGCCGACCTTTGTCGCGTCGGCCGGGCTGACGGTGGTGATCTGCTCCTGCAGCACCACTGGCTTGTCGGGATCCGCCACGAACTTCTGGCCGGACAACGACGCCGGGTCCAGGGCACGGCCCTTGCCCTCGCTCACCAATGTGGCGTCCCAGTCGAGCGGAATCTTCGCAAGCCGGTTGCTGGTGTACGTGCTGAGCAACAGTGCGGCGATGATGAGCGCCGAACCGAGCCCCAGCAGCCCGCACGCTGCGATACGCATCATGACCCCGCGGTTCACTGTGGCCGAACCCTCCTTAACGTGCGGTAACCCTGTGCTTGACGACATGGCATGCCCAGGGCAAATCTGTCTGACCCTAACAGCCACGGCCGCCAGGTGGTCATTCGGCGATCGTACGGATTCCCAGGTCCTGGTTCTGGTCAAATGCCGCCGGATCGACTTAGAACCGTACCCTCGGCGGGGTGACGATAGTGCGGCCATCGGCTCCGGCTGTCCATGCGCGGGGCTTTGTACCTGCATTGGAGGGCATGCGCGCCTGCGCGGCGATGGGTGTCGTGGTCACTCACACCGCGTTTCAGACGGGGCACAACGGCGGCATCGACGGACGCATCCTGGGCCGCTTCGACCTGGCGGTGGCCGTTTTTTTCGCGCTATCTGGATTTCTGCTGTGGCGGCCACATGCCGCGGCAGCACACGGCGGGCCCGCGCCCGCGTCCACCGGGCGCTACTTCGCGTCGCGGTTCGTCCGCATCGTCCCGGCCTACCTGGCCGCCGTCTTCGTCATCCTGTTGCTGTTGCCGGATGCGATGGGGGCCAGCTGGGTGGTCTGGGCGGCCAACCTGACGCTCACACAGCTGTACATCCCGCTAACTCTGACGGCGGGTCTGACGCAGATGTGGAGCCTGGCGGTCGAGGTGGCGTTCTATGTGGCGCTGCCGGTGATCGCGGTCGGCATGCGGCGGGTGCCCGGACGATGGCGCGCACCGGTGCTCATGTCTCTCGGTGTCCTCAGTCTCGGATGGTCGTTCATCCCCTTTCACGCGGCCGTGGGCGTCAATCCGCTGACGTGGCCGCCCGCGTTCTTCTCGTGGTTCGTCGCGGGCATGCTGCTGGCCGAATGGAGCTCTGCGCCACCTGCCTGGACCCTGCGCCTGGCGCGTCGCCGCGTGCTGCTTGCCGTGGTGGCTCTCATCGCCTTCGGGGTGGCGGCCTCCCCGCTGGCCGGACCGGAGGGCCTGACGCAGGCGCCGCCGCATCAGTACGCCGTCAAGATCGCGATGGGTGCCGCGCTGGCGTGGGCGCTGTTGATGCCGTTGACATTGGATGCCCCTGGCACGCCGCACCGCATTCTGGGCAGCCCGCTGATGGTGACGCTGGGGCGCTGGTCCTACGGCCTGTTCATCTGGCATCTGGCGGCTTTGAACATGGTCTTTACCGTCATCGGGCGCTTCCCGTTCAGTGGTCACTTCCCGCTGGTATTGATTCTGACGTTGATCTTTGGCTTCGCGATGGCCGCTGTCAGTTATGCGCTGGTGGAATCTCCGTCACGGGAGGCGTTGCGGCGCTTCCAGAAGCGGCGCGCTGGTACGCGGGACGGGAGCCGTACCGCGGCCAAGGCGACGGCGGCCACGGAGGTCAGCGCCAACAGCTGAATCCACCACGAATGCCCGGTGTACCCACTCGCCGACCGCCAGGGATGCCGTGAGAGGGCCGCCCCGGCCAGCAGCAGAGAGCCGCCGGAAACATAGGCCCCCGCTGCGGTGAGCGTGCGCACGGGCCAGCGTGTCCACACCTTGAACGCCAATGCGGCCAGACCCACCATGGCTCCGGTGATGCCGCTGATCGCGGTGAGCGCCGCCAGCACCGCGATACCCGTCGCGGGGCCGGAGCGCCATGGGATCACCTGAGGGACCGTGGTTTTCCGGCGTACGGGAATGAGAGCCAACAGTGCGAGGACGGGAAGCAGCGCCAGTCCGCCGAACAGCCCCGCCCGGTACCAGGTGTCGAGGCCGAAGGTGAGGGTGATCGGCCCGCCGGTGCCGGCCGGGAGCACCCACCCCTGCTGCCATCCGTTCACCCGTACCGGGGTGAGCGTGTGCCCTTGCGCATCGCGGGCCACCCATCCGGGGTTGATGCTTTCCGGCACCGCCAGCACCCGGTCGCGCGGTGCGGGATCCGCGGTGACCTCACGCCGGGCCGCGTCCCATCTGCCCGTGGGCGCCGCGGTCGCGGTGGCGGCGGCCGGCGTCGCGTCGGGCGTGGTGAGCTGGACACCGTCGACGATGAACTGCTGGCGTGGGTTGACGGTGACGTCCTGAGGCCCCGCGCCCGTGGCGATGGGCGCGGTATCGCACGGCGTCGCCTGGATGGCATTGCCGTCCAGTAGATCCCGCACCGTGGTGGTGATGGACATCGGGATGAAGCGTCCGGCAAGCGCGAGCACTGGGCCGTCAGCGCATCCGATCTTGATCACGCGGTTGTCGTTGGCCCGTGCATCGGCGGGGGCGATCGGCCGGCCCTGGGTGTCCAGCGCGACGAGCTCGGCGATGCCGGGCGGCTTGTTCTGATCGGTTCCCAGTGCGGTGCGGTCGATGATGTCGGTCCAGTCCATCACCGTGACGGTGATGGTGTCGGTGACAGCCGGATGCACTGCCAGTGTCGTCTCGGGAGACTTCGGGTCGATGTCTCTTACCTGGGGACCGTCGCCCAGGTTGATGGCTACCTGCTTGGGGTGTGTAGGCACCTCGGTCTTGCTGGGCTGGAGCCGGATACCGCCGACGGCGACGGGTTTGGGGAGTTTGATCACCAGAGAGGGCAGGTGCTGGCGCAGTACCGACTCCTGGGGTGCCGTCCAGGCGGTGCCCGGATCGCCGTCGGTGGCCGCATAGGAGGAGCCCCGCAGATCGATGAGGTCGGCACCTCCTGAGGCCGCGGTGGTTCCGGGCTGCGTGATCAGATCGCGCAGTTGCGGGCCGGAGCGGGCCCGCACCCAGAGCGTTGGTGTGAGCGAAAGAGGCCGGGGCACAGTCAGCGTCCGGATGAAGGTGCCGGGTTCCTCGGGGGAGAGCGAGAGTGTGCCCGCGCAACGCAGCCTTTCAGGCGACGGCATGCAGCCGGGCCGACCCTCCAGCGGAGATCCCAAGTCCCAGCCGAGCACCGCGGCTCCTGCGGGAGGCGCGGGCAGGGTTGCGCTATGGCGGAGATCGACGGAATGGGCGTATCCGGCGGCGTCGTATTGGGTGAGGGATAGCTCCGTGATGCCGAACTGCACGCCGGAGGTGCCGTCCTCGGTGCCGGTGGCGGTGACCTTGACCCAGTTGGTTTCCCCCGGCCGTAGCGCCACATCCAGAGGCGTGCCCGGCTCATCGAATCGGACCGCCGTGGTGCCGTTGTCGGTCTCGATCTCCAGCCGCCGCACCTGAGCTCCCAGTGCGGTGGCGCTCGGCGTCACGGTGAGGATCGCGTTGGTGATCGGGCGATCCAGGTCCACCCGAATCCATTGCCCAAGAGCAGCTTCCAGTGAACTACTGACCCAGCTTGTGGCGTTATCGCGGTCGATGGCCGCGGCCGTGCTGGTGCCCGGTGCCACGTTGGGCAGCGCCGTGGAATCGGAGGCGGAGCTGGACGCGGTGATGGTTCCGCCCGTCCAACTTCCGTTCACGAGGGGAACACCGGTGGCCGGGTAGTCGGGCACTCGATTGAAGGTCCGGCGTTTGTCACCGGGTGCGCGGATGGCCGAGGAATGATCGTCGACGCGCCCGTAGTCGGTCTCACGGGCCAGCGGACTGTCGGTGACTATCGCGGGTCCGGGACGCAGACCCGCCTGTGCGGCGTCGGTGGCCAAGAGGGACGGGCCCAGCGGTGGCTGGTTCAGCTGGCGTCGGCGCTCACCCAACCGCAGCAGGGCCTCGGGTCCGCCCGCCACCCGGGGCATGCTGTCGATATCCGCGAAATACGCTTCCCCATAACCTTTTTCCTGGCCCACAGAATAGATCTCGACCGCCGGGTACTGGGGTCGAAGATCGCTGTCGGCGACAAAGCCCTCCACCGTTCCGGCCCCGACGGGGTCGCCGAACTGGGCGACCTTGGTCAGCCCGGGGGACCCTTCGATGGTGTGGTGCACCAGGATCGGCCGCGCGGAACGGGAGGTGTCGGGGTCGAGGTCGTTGCGCACCACCAGATACGAGATGCCCTGCTGCTTCAGGGTATCGGCCAGCCCGTCCGAGGGTCGGCCGGCGGCGAAAAGTTGCTGTACCGAGTCGATGGCGCGGATGGTCTCGGGAGGCGTCAATGGGATGGAATCGCGCACTCCCCATGGTGTTCGGCCCAGCACCTGCAACGGTTCGTCGCGGGTGAGGCCCCAGGTCTGGATGGCGAACGGGGCTCCCGGCACTACGAGTGCGCGCCCGCCGTCATCATGGTTGGCCAGCCAGTGCGCCGTATCGCTCCAGTATTCGGGGATTGCGTCGAAGCCGCCGCGGGGGACCAGTCGGCCCGTCCAGGCCAGTGATGTACTCGCGGCGAGTGCCACCAGCAGTGCGATCCCGAGGGCAACCGCCCGATTGCGTTCCGGGCGTGCCAGGGCCGAGAGCCACTGCCGCACGGTCACACTGGCGGGCAGCGGTACGCGGGACAACGCATGCGCCAGGCCAAGAATCAGCGGCAGGCGAATCAACGGCTCGAGCTTGTGCACATTGCGCAGCGGCGTGCCGCTGTCGTCCAAGAAGAATTGAATCTGCTGGCCCACCGGCGATCCGAGTGCGCCGGTGTATCCGGCTGTCAGCAGCACCAGGCCGACCAGAAGTACCGCGACCAGCCGTCCGCGTGCCGGCATGCCCCGCATCGCCAGCCCTGCCATACCGGCGGCGGCGATCATCGCGGTCGCGATGACCATGGCCGACTGTTCGACCAGCGAGGAACCCGCCGTCGCGGTCGGGGCAACGAACGGCGTCCAACTGTCGGTCCCGCGCAGCACCTCGGTGAGAGAGGTCCATTGCGTGGTGACGCCGGAAGATTCAATGAAGTCGAGGAACCGCGGGCTGATCTTGCCGAAGATGAGCAGGGCGGCGATCCACCATGAGGTGGCCAGCGCCAGACAGGGAATCCACCAGGCCGTGAATCGCCACCATGTCCGGTTCGGTGTGTGGGCCAACCACCAGATAACGGCGACCCCGCAGGCGAGGGCGGTGGCGACGGCATTGACCGCACCCATCAACGCGACCGCGACCGCCGACAACGCCGCCGCCCGGCGCGGGGATATCCGGCCCTGGAACGTCAGGATGACCGGCAACAGCACCCACGGGGCCAGCATCATCGGCAGCGTTTCGGAGGAGATGGCGCCCAGGGTCGTCAGCACCCGAGGGGACAGTGCGAAGGCGACCGCCGCGATGATCCGGGAGCCGCGGGTGCCGATACCCAGCGCCTCGGCAACCCGGATGACGCCCCAGAACCCGGCCACCACCAGCAGGGCCCACCACAGTCGCTGTGTCACCCAGGCCGGCACCCCCAAGAGATGCCCCAGTGAGAAGAAGGCGCCGTGCGGGAAGAGGTACCCGTATGCCTGGTTCTGCGCCTGCCCGAACGGCAGGTCACTGCTCCACAGGTTCAGGGCCCGTGCGGCGAACCGCAGCGGGTTGATCGCCAGATCCAGCTTGGTGTCCGGGGAGATCTGTCCGGGCGATTGGGCGAAGGTGAGCAGTAGGGCGAACGCCGAGGCGACCGCGAGCCACCGTCGGCTCAGCGGAGAAGAGTCAAGGCGGTGCGTCACGGCTCAGGAAATGCTGCGCGGCGCTGTCGGGAGCCGCGAGATGTCAGCTCCGGTTGCCGTAATCGGGACGATTGAGGATTGCGGTCGACGGATCGATTCCCGTCACAACCGGCTTCTTGTCCTGCTCGACCGAGAGCGTGACACCGAATACGGCGGCGGCGCCCAGCAGCAGGCCGATCAGCACGCTTGCGGCGGCCGGCACCACAAATCTGGTCATCGGAGCTCCTCTGGGTCATGCAGATACCAGCGGCCAAACTAGCACGTCCGCTATTGGTACCAATTCCGGACGGACAACCGGTCGTGATACTGCGACGATTAGCTGGGTATCACTGGCGAGGTTGAGGGGCAGGCAGATGTGCACTCTGCGGGCCTGCGGATACTCGGCTCGGGCGAGCTTGGCGCGGGCGAGGAACACGTTGAACCGTGAATAGACCGGCATGGCGGGTGGCCACATGGGGCCACCGGCGCCTGTTCGTGCGGAATAATGGCCGCCCATGACCGGTCCATACAACTACGGACCGGCGCCGGATTACGACGCGGAGCTCGCCGCCGCGCACAACCCGGCGCTCCCGCAGGATCAACTGCTGCGACTGTGGCACACGCGTCCGGATCTGCGTGAGGCTCTGGCGCAGCTGCCTGCGTGCCCGCCGAACCTGGCCGCACAGGTGAAGTTCTCCGATCCGTGGCGCGATCCCAATGCGCGATCGCATCGCGGGGTCATCATGGCCTTTGCGATGCTCGCCGGCCTGCTCGTGGTCGTCGGACTCGGCTACGTCGGATACATGGCGGTGCACGGCGATGGATCCACCCAGCAGCAGACGCACGGGATGCTGCCGCCGAATGACCCGAAGGCGACGAGCAGTGCCGCGGCGACCACTACCGCGCTGCCTCCCGTGCCGTCGAGCCCCATTAAACCGGTGGACTTGAGCACCAATTGCGTTCAGGCCGAGGACGGCACCGACAGCAATGCGGTGAAGTACGTCTACGACCCCGCCAAGGCATTCGACAACGACCCGCTTACCGCGTGGCGATGCCAGTGGAAGGAACAAGACGGCCAGTCGATCACGGCCAAGTTCGACCATCCGACACTCGTCACCTCCGTCGGTTTGGTGCCCGGATACGCCAAGACCGATATCGACGGATCCGACCGCTTTGCTCAGAACCGCAAGATCACCAGGGTGCGTTGGGAATTCAGCGACGGGAGCTCGGTCAAGCAGCAGGTTCCGGTGAGCCGTGCGCTGGCAAGCGTCAAGGTGAATGTGGTGACCGATTCGGTGACCATGGTCATCGAGGCCACCGAACCCGGTGTGTCGATCGTGAACAAGAACGGTCAGCGGCAGGACGCGTTCAACGGTCTGGTGTCGGTGAGTGAGATCGAGATCATGGGCACGCAGCCCCCAGCGGGCGAGGGACCAGCATCGGCGCCCGCACCCGGCGCGCCCGCACAGCCGTAGCGCGTCGTACTCAAAACCGTCCGGGTTCTTCGGGGTTCATTGCCAGAAATTGCGGTTACGTTGGACGCATGGCCGACCTCAACCGCAGAACCGTACTGACTACTGGGGCAGTCGCGGCGGGTGCCGCCGCTGTTGGTTTCGGAGGATATGAACTGCTCCGCAAGCCCGGGCGCAGTGATTCATCGGCGGCCGACGGGAACAAGCCGAATATCTTGGTGATCATTGTGGATCAGATGCGAGCCCCGCAGTGGTTCCCCGATATCCAGAAACTCACCAACCTCTTACCAAGTCTGAGTCGATTGCAAAGGGACAGTGTCACCTTCGCATCGCACTACACCGCATCGAACATGTGCACCCCGTCGCGGGGGGCCATGACGACCGGGCTGTACTCGCATCAGACCGGCTGCCTGTTCACCGGCGAGGGGCCCAGTGAATCGAGCCTGGCACCGCAGTTCCCGACCTGGGGGACCATGCTGCGGCAGCAGGGTTATCGCACCTGGTGGTGGGGCAAATGGCACCTTGGGGACTGGAGTGATAACAATCCTGAAGGGCTTGACGCACATGGTTTCTCGGGTGGAACGTTCCCCTCGCCCAATGGTGCGCCCAACCAGGGGCTGCAGAAGGACCCGGGGATCGTCGACCAGTACGCGGGGTGGTTCGACGCAGAGGCAGGCAAGGGTCCGTGGTGCACCACCGTCTCCCTGGTGAATCCGCATGACATCTGTTGGTGGCCCAAAAATCCTCTCCCGGAGGAAGTTCCGCACTGGTTTGATGCTGTGCCGGTCAACTTCCAGACGCCCGATGAGCTGCGTCAGCATGGCAAGCCGCAGCTGCAGATCGACTACGCCAATTTCATGTCGCCGATCATGACGGGTGCGGTGACCTACTCGGGGCCGGATATGGCCCGGCAATGGGCCCGCTGCCTGGACATGTACCTGTGGCTGCAACAGCAGGTGGATGCTCAGATCGGGCGGGTGCTGGACAAGCTGGCATCGCGCCCGGAGGTGGATCGCAACACGGTCGTCGTGTTCACCTCCGATCATGGTGAGTACGCGGGCTCACATGGGTTACGCGGCAAGGGAGCCACGGCGTATGAGGAAGCTATCCGGGTTCCGCTCTACATCCGCGATCCGCACGGTGTGCTGACCCCGAAGCCGGGGGACACGCGCACCCAGCTGACCTCCAGCGTCGACCTTGCGCCCCTGCTGCTGACCATCGGTGCGGGCGGCAACGGGTGGCGCTCTGATCCGCGTTTCTCGTACCTGGCCGCGCGCGCTGATATCGCCGGCATCGCCAAAAACAACGCGGCAGGCCGCACATGGATCGCACACGTCACCGATGACATGTCGGTGGAGGAGATGGCCACCCTGCTCAAGGATCCGCGGATCCGCGCGGTGATGGGTGAGAACGCGCCCACCGAGATACCCACTTCGGCGCCCAGTCATATCGTCGCTGTCCGTACCGCCGAGGCGAAGCTGGCCACCTACTCGTACTGGAAGTCAGGCGGCATGCAGATCGACCGTGCACGGCCGTCTGATCGCGAATTCTATGACTATTCAACACCTTCCGGTCAGCAAGAGATCGAGAACCAGGCGGGTCGGGGCGGTAAGGAAGCCGAGCTGCAAGCCCTCATCGACAACGAGGTGCTGCCCGAGGTGCAGGCACCGTTGCCGACATTCCTGGGCCAGGCGCAGGAGCAGGGCCTTGCCGATATGCAGAAACTGATGGTGCTGCGCGGCGGATAGCTAGTTGGCGTGGGCTACTTGGGTGGAAGCGAGCCGGCGTAGGCCAGGGCCCGTTTCACCCACGGCTCCAGCTGTCGCTTGGTGCGCACACCCTCGGCATCGATACTCAACCAGCCATCCATCTCACGCCCACCCATCACCATCCGGCTCACATGGTTCTTGGCGATCAAGGTGTCGGTGTCGTGGGGATCGCAGCGGGCCAGCAGCCCGCCCTCGCGTTTCGCGGCGACCGTCATGTGCCCATCGACCAGAAACGCGAGGCCACCGAACATCCGTTTCTCGGTGACACCCCTGCTTGTCGCGATCACTTCACGGATGCGCTCCACGAGGTCCTCGTCATAGGCCATGGGGCAATTGTCCCGCGCTGTCGATGGAGATACCTGCTGATCGTGGTCCTGCTAGGCCTGTTCTGGACCCATCCGGCGGTGATGACGGTCTGATTCGGACCCGTCCGACACGTCTTTTCGATCTGGTCTGTGTTTGCTTACGGGTTACGTGAGGGTTTCCCCATGGTGGTCGCCGCTAGCGGCAATCGCATCTGAGCTGGACTAATCAGAGCGAAGTTGTAGAAGGTCGCTATATCAAAGTA
Source organism: Mycobacteroides salmoniphilum (assembly GCF_004924335.1). Classification (NCBI taxonomy): domain Bacteria; kingdom Bacillati; phylum Actinomycetota; class Actinomycetes; order Mycobacteriales; family Mycobacteriaceae; genus Mycobacteroides; species Mycobacteroides salmoniphilum. The sequence goes on along the minus strand of NZ_CP024633.1, from coordinate 4,377,789 downwards.
GAAATATTCCCTGATGTGTCTGGTGTCGAGTTCAAATTATCCATGTGAACTCGTCTTTCACATGTGAACGACAGGGTGTACCTTGCTTGCTATGCCCGCGATGGAACCCGATGATCTTGCTTCTAATGGTAATCGTGGCAAGCTCATAAATGTGTGGTCATGCCGTCGTTGGCAGACTCAAGATCGCACGATCAATGGTTCTCCGGCGATGCCGGTGGGTCGCGCCAAAGGTTGCCATCGCTGCGCCCCGTTCAAGGAAACCTCGTAACTCGCCACCCTAGAAAGGCTTGTCCGGATGTCTGAGGAACAGAACACGGCCCCGACCGCTGCCGCTGGCACGCCCCCGGCGCCGGTGGTGCCAACAACGGCCCCTAAGCCGAAATGGTGGCGCAACCCGAAAGTGCGAACCGCCATCGTGGTAGCGGGCGCGATCCTGCTCATCGTCGGAAAACTTGCGACCGCCGAGAAACGCCAAGAACACCGGGCCGATGCGGATGCCCGTCATGAAGTCGCCACCTACGCCGTCGGGGACTGCGTCACCTTCGGGCCTACCAAGGGCGAAAAATTCGACATCAGCCACACTGACTGCGCTAAGGACATCAGCTACACCGTCGGCGCCAAACCCGCGCCAGGCCAGGCCTGCCCCGGCACCTCCTATAGCGAGTACACCTGGACACTTCACGACAGCACCACCGAAAAACTATGCCTGGCAAGCAATCTTGTAACCGGGCACTGCTACCGGCTGCCCATCGACGCACACAGCTTCATCGAAACCACCGAATGCACCGACCCGGCGGGCTACAAAGTCGCCCAGCGCCTCGAGAACAGCACCGACGCAGCCCAATGCCCACCGGAGGTCAAAAAATACATCGACTACCCCCAGCCCAGCTGGATCTACTGCCTAGCCCCTACCCACGCCACACCGGCGGCGTAGCCACCGGAACAGTGCGGTGACCGCAGCTGCGGCACCATTGACCCGTGGCGCACGACGAGATACGCACGATCTTCCGCGAGGAGTACGGCCGCACCGTGGCGACTTTGATCCGCTACTTCGGCAGCATCGATCTCGCCGAGGAGGCCGTGCAGGAGGCCTTCGAGGTCGCCATCGCGAAATGGCCGCAGGATGGCATACCGCCCAATCCCGGTGCGTGGATCACCACCACGGCACGCAACCGCGGCATCGACAAATTGCGGCGCGACCGGCGGCGCGACGAACTGTCCCAGGAGGCAACGGCTCTCGAAGAGGAACAGCCGGAACCGCAGGAGGTGGGTCCGGTGCAGGACGATCGCCTGCGGCTCATCTTCACCTGCTGCCACCCGGCGCTGTCCCCCGAGGCGCAGGTCGCACTGACGCTGCGGTTGCTCGGCGGACTCACCACGCCCGAGATCGCCAACGCGTATTTGGTCTCCGAATCGACCATGGCCGCGCGCATCACGCGCGCCAAGAAGAAGATCGCGTCGGCGGGCATTCCGTACCGAGTGCCCGGGGATCACGATCTGCCGGATCGGCTGTCGTCGGTGCTGGCCGCGCTCTACCTCGTCTACAACGAGGGTTACGCGGCCTCCTCAGGCGCCACACTCACGCGCACGGATTTGTCCACCGAGGCGATCAGGCTGGCGCGCGTGCTCGCCGATCTCATGCCCGATGAACCCGAGGCAGTGGGACTGTTGGCATTGGTGCTGCTTACCGAGGCCCGACGGCCCGCCCGTACCGATACCGGCGGTGCGCTCGTGCTGCTCGCCGATCAGGACCGCACTCGGTGGAACCACGCGATGATCGACGAGGGACATCAATTGGTGCGACGCTGTCTGCGGCGCAACGCCCCGGGCCCGTATCAGATCCAGGCCGCCATCAATGCCGTCCATGACGACGCACCCTCGGCAGCGCTTACCGATTGGGGTCAGATCGTCGCGCTGTATGACCAGCTGGCGGTGTTCACCCCCCACGCCGTCGTCGCCCTCAATCGTGGAGTGGCCGTTGGTGAACGCGACGGCGCGCAGGCCGGGCTGGATGCCATCGAGCCGCTGCGGCAGGATCTTGATGCCTACTACCCGCTGCATGCCGCGCGCGCCGATCTGCTCACCAGACTCAGTCGAAATCGGGAAGCCGCGGACGCCTACCGAAAAGCGTTGGCACTCACGGACAACGAGGTGTTCCGCGGGTACCTCGGTGACCGCCTGGCCCGGCTGGATTAGGCGATGTCCTTACGGTCCAGCCAGGCAAGTGAGTCATCGATGAGCTGTGCTGCTCCGCTGTCCACGATGAGTGAATGCCCGCGATCGGTGTACGGGAGGTACTCGGTATCGGCGCTCGATTTCCGGTACTGCTTGAACGTGGAGCGTGTCAGGACATCGGGGACCGTATGGTCCAGCTTCCCGGACATCAGCAGCAGCGGCCCGCGCTGGTTGTTCCGTGTGTTGACGGCTGCAGCGGAATTCGGCGTGAAGTTGCCGAGCGCGAGCTGGAACAGTGGCCGCGCCGGGCTCGGAATCGCCCAACGCTCGAACAGTGAGTCCGACTCTTCCTGAGATACCGCATTGGCGAACGCGTACCGGAACTGTTTCTGGTCCAGTGACACCGCGCGATGCAGGTTTCGCGGGTCACTCAGGAAGGCGATGGTCGATCGGGCCTGTGCCGGTCCGATTGCTTTCACGCCTTTGATTTGCCCTGGGCAGATGGCGACTGCCGCGGATCCGAGGTCCTGGCCGAGTAGGTGCTGAACGATGAAACCGCCCACTGAGTGACCGACGAGGATGGGTTTGACCGGCAGAGTCTTGATCAGGGCCGCGTGATGTGCCGATATCTCCGCTAGGCCGACGCCCGCTTGCGCTTCCGGCTGCTGTCGGGCGGCGGTGAGAGTGGCTGGGACCCCGGGCCATTCGGCGAGTATCGGATCGAATCCCGCCGCACTGAAACGATCGGCCCAGAGCTCCCAGCTCGTCGAGTGCAGCCACAGGCCGTGGACAAAGACGACGGGTGTTCTCGCTGTGCTCATGGAAGGCCTCTCGGGGGCTTTTCTGTAGGTGAGTCACGCATGATTCTGGATACGCATGTATGTACAACTTACGTGAAGGCTGGTGACTCCACCGAGAATCCTCAGATGAGCTGGCGGAGAGTGTGAATACCGGCGCATGACACCATGGCCTCATGAGAATGCGTGCAGGGGTAGTACTGACCGGTCTCGTTGTGGTGGCGCTGTCTGCCTGTGGCGGCAACGCGTCGGAGCCCGCGAAGGAGTCCGCTACGCCCGCACCGAAGACGCCCGTCACCGCGGCGCCCGCGGGCGATCTGGCCTGTCTGAGCACCCGCGACAGGTTGGCACAGCTACTCATGGTGGGCGTCAAGGACTCCGACGACGCCCGTGCGCTGGTGCGTGATCACCACGTCGGTGGCATTTTCGTCGGCAGCTGGACCAAGAAAGAGATGCTGACCGACGGCTCCCTGCACGACGTGGTCACCGCCGGTCCGATCCCGGCCGCGGTGAGCGTCGACGAGGAGGGCGGCCGGGTGTCGCGTCTGAAGGACCTCATCGGTCCGGCTCCGTCCGCCCGGGAGCTGTCCGCCACCCAGACTCCCGAACAGGTGCAGGCGCTCAGCCAGGAACGCGCTCAGAAGATGAAGGATCTCGGCATCACCATCGACTTCGCCCCCGATGCCGATGTGACCGATGGCGACCCCGATGGCGCCATCGGAGACCGTTCGTACAGCGGCGATCCGCAAAAGGTCGCCGAGTACGCCGAGGCCGCCGTGCGGGGATATCAGGCCGGCGGCGTGGGTGCCGTGGTCAAGCACTTCCCGGGTCATGGCCACGCCTCGGGCGATTCGCACACCAACGGTGTGGTGACCCCGCCGCTGGAGCAGCTGCAGGACAACGATTTGGTGCCGTACCGCACGCTGGTGACCAGCGGTGCCGCCGTGATGATCGGCCACATGCAGGTGCCCGGACTCACCGGCGACGACCCGGCCAGCCTGAGCCCTGCCGCAGTCGACTTGCTGCGCAAGGGAACCGGTTACGGAGCGCCGGCCTATGACGGCGTGATCTTCACCGATGACTTGTCCTCGATGGCTGCCATCACCGACCGCTTCCCGATCGAGGAGGCGGTGCTCAAGTCGATCAGGGCGGGTATCGACTGGGCGCTCTGGGTGAGCACCGAAAAGGTTGGCTCTGTTCTCGACCGCCTCGAATCGGCCTACAACGCAGGTGAATTGAACGGTGACGCGATCAATGCCTCGGTGCGCCGGGTGCTGGCGTTCAAGGGCGTTCGCGCCTGCGGCTAATGCCCCAGCGTCACGGGCAGGGTGCGCAGCCCGTGAATACCCATCCCGTCGAAGTACTCCGGTTCGCCGGCCAGCGCCAACCGCGGGAAGCGTTCGAAGAGCGATTGCAAGGCGATGTGCAGCTCGACGCGTGCCAGCACCTGGCCCAGGCACACATGAATTCCGGTGCCCAGCGTCATGTTCTCGCGTGCATTGGGACGGGTGATGTCAAAGATGTCCGGATTCTCGAACGCGGCAGGGTCGCGGTTCGCCCCGCCGAGTAGCAGCAGCGCCGACTGGCCCGCCTCGATGGTGTGCCCCTCGATCTCGACCGTCTCGGTGGCAACGCGAGCCGACCACTGGTTCGAGGTGTCGTAGCGCATGAGTTCCTCGACGGCATTGGGCCACAGACTCGGATCGGCGTGTAGCGCCGCCAGCTGCGCCGGGTGGCGCAGCAGTGTGACGATCGCCTTACCCATCAGGTGCGTGGTGGTGACGAATCCCGCGCCCAGGAACACCGCGAAGAACATCTTGAGCTCGACATGGCTCAGGTCACTCTCGAGAAGGCCTGTGGCTAGTTCGCTTGTGGTTCCCTCACGGCGAAGCCGGGCGACATGCTTCTCGAGGTACTCATCTATCTCCCGTAAAGCCGTTGTGCCGTCCTGGTATTGGCGCCAAGACGGTGCAGTGGTGGCGATCAGTTGGATCGCGCGATTCATTGCCACGTACAGGAGCGAGTAGTCCTGCGCAGGGACGGCGATCATCTCACCGATCACGGCGATGGGGATTTTCGCGGTGAAATCGGCGATCAGATCCGGGTGAGGACGCTGTTCCAGCTCATCCAGGTGGCCGTTGGTCACCTCCTGGATGCGTCCGCGGAGAGATTCGATGGCGCGCGGAGTGAACGGGGCGGCGACAAGACGTCGCAGCCGCCCGTGATCCGGTGGATCGGTGATCAGGATGGATGGTGGCTCGGCGGGATTGAGCAGTTGTGGGTCGCTCCATGCGGTCAGGCGCTTGATGATGGGCGATGCGGACCGGTGCTCGGGCTTGAAGGTGACGAACCGGTTGTCGCGGAAGATTGTTCGGACGATCTGCGCGTCCGCGGTGATCCAGCCACCTCCGGACTGCGACATCCTTCCGCGGCCACGGATTGTGTCGATGATGCCGTAGATGCCAGCGGCCTGGGCGGTGTCGATTCCCAACTGCGCGACGGGTTCACCCCGGCGGGCAAGCACTTTCAAGTACGCACGGGCTATCCCGTGCGTCACGGCCCAATGGGTGCGTTGTTTGATCCGGTCGTGCATCCGTCCGATCCCCGTGTCGGCCCGCTCGATGCCAAGCGGACACCAAGCAGCCTCGAGATTAACTGCTGGCCCGCACCCGGGCACGGCCGAGGTTCACCGGCAGGCTTCCGAAGCCATGCAGGTTGACATGCTTGCCGGGGGTGGGATCGGCGGACAGGGCGAGCTCGGGGAAGCGTTCGAAGAGCGACTGCAACGCCACCACTCCCTCCATCCGGGCCAGGCTCGCACCCAGGCAGACATGGATTCCGCTGCCGAACGCCACGTGCTCGCGTGCGTTGGCGCGGCTCACGTCGAAAACATCGGGCTCATCGAAAACGGCCGGGTCGCGGTTGGCGCCACCGAGGAGTAGTACCGCCATGGAGCCGGCAGGCAGTGTGTGTCCTTCGAATTCGACGGTTTCGGTGGCTACTCGGCCGGTGACCTGCACGGGGGAGTCGTAACGTAGGACCTCCTCGACGGCGTTCGACCACCCTTCCGGATTCTCTCGCAGATAGTCCAGCTGCTCGGAGTGACGCAGCAGTGCCACGATGCCGTTCCCGATGAGGTTGACCGTGGTCTCGAATCCGGCGCCGAGTAGCAGAGCCATGGTGGCCTTGAGCTCGCGGTCGTCCAGATCGCCGTCGCGCACGATGCTGGCCAGGATGCCGTCCAGGGTGGGGTCCTGCGCGAGCTCGCTGCGCAACCGGATCAGGTGTGCGTCGAAGTAGCGGTCGATCTCCATGAGTGCCTGGGTGGCGTCTCGGTACGCCGACCAGGTCATGCCGATGTCCAAGAGCGCCGCTCCGTGATTGCCCCATTGAAGAAGGAAGGGAGCGTCGGCGCGCGGCACGCCGAGCATCTCGGCGATGATCGCCACCGGTAGTTGGGACGCGTAGTCGTCGAGCAGATCGGCGCGCTCTTTGCGTTCCAGGTTCTCGAGCAGCTCGAGTGTCACCTCGCGGACGCGGTCTTCCAACTTGCTCACCGCGCGGGGCGTGAACGCCTTGGATACCAGCTTGCGGAACCGGGTGTGTTCGGGCGGATCGACGGCCAGCATGGCGGGGGGCTCCACCGGGTTGGGCAGACCGGGCTCGGTCTTCTCGAAGATCCACCGGCTGAGCGCCTGGGGGAGAACGGGCGAGGGAATGTTGTTGGGCGCCAACGTGATGAATCGGTGGTCCCGCAAGATTTCGCGTGTCTGCGCCAGGCCGGTGAAGACCAGGCCGGTGGCGCGCGCCGGAGCGATCGGGCCGACCGAGCGGATCTGTTCGATGTACCGGTAGTGATTGTCGGCCCGGTCCGGGCTGAGGAACAGTGCCGCCAAGGGCATCTTGCGGACCTGCGTGAGCAGCCCAACGCGGCTGATGCCGTGCATCGTCACCCACCGCGACCAGTACTTGACCCGATTTCTGGCCCGCATATCTGCCTCCAACGCTGGATGCTATTTGTCACGAGTCTAATAGCGGCCCGGCGGGAAGGGAATGCCGAAAAATTTCGGGATTCTCACGGGTTCGAGAGCGGGCGACAGGCCAGGCCCGCCCTGCGTCGGTCGTACCCGTCACATCGCTACACTGGGGTGTCAAAGCACACAGTGAACAATGAGCTCTCAGGTCTTTTTAGACACGGCGTCCTAGTGGGACTTCGAGTACCGTTTGCTACTGGTACGTCACGTACCATCTACGTTCGGTCGGGACCGTAGCAAAGCGTGATGGGTTATTCATCGCTACTCGTCGTCCGGCCGTCGTGGTTACGGCTACGCGGAGGTTGGGATGAGTGCGCTGGTGACAGGGTTGCGTGTCGAGGAGTACCTGGACGAGACGGGCGCCATCTCGTTACCGGATGGCTACACCGTTAACCATTATCTCGAGAACGCTGTCGACGGCGAGCACGACACATTTGCCTATCGCTATGTGGACTTCAGCAGCGACCCGGACGGCGAACCGTCCGATCTGAACTGGCCACAGCTTCGTGCGCGTTCCCGCGCCGTCGCGGCGCGGCTTCAGCAGGTGACCACGCCGGGAGATCGGGTCGCGATCCTGGCGCCCCAGGGTCTTGACTACGTCATCGGCTTCTTCGCCGCCATCGAGGCCGGAAACATCGCGGTGCCCCTCTTCGCCCCGGAACTTCCCGGACACGCCGAACGGCTCGACGCGGTGCTTGCCGACGCCCAACCGACTGTCGTACTGACCAACGAAGCGGCCGCCGAATCCGTCAGCAGCTTCGTCCGGAAACTGCCGCGCGAGCGTCGCCCTCGGGTACTTGCCGTGGACGGTGTGCCGAATTCAGTGGGCGCGACCTATGCCAGGGTGACTCCGAGTACCGATGACATCGCTTACTTGCAGTACACATCGGGTTCGACGCGAGTGCCTGCCGGTGTGGAGATCACCCATCGGGCGGTGATGACCAACGTGCTGCAGATGGTCATCTCGGTGGGCCTGGATGTCGATGTCCGGGGAGCGAGTTGGCTGCCGCTCTATCACGACATGGGTCTGCTCATGCTCATGTTCCCGCTCTGCGGAGGCCGGATGACGCTGATGTCCCCGATGTCGTTCGTGCGTCGGCCCGGCCGCTGGATCAAAGAACTCGCGGCCGCATCTCACGTGGGTCGCACCTTTGGTGCAGCCCCCAACTTCGCCTTCGAGCTCGCCGCCGAGCGCGGCCTGCCGAAGGACGGCGAAGCTCTGGACCTGAGCAAGGTGGCGGGGCTGATCAATGGTTCCGAGCCGGTCAGCATCGCCTCGATCCGGAAGTTCAACGCGGCCTTCGGTCCGTATGGTCTGCCGTCCAACGCAATCAAGCCCTCCTACGGCATGGCCGAGGCGACGCTGTTCGTCTCCTCCATCGCCCCGGAGGCAGAGCCTTCTGTCATCTACATGGATCGTGAGCAGCTGGGCGCCGGGCACGCGACCCGGGTGGATGCCACTCATGAGAACGCGGTGCCACAGGTGTCCTGTGGGCAGATCGCCCGCAGCCAGTGGGCGGTCGTCGTCAACCCCGGCGCCGAGGCGGAACTGCCCGACGGGCAGGTCGGTGAGATCTGGTTACACGGCAACAACATCGGTCGTGGGTACTGGGGCCGGCCCGAGGAGACCAGCCACTCGTTCCGTAACACGTTGCAGGCACGCCTGGATGAGGGCAGCCACGCCGCCGGTACCGAACCGGACACCCTCTGGTTCCGCACCGGGGATCTTGGCGTCTATGTCGATGGTGAGCTGTACATCACCGGGCGGGTCAAAGATCTGGTGATCGTGGACGGCCGCAATCACTACCCGCACGACATCGAGGCCACCGTCGAAGAGTCTTCGTCGGGGGTGCGACGTGGCTTCGTGGCTGCGTTCTCGGTGCCCGCCAACGAACTGCCCGTGGGCATCGATGCGGGTGATGGCACCGGCGAGAGATTGGTCATCGTCGCCGAACGGGCCCCTGGAGCCGGACGGGCTGAACCTGGCCCCATCGTCGATGCGATCCGGGCCGCGGTCTCCCGCCGGCACACACTGCCGGTCACCGACGTGCAACTGGTTCAGGCCGGCGCGGTCCCACGCACCAGCAGCGGAAAGATCGCGCGCCGGGCCTGCCGCCAGGAGTACCTCGACAACAAACTCGGAACGCGCACCTCCTAGGGCGGGGGCTCGAAGCACGATCTCTCGCGATTTCTTGCCGATTTTTCGATGAGGTGTCGATTCGGGGGAGGTCTATTCGTGGTGTGGTTGAAGGGAAGCCGGACGGGCGCCCGATCGCCACACACGGATAGGAAGAGACGGCCATGAAGCAGTACTTACTCTCGGTTCACAGTTACGCGGAGAACGCGGCCGATTGGAGTGACGAGGATGTGCAGCGGCTCTACGCGCAGACCGGCGTGCTCAACGAGAAGATGAAGGAGGCCGGTGTCTGGGTCTTCGCCAATGGGCTGACCGAACCATCGGATGCGACGGTGGTCCGCAGTGTGGAGGGCAAGGTCACCACCACCGACGGCCCCTACCTGGAAACCAAGGAACACCTCGGCGGCTTCTGGATCATCAACGCGCCCGACCTCGACGCGGCGCTGAGGTGGGCGGCCGAGGGGTCGGCGGCGTGCGAGGAGCCCGTCGAGGTGCGCCCCTTCCAGGATGAGGAGGCGTGAGATGAGCCGCTATCTGCTCTCGATCGTCTACCCGCCTGAGGCGGTGCGGCCGGACGACGCCGCGCTGGAAACCATCGGCGCCGACGTGCAGGCAGTCACCCGGCGCATGCAGGAGGCGGGGGTGTGGCTGTTCGCGGCCGGACTGCGGCCCGCAGATACCGCGACCATGGTGACCGCCAACGCCTCCGGGCATACCGCCACCGACGGTCCCTACACCGAGACCAAGGAACAGCTCGGCGGCTTCAGCATCATCGACGTGCCAACTCTGGCCGAGGCCCAGCAGTGGGCCGCAGAGGTGTCCCGCGCGGTGTGGTGTCCCATCGAGGTACGTGGTCTGGACCGGGGCTGCGGCGAGGTCGACTGAGATCAGGCCGACGAGGCCGGGCGGGTACTCCTTAGCACCGCTTCGGCTTCGTCCGCCTGCTGCAAGAGAATGGGATCGACGGTGTCGTCCAGGGCGCGGGCCAGCAGCCGGGAGGCCAGCGTGACAGTCAATTGCTTTGCCCGCGAGGCATTGTCGGCGATGGTTGCCCAATCGGTGGAGGTATAGCCGGATTCCGCGAACGGTTGCCACACGTCCGCCACGTAGGCGCCCAGGAGTAATTGGGCGATCTGGTGCTGGAGCCGATCGACCTCGCGGAGAGTCTCCGATATGCGAGTCAGGGACATGCCGGCGGTCACCAGGAGCTGGATCGCATCGAGGGTCTCGGCGTCTCGCACCGAGACCGTCTGGGTATCGACGTCGGTGAGCAGTCCCGCCTCGGCAAGTGCGGTGTCGGCTGCCTCGCCGAGACGCTGGACCAGCTCGGCGCGGGGGAGGATCACCGGCTCGCCCGTCGCGAAGGGGCTGAGGGCCTCGGTAACCATCTTGCGGACGCTGTCCTCCGAACCGCCGCCGGAATCGATGACCCGACGGATGACGTCCAGTGGAAAGCCCTGGGATTTAAGATTTTTGACGTGGTTGATGATCGCTATGTGGTCATCGGAGTAGATGCCGACGCGGCCGCGTCTTTCCGGCGGGGGCACCAGCCCAAGCGTCTGCCACTCACGGATGTTGCGCGCGGTCATGGCCACCCGCTGTGCCAGTTGGTCGATCGTCAGGTCCATCAGGGTTAAAGATTACCCCATTGTCCGTTACGGAAATGTCCGTTACGTTTAAGTCTGGAACGTCAACGGAGAGGATTCCCATGACCGTCACTGCCCAGACGAGCTACCCGAAGACCCGGCGGATTGCCTTCCGGTTCGATGAGTCGGAGTCCGCGAAGCGGTACTTCGCGAACGATGACATGGTGTTCAGCCATGCCGTGGCCTTCCTGTCGGCCGTGTTCCCTCCGGGTGAGGACATCTTCGTGCGGTCGGTGCGCCGGTACCGCGACAAGATCACCGATCCGGACCTCAAGAAGCGGGTGGCGGGCTTCATCGGCCAGGAGATGACGCACGGACTGCACCACCGCGAGCTCAACGAGCAGCTTTCCGAGATGGGTTATCCCACAGCCTGGTTCGACTTCTTACTGGACAGCACCGAGCGCACGGAGGACTTCCTCGATACGCAGTTTCCGGACCCCGATCGGCTGCGGCTGGTGCGGCATCTCTTACTGGCTTTTACCGCCGGTGCCGAACACTTCACCGCAGTGCTTGCCGAGCATGTGCTGGGCCGTCCCGAGCTGCAGATCATGATGTCGGACCCGGAGATCAAGAACCTGCTGAACTGGCATGCGATCGAGGAGCTTGAACACAAATCAGTGGCGTTCGATGTGTACCAGGCCGTCGGAGGCTCCGAGCGTATGCGCATCGGCATGATGCACCTGCTGTCCAATATCGCGCTGCCGTTCATCGTGCTGGGCAGCTGGGTGTCCATTGCGACAACCGACGAGGCGGCCCGGCGCCGGCCGATTCGTGTGCTCCGCGAGACGGCGCGAATGGTGAGGGGACCGCTATTCCGCGGTTTCTATTCCGCGATGAAACCATACAAGCGCAAGGGATTTCATCCCGACGACATCGATACCACCGCACTGATGACGCAGTGGCAGGACCGGTTGTTCGGTGCCGAGGGTGAACTCGTCGGGCACCTGAAGTAGCGCGTCATGACACTCAAACACGATGCCCGGCTGGTCTATACGACCACCAAACCCGTGGTGCGTTCCCTGCTTACCAATGCGGGGACCGAGCTTCGGGCAAAGGTGTCCGGCCGCCGGTTCGCAGAAGTGCAGGAGACCGACTTCGACCCGATGGATCCGTCGACAGCGGCCGATCCGTACCCGGGATACCGTGAGCTGCTGGCAGGTAGCCGGGTGCACTACAACCGCAAGCGCAACATTTTCATCCTGTGCCAATACGAGGACGTGCGCTCAGCAGCGCGCAACGACGCGCTGCTGTCCAACCGGGATGGTGTGGTGCGGGCCCGATTCGACGTTCCTGTGCTGTTGAACATGGATCGTCCCCGGCATACCGAACTGCGCCGCAAGGCGCTGCCCGGATTCACCCGAGGCGCGCTGGAGGGATGGGCGCCGATGGTGAGTCAATTGACGTCCGAGCTGCTGACGGGGATGTTGGCGAGCCAGGGCGCGGATGTCGTTGAGCACCTGGCGGTTCCGCTGCCCATGCGGATGATCGCGCACATCTTGGGCATTCCGCCGGAAGATGAGGCGTTCTTTCGGCACTGGTCCAACGAGTCAATACGCGTCGCGAACGTGGAGTTCAGTGCCAAGGGTCTGCGGCAGGTTCCGGGGACTCTCAATGGGGTGCGGCACCTGCACGACTACTTCCTGACCCAGCTGGGCGAGGGAAATCTGTTGGGATCGGACACCGTGCTGGGCAAGCTTGTCGCGGATGCCGGCGAGGGGGAGATCAGCCACGACGAGCTGTTCTACTTCGCACTACTGCTCTTGCTGGCAGGCAACGAGACCACCACCAACCTATTGAGCACCATGTTTTTGACGATGTCGGAAAACCCGGATCAGTTCGAGCTCATCAGATCCGACCCGCAGCTTATCGCGGGAGCGGTGGAGGAACAGTTGCGGTATTCGTCACCGATCCAGAACTTCTATCGCACGGCCGCACAGGATTACGTCGTCGGTGACATGGTGATTCCGGCTGGAGCGAGGGTGGCGCTGTTGTGGGGCGCGGCCAACCGCGATCCGCGCGCATTCGATGATCCGGACCGGTTCCTCGCTGCCCGTCCGGTCAGTCAGCATGTGGCCTTCGGATCGGGGATACACCTGTGCCTCGGTGCGGGGTTGGCCCGTATGGAGGGGCAGGCGGTCTTGCGTGAGCTGGTCACCCGTGTCGATCGGATCGAAATTGACGGGACACCCCGCTGGACCACGAACAGCTCACTGCGCGGTCTGGAGGAGCTTCGAGTTCGGCTCGCGCCGCGCTAGCCGAGGCCGGCGCGGATATCGCCACCCTTGCCGTCCACCGGCTTTCGGGACAGGCCGACCGAGCCGGCGTCCGGGCTCGTCGATGTCGCCGCGGCGATCGCCACCGACTCGTCGACTCCGGGGTAGGTGGGCCGCAGGGCAACGGGCAGATGAGCCGTATTGTCCTGCCTGGCCTTCCGTGCCGCAGCCACAAGGTTGAGGGCCTCGACGAGGATGGCGAAGGCCATCGGACCATAGATCATCGCCTTGTCGATCTTGATGCCGAAGCCGTCGGCGATGAGGAACACCCCGATGAGCAGCAGGAAGGACAGCGCGAGCATCTTGACCGTTGGATGCCGGTTGACGAACGCGAAGACGAAGCGGGATGCGAAGAGCATGATCGCGAAGGAAAGAACGACCACGGTGACGATGACGAGCATGTTGCTCGTCATGCCCACGGCGGTGATCACCGAGTCAAGCGAGAACACCAGATCCAGCAGCAGGATCTGCACCAGCACGGACCTAAATGTTGTGACGCCCGAGGATGATTCGCTTTCCTCTCCGGTGCCTTCGAGTTTGAGATGTATCTCGTGAACCGCCTTGTAGACCAGGAACAGTCCACCGGCGATCAGAATGAAGTCCTTGATCGAGAACCCATTGCCGAAAAGTTCGAGAACCTCCTCTTTGAGGGTGATGATCCAGCCGGCCAAGAACACCAATCCGACGCGCATGACCATCGCGAGGGTCAGCCCCAGATTGCGTGCCCTGGCCTGCTGGGCGCTGGGCAGCTTGCTGGCGAGGATCGAGATGAAGATGACGTTATCGATGCCCAGCACCACTTCCAGCACGAACAGAGTGAGGAAGACGGCCACCAGGTCGGGGGTCAGCGCAAGGGTGAAGTCCACGCCGCGCATGGTACGGGGCGGGGGTATCTGGAAGGTGGCGTTTGCGCGCTAGGCTGGAGGCGGAGACAAAAACACTCCATTTCAGCGGTCCCAGCGCGCGGTAGCGGGACGGTATGCAATAGTCGAACCAACCAGTAGCTTACTCTGGAGTAAGTTCGCGTTGACGTCCCAACCTCGGAGGCAGCCATGGCCGGTGGTACCAAGCGGCTGCCCCGTGCTGTTCGGGAGCAGCAGATGCTGGATGCCGCTGTGGAGGAGTTCGCGCTCAACGGCTTCCGGGACACCTCGATGGACGCCATCGCCGCGGCGGCCAAGATTTCCAAGCCGATGCTCTATCTGTACTACGGCTCCAAGGAAGACCTCTTCGTGGCGTGTCTTCGCCGCGAACTCGGCAGGTTCGTCGAGGCGGTGCGCGGCGATATCGACCTGACGAAATCGCCACGAGACGTGTTGAGCACCACCGTCGTATCGTTTCTCAACTACGTCGACACCCACCGGGCGTCCTGGATCGTGATTTACGGACAGGCCACCAGCACGCAGCTGTTCGCCAAACAGGTACGCGAGGGGCGTGACCGGATCATCGAACTGGTGGCGCGTCTGATCAAGGCTGCTTCGCCGGAGATCGACCCCGAGACCGACTACGACGCCATGGCCGTCGCTCTCGTCGGCGGTGGCGAGGCCGTAGCGTCCCGGGTGGCGACCGGCGATATCAAGGTCGAGAGCGCGAAGGACACGCTGCTCAACCTCGGTTGGCGTGGTCTGCGTGGCCGTCCTCGTGATGAGCCGGTGGCCAAACGCGCCTAGCCGTCACACCAGGTAGTAGAGCTTGTCCTGGTGAGTCGTCGGGGCCGACGGTGTTTCATCCAATCGGTTCTGCGCGTACCGAACAGCGCGTAGCGTCGCCGAGAATTCCCGGTCCTCCTCCGGGAACACCTGCTCGGCCGGGAGCCATTGGGTGAATCCGATGTTCTGCAGCAGCGCAAGCGAATCCGGGCGCACCCCGGCGAGTAGGACGGTCACGCCGAGCCCCTGCTGCTCCTTGATGAAGTGTTCGAGACGTTCGATGCAGACCACGTCGGGGTGACGCACCCGCTTCAGCCTCAGGATCACGACCTTCAGATTCTCGTCGCGGATCCTCGCGTGGAGCGCGTCGAGGTAGCGGTCGAGTTCGGGTGCCGCACCGAAGAACAGCTCCCCTTCGAGGTCGTAGATGACGGGGGAAGACCTGCGGACCGGACTGCCGGTGTCGTCTGAGCTGTCCTGGGGGGTCCGCTCGCGGATGACACCCTCGTCGGTGACGATGAGCTCGGCGGCCTTGAGCTTGGCCGCACGCGGTACGAACAACAGGATCGAGAGCACCACACCCACCAGCACCGCGGTATCCAGGTCCACGGCCACACCGACCACCGCCGTGATGATGACCAGCCCGGCGTCATACCTCGACGCCTTCACCGCGTACGCGAGCCGCCGGAAGTCCACCAGTCGCACCGCCGTGACCAGCAGCAGACCCGCCAGCGCCGCCTGCGGGATGTATCGGAGTAGTGGAGCGAATAGCAAGAGCGCGATGGTTACGGTTGCGGCGCTGACGATTCCGGAGAACCTTGTCGCCGCACCGGACTGGTAGTTGATCGCCGACCGGGACAACGAACCCGAGCCGGGCAGGCTCTGGAAGAAGCCGCCGGCCAGGTTGGCCAGACCCTCGGCGAGGATCTGGCGGTTGTAGTCGATCTGCTGCCCGGTGTGATGAGCGATGGCCTTGGCTATCGACAACGCCTCGATCAGGCCGATGAACGCAATGGCCAACGCGCCGTGCGACAGCTCGCCCAGCGTGCTCACCTGGACCTCGGGAATGTGGAACTCCGGAAGGCTGGCGGGGATCTTGCCCGAGATCTTCACGTCGGTATGTCCCGTGCCATCCGGTACCGACCAGCCGTACGCGTAGGCGATGACGGCCGTGACGATAAGCACCAGCAGCATGTCGATCTGTGGCAGGCCATAGCGCTGGACCAACCGGCGCAGGAGTACGGCCAACACCACCGCCGAGCCGCTCAAGATCACTGCGCGGTAGTTCACGGCATCGCCGTGAAACAGGGTGAGCCAGGCGCGTTGCAGCACCTGCATATGCCCATCTCCCTTGTCGCGCACGCCGATAACGTTGGCCAGCTGGCCGATGGCCAGCAGGAGTGCGGCGCTTGCCATGAATCCGATGACGACGGATTCGGAGATGTACCGGGTGAGGTCGCCGAGCTTGAAGACGGCGATGAGGATCTGAATCGCACCGACCAGCACGCCCAGCAGGAACAGTGCCTCGAACAGTCCGGTTCGGTTCTCCGGATCCAGGAATGCCAGCGAGCTGAACACCAGCAGTGAGATGGCGCTGGTGGGTCCATTGATCAGATGCGATGAGGACCCGAAGATCGATGCGATGGCCGCGACGACGATCGCGGAGTAGACACCGTATTTCGGATCGACCCCGGCGATGAGCGCGTAGGCCATGGCCTGGGGCAGTGATATCGCCGCCACCGTCAGACCGGCGATGATGTCGCGACGGGCTTTGATGGCGTCGTAATTCTCGAATACTCGCAGTGCCGACGGCATCTAGCGTCCTTGTCTGTCGGAGGCGAAGGTGGTGGTGCCCCGGTTGGTGGTGCGGGGGATGGTCTCGTAGATTCCGTTGTCCGAGAAGAACTTCTGCCGTGCGTCGTCCCAACTGGACGCGATCGCGGTGATGGGGAACAGGTTGATTTCGGGCAGTGTATTGCTGTGGCGGGCAAGGATTTCGGGCTTGATCGGACGGTAGCCGCGCTGTGCGGCGACTTCCTGCGCCTCGTCGGTGAAGAGGTACTCCAGGTACGCCTTGGCAATCGCGGTCCGCTTGGGGTCGTTCAGGTTGGCGTCCACCCAGGCGACCGCGGGTTCGGCGCGGATGCTCACCGGCGGATAGACGATCTCGAGTTCACCCTTGTTGGCGTCGACCTCGTTGATCGCCTCGTTCTCCCACGTCAGATGCACGTCGCCGAGTCGTTGAACCGAGAACGTGTTGGTGGCGCCGCGTGCTCCGCTGTCGAGCGCGGCGACGTTCCGGAACAGTGACGCGAGATAGGCGCGCGCGTCTGCCTCGGTCCCGCCGCGCGTCACCACCGAGCCCCATGCCGCGAGCACGGAGAGCTGACCGTTCCCGGAGGTGCGGGGGTTCGGCGTGATGACGGCGACGTTCTCCTGGGCGAGGTCGGGCCAGTCGTGGATGCCGTGCGGGTTGCCCTTGCGGACGACGAACACGATCGTCGAGGTGTACGGGATGGAGTTGTTGGGCAGCCGTTGACGCCAGTTGGGGGCGATCAGTCCGCGCAGGCTCAGCGTGTCCACGTCGCTGACGGATGCCAGCGACACCACGTCGGCGCGCTGACTGCCGTCCAGGACACTGCGGGCCTGCCGTCCCGATCCGCCGTTGGTGCGCTTGATCTCGATCGTCTTGCCGGTCTTGTCCTTGTAGTGCTTGGTGAAGGTCCCGTCGAGGACGTTGTAGAGCTCACGCGTCGGGTCGTAGGAAACGTTGAGCAGCTGATCAGTGCTGTGGTCGGGGAGATTCTTGACCACCACCAGAGTCGCCGCCACGAGGACGGCGACCACGCCGAGGATGTTCAACAGGGGGAGCTGTCGCAGCAGCGCCCGCCACTCGACAGGCGGTGTTTCTTGGTGGGCCTCGTCCGCTGACACGACGTACTCCTCGAATTTGCTGCAGGCAAGTGACGTGCGATCGTAACGATCGATTCGGCGAAGTACAGCCGTCGAGATCAGCGTGAGTATTACTCCGGTTAGCTTGCCGGTGACCATCCGGGATTACGTCCGGTGAAGGCGATGAGCTTCACCAGGTTCGGGGCGTCGTCCGAGACGGACACCTCGTCGGCGAAGAAATCGCCGTCGCGCCGCTCTGGCTGGATGATCATGCGTGCCGATTCCAGCACGCTGTCGGTGAGTTCTTCCCTCGGGTCGAACTCCTGACCGGTGGAGACGGCGTAATCCCAGGCGTGGACCAGGAACTCCGAGCCAAGAATGCGCACGGCGACCTCGGCGGGAAACTCGCCGATCGGCAGGGTCACCATTCCGTCCGTTCCGCGCTGTTGCCAGGCGTCGACGGCCGCCTGCGACGGCGGCAGGATGCGGTCGGCCACGGAACCCTCGGTGGCGATGTCGATGTCGACACCTGCGGCGTCGCCGAGCAGCTTGATGGAGTTCTGCAGATGTTCGGTGAGTAGGGCGATGGTGAACTTGGCGTTGGGTGTCTGCTTGCCGTTGTCCGCCGCGGTGAGGCGGCTGACGACCTCATGCAGGGCGGCGCGGGCGCTGGCGACGGTCTCCAGGGGGCTGAGTACTGCGGTCATGATGGGCTCCTATATCCAGAGGGGGTCTCTACCTCTCTGACGAAGAGACCTCGCGGCATCCGACAACTCATCGTGTGGAGTGGGAACGTTCCCAAGGCGTGTGCTTAGTGCCCGCCTCTGAGCGACAACGCCTGGCCTACCTGCGCTTGTCGCTCAAGACTGAGCACCCACGCTGCACCCTCATCGGACAACGTCAGGTCGCTAGCAGTGTCAAGAATGTGGACTTGTCGATCCGTTCTGGTGACAGGTCGACGTCCGCATCCTCAGGGACGCATGCGAACTGCGCCCCTGCGGCCGCTAGGACATGGTTCAGGACGATGGAGTCTGTGTAGTAGTTGAAGAGATATCTGCGCGCGTACTCCGTCGCCTGGGTGCTACGCGCGCTGATGCGGTTTTGGAATCCGGACTCCGCGAAGTAGAACCGGCGTCGTTTCTCGTCGCAGACGAGCAACCCCAGAGCCTTCTGTCTTATGTCGATACTCGAATTGATCTGTGCTACAACCTTATTAGGGTCGACAGTGTAGTGGTCAGTGATGATTCCCGCTCGCCCGATGACGATCTTGAACGGCACCGAGAGGCTGTCCGCGTAGTTGTAGAAGTTCAGATTCATCAGCCAGGCCCCGCGTGCGGCTGACCCGACGCGAAAAGTTTCCGTGGCTCCCATCGGTGGCGGGGCATCGGTGATGTCACCGGAGAACTGAATATCGTGGCCGTCTGAACGGTAGGAGCCGTCCCAGCCGTACTTGCCCGTCGCGTCGGTGATCGACAAGTCCAAATCCACGCGATAGTCGGGCAGGTTTTCCCAATGGACGCCCGCCACCATGTCGGTGTCTAGTTCTACGTAGGAGCCGCTGGGAATGGTTCCGGTGAAATGTTTTTCGGTGGCAGGCAGGCCGTACTTGATGTCTTCTGGAATGAAGAACGATCTGCCGGCGATGTTCGGTCGGATGCTTTCCACAATGCTGGCCAGCACCTGTTCGTATACGGACCGAGCAGCTTCCTTGTTGGGGAAGGAGAATTCGGTGGCATAGCTCTTCCCGTTGCGGACGCGATACAAAACGGAATCGGCATCGGTGGTGCGAAACTTCAGGGCGTACGCAAGCCGGATGTTTCGAAACACGCTTGCGGCGTCCAGTGCCGCGCAGAATGCCGCGGAACTCGGCATGCGATCGTTCTTAAGGTGCGCGGTCACCGAGTTGAGCAGGTCCTCGGGCAGCGGCTTGTGATGCGTTACTGCTAGCCGACGGAGGCGATTGACCCGGATCTTCAGCTCGGGATTGGTACGCAGGGCCAAGAAGATTGGCTTGAAACGATAAAAGACTGATGCGAGCTTCTCTAGACCTACCGCCCTGTCGTACTCATCGAAGTAGCAGACTAGATCGTCGTTGTTTCGGCCTCTGAGTGCGTCTATTACCTCAGCGCTTTTGATCACGAGTGCGGATTCGGTGGATTGAAAGATGAGGAACCGGACGAACTCGTCGGGGTGCTCGGGAACTATGCCCAACTGGTCGTACAGGGCTGCCCGAGCTTCCTTATTTCTTGTACCCGCAATGTCTTTGGCAGAAAATCCGGTGAACCTGGCGACGTCGATGGCGTCGGCGATGGTTTCCTTGGATAATGCGACACCCGCGCCGAGGAGTCGGAGCAGCGCGTCCTTGAGCTCCTCCGTGGTCATTCCGCGGATGGTGACGAGTCTGACGCCTGCGGCCAACTCGGGAGCACTTAGCTGTTCAGCAGGGATGAACACGGATTCTTGGTCGTAAGCGCCGATTGCTTCTGCGCCGTAGGTAGTCAGGTAGTGAATGATCTGCTCGAAGATCAGCCGCTGAATGTTCGCGTCTCGCACCTTTGCGAACGACTTGTGAAACGTTGAGTTCAGTTGATCGGAGTTGCGCCCATACATCGCATCGATGTCAGCGATGAGGCATGCAGTGTCTTTGCACGCCGCGGACACCGCCGGGGCGATGACAAATCCGCGCGGAACTGTCCGACTGGCCAGGGCAGGGTCGAGTTCGCCGGCATGGGATGCGACAGGGAATGCCTTAAACAGCCGAAGCGTCGATCGCACCGTGTTTACTCCCCCGAGCGCCAAGGTTTGGAAGGCGGCGGGCGGTAGGTCCTCTGAAGTTGATAGGAACCGCCTGTGCCACCCGTCGTGAGCGTACTGCACGGGTGGGCCCTCATAGAAGCGAAATGTATTCGTCAGGGTTCGGTCTGTCGCTCATAGCCGGGCACTTACCCGTGTCCTTCCGCCCGGACATGCACAGGCCCGCGACCGGAATGCCGGTCGCGGGCCCTTACGCGGTGCCTATCGGAGCGGGGTGATGGTCCCGTTCAGGTGCGGGTCACCCTTCTTCGGATTGCGGACGGCGATATCCCAGCCGTTGCCATCCTTCGCGATCCACACGCCCACCGAGGCGGGCAGCAGGATCGGCTTGCCGAACTTGACGTCGTAGCGCACGGCGTCGGGGATCTCGCCCTGAATATTTCCGAGAACTGCTGCGGCGGTGAACATTCCGTGAGCAATGGCCTTCGGGAAGCCCAGCGCCTTGGCGCCGATCGACGAGGTGTGGATCGGGTTGTGGTCTCCGCCCACCGATGCGTACCGACGGATCTGCCCGCCGCTGATGCGCAGCGTCGAGTTCGGCGGCGGCAGCTTGACGGCCTTCGGCGGTTCCGGCTTGACCCCGTCGGACAGGCTGGTGCGCTGCTGACGCAGGAACGTCATGGTCTGCTGCCAGACAGTGTCGGTGCCGATGGTGATGTCGGTCAGCACATCCACCAGCAGGCCCTTGCGATGCTCGCGCAGGTTCTCCGTGCGCACCTCGATATCGACGGTGTCGGTCGCTGTGATGGCGCGGTGCTGGGTGATGTGGTTCTCCAGGTGCACGGTGCCGATGGCCGGGAAGGGGAAATCGAATCCCGTCACCAACTCCATCACCGAGGGAAACTGCAGCGCGAACGGATATGTCACCGGCACCTTGTCGGTGAAACTCAAGCCGGTCACCTTGGCGTAGGCGGAGACGTGCGCAGGGTCGATCCGCACGCCGTGTGTCCGGACCACCCTGCTGGGCAGGGTGGTCGGGCGTGGGATGAACGGCAGCGCACCGACCGCGGCCATGGCCATGTTGCGAAGGCCGGAGGGCTGAGGCATGTCAGGCCCCCAGCCAGGACTGGCCGCAGACCCGAACCACGTTGCCGGTCACCGCATTCGAAGCCGGGCTGGCGAAGTAGGCGATGGTCTCGGCGACGTCCACCGGCTCGCCACCCTGGTTCAGCGAGTTGATGCGGCGGCCCACCTCACGGTTGGCCAGCGGGATGGCCGCGGTCATCTTGGTCTCGATGAAGCCCGGCGCGACGGCGTTGATGGTGATGCCCTTCTCCGCCAGCGACGGGGCCAGCGCCTGGGTGATACCGATCATGCCGGCCTTGGTGGCGCCGTAGTTGGTCTGGCCGCGGTTACCGGCGATGCCGGCGATGGAGGCCAGACCGACGATGCGTCCGCCGTCTCCAATGGTCCCGTTCTCGATCAGCCCTTCGGTAAGGCGCTGCGGTGCAAGCAGGTTCACGGCGATGACGGAGTCCCAGCGGCCGTCGTCCATGTTGGCCAGCAGCTTGTCGCGGGTGATGCCGGCGTTGTTGACCAGGATGTCCGCCTTGCCGCCGTGGTGCTCCTTGAGGTGCGCGGTGATCTGGTCGACGGCGTCGGCCGCGGTGACGTCCAGCGCCAACGACGTTCCGCCAACCTTCTGTGCGACAGCGGTCAGATCGTCCGACGGCATGTCGATCGCGACGACGGCGGCGCCGTCACGGGCGAACACCTCGGCGATGGTCTCACCGATACCGCGGGCAGCACCGGTGACGATGGCGACCTTGCCGGCCAGCGGCTTGTCCCAGTCGGCGGGCGGGGTGGAGTCGTCGGCGCCCACGTAGAACACCTGGCCGTCCACGTAGGTGGACTTGGCCGACAGGATGAAGCGGACAGTGGACTCCAGGCCGGTGGCGGCGGTCTTGGCGTCGGGGTGCACGTACACCAGCTGCACGGTGGCGCCGTTGCCGAACTCCTTGGCCAGCGAGCGGGTGAAACCTTCGAGGGCGCGCTGGGCGATGCGCTCATCGGTGGTGGCGGCCTTGTCCGGGGTGGTGCCGATGACCAGCAGGCGGCCCGACTTGCCGACATTGCGCAGCAGCGGGGTGAAGAACTCGTGCAGGCCCTTGAGCTCGACCGGGGTGGTGATTCCGGTGGCATCGAAGACCAGGGCACCGAACTTGTCGGCCCAGCGACCGCCGAGGTTGTTGGAGACCAGGTCATAGTCATCGGCCAGGGCGGCGCGCAATGGCTCGGCGAGGCGGCCCTCGCCACCGATCAGCACGGGCCCGGCCAGCGCGGGCTGGCCCTTCTTGTAGCGGCGCAGATTCTCGGGCTGCGGGATACCCAGTCGCCCGGCGAGCAGGTTGCCGGGCCCGGAGTTGACCAGTAGCGCATAGAGGTCGTCGGTGAGCTTGGGGGACATGTGCCGTTTCCTTAGTGGTTGAGCGAGTGGTCGTCCGAAGTGGTTGGTCTATTGGTCTAGGGTGAACTCGACAAAGAACTTACTCCAGAGTAAGAATGCTCGGTAATCCTGCCCCCTCAACAGTGGAGAGACAAGTGGCAACTAGCTCGGCACGCAAGTCAGACGCTTCGCAAGGTCGCCGCCGCGTCGCGGTTCTCGGTGGTAACCGCATCCCCTTCGCACGTTCGGACGGCGCCTACGCGAACGCCTCCAACCAGGACATGTTGACCGCCGCCATCACCGGCGCGTCCGACCGTTTCAACCTCAAGGGCGAGCGCCTGGGCGCCGTCATCGCCGGCGCGGTGCTCAAGCTGAGCCGTGATTTCAATCTCACCCGCGAGTCGGTGCTCGGCAGCCCGTTGTCCCCGTACACCCAGGCCTTCGACCTTCAGCAGGCCTGCGGCACGGGACTGCAGGCGGCCATTGTCGGTGCCGACGGCATCGCGCTCGGCCGTTACGAGTCGGTGCTGGCCGGTGGCGTGGACACCACCTCCGATGCACCCATCAACTTCGGTGATGATCTTCGCCACACCCTGCTGGCAATCCGTCGCGCCAAGGACAACGTGACCCGGCTCAAGCTGCTGGGCAAGCTGCCCGCCGCCCTCGGTGTCGACATCCCCCAGAACGGTGAGCCGCGTACGGGGCTGTCCATGGGTGAGCATGCCGCCATCACCGCCAAGCAGGTGGGCGTCAAACGCACCGACCAGGACGCCCTGGCCGCGGCCAGCCACCAGAAGATGGCCGCCGCGTACGACCGCGGCTTCTTCGACGACCTGATCAGCCCGTTCCTGGGTCTGTACCGCGACGACAACCTGCGCCCGAACTCGAGCGTGGAGAAGCTGGCGACGTTGAAGCCGGTGTTCGGCGTGAAGCACGGCGACGCCACCATGACCGCGGGTAACTCCACCCCGTTGACCGACGGTGCCTCGGTGGCGCTGCTGTCCAGCGAGGAGTGGGCCGCCGAGCGCGGCATCCCCGTGCTGGCCTACTTCGTCGACGGCGAAACCGCCGCGGTGGATTACATCAACGGCCCCGACGGTCTGCTGATGGCTCCGACCTACGCGGTGCCGCGTCTGCTGGCCCGCAACGGCCTGACTCTGCAGGACTTCGACTTCTACGAGATCCACGAGGCCTTCGCCTCGGTGGTGCTCGCGACGCTGCAAGCGTGGGAGTCGGCGGATTACTGCAAGGAGCGCCTGGGCCTTGATAAGCCTCTGGGTGCGATCGACCGGTCCAAGCTCAACGTCAACGGCTCCTCGCTGGCGGCCGGGCACCCGTTCGCGGCCACCGGTGGCCGCATCGTGGCCCAGCTGGCCAAGCAGCTCGCCGAGAAGAAGGCCGAGACCGGTAAGCCGGTGCGTGGACTCATTTCGGTCTGCGCCGCGGGCGGACAGGGCGTGACGGCCATCCTCGAAGCCTGAGTGGCTTAACCACTCGAGACCCCCGGTCATGGGCACCGCCCGTGACCGGGGGTTTTGGCTTTCCTGGGGCATCGTCAAAAAAAGTTTCAAGTTTTTTCGGGGAGGGTGTAACGCTCTCCGAGTAGGTGTCGATACATGGGTAGCCTCGCGCCACCGTCCGACCCCCCGACCCGACGGCGGCGCGAGGCCACCTACTTTCTTGGGTCCCGCCATGACGGGATCGGCTACGAAGTGAGCAGACCGTACGCCATCCGTTTCAGCCCCATCCGCAGTTGTTGGAGATCGATCGGACTCCGGTCGGTTTGGAAGAACATCAGCGTGGTGGTGATCGCCGAGTTGATGAAGAGCCACGCGATGGTCTCCGGTTCGAGATCGGCGTGGTATTGATCGCGGTACTGCTGAACATGCAGGGTCATCATGGTTTGCATCAGGACCGGCATGTTCGAGCTGGCCTCGACCTCGCGGGCGAACTCCGGATTCTCATTGAGATAGCGCAGGGTGGGGGCGTTGTCCGTGGTGAACGCGATCAACATGTCGATCGCGGAGTCGATCATCTGGTGTGGCGGCGCGAGTGCGTTAGCCGCCAGCGCTGAGCGGACCCCCGGAAGTTGTCGCTCGGCGGCATCCCGGATCGCCGCCATGATGATGTCGTCCTTGGTATGGAAGTACTGATAGATCGACCCCTTACTGATCCCGGTGATGGCAGCGATGCGGTTGGTGGTGATCGCCTCGGGGCCGTCGGTGAGCAGCAGCTTGCCTGTCGCCGTCACGATTTTTGCGACCAATTCCCGGGATCGGTGTTGCTGTGGCGCTTTGCGCAGCCGTGAACTGCGGTTATTCGATGCCATGGCGTCCCCCAGATGAGACTTATATGCGACCTGGTGTTCACGTTAGCTTTTCGTGCAACGACACAAGGAGGTTTCGTTGTGACTGCACTGGTGGAGTCCCCGGCAACGCAGGATTCGGTATCGAGTGATTGGGCTCAGCCGGTGCCCGAGCTGTTCGATCCGCTCGGCCTGACCGCCACCCTTGGGGGGCAGTGGCTGTACCTGCCCGCAGTGGGCGCGGCATTCATCATGCAGGGCATGCATCCGGTGATTGGTGATGTGACCGATCGGTACTCGGTGGCAGACCGGGATCCGGCGGGCCGTGCGATCCGCTCCTTCGACGCGGTGCAGCAGTGGATTTTCGGGGGTAAGGCCGCAATTGAGCAGGGCTACTGGCTGCGCACGATGCATCAGCCGTTGCAGATGCAGGGCGAGACCGGCAGTAGGCAGGACAAGCACATCAGCGCACTCGACCCGGAGGCGTATGCGTGGGTGATCGCGACGTCGTATGTGGCAGGCCGTCGCGTGACTCCGCGGTTCCTGGGACGGGACCTGACCGACGAGGAAGACGAGAGGCTCTTTCAGGACAATCGCCTGCTGGCCCGCATCACGCAGGTCCCCGAGCGCGGATATCCCACATCACGCGTGGAGTTTTGGGAGTACTACGACCGCATGGTCGAGCAGGTTCTCATCAATCATCCTGCGGTTGCGGAGAATTTGGGGAAGCTGGTCGACCCTTTGAGTGGTATCGAGGACGCACCGCTGGCCCGGCGGATCCCGCGCTGGGTGCCCTTGGGTCTCATGGTCGCGGCGTTGAAGCCGGTATTGGCGCCGATTTCCCGCGTCTTCTTCGTCCTGACCTTTGGTGCCATGGATCAGCGGGTGCGCGACGTTCTCGGTGTCGCATGGTCCGAGCGCGACGAGCGTCTTCTCCGCAGATTCTTCGCGGTGTATCGCGCCGCTTACCGGGTGCTACCGGAGCGTGTCACCTATTCGCCGCTTGCCTACCATGCCCGCGAGCACCAGCGGGTGATCAACAGGATGCGCGGCCGTGAGCTGACCGACTTCGCGGCGCATGACAAGGGCGAGCCATCCGCTGTGCGTCGCAGCCGCAGGGGCAATTGACGGTGGCCTATCGACGTTCGCACGCTTCGGTGATCCGGAGCGTGCCAGGGGAATTCGAGCCCTGTGTGGTGGAGGTGGAAGACCCGCGGCCCGGCGAGATCATGGTCCGGATGGCGGCGGTCGGTCTATGTCACTCTGACGACCACATTGCCACCGGCGATTTCCCGGTGGCAATGCTGCCTATGTGTGGAGGTCACGAGGGCGCCGGTGTGGTGGAGAAGGTCGGCGACGGCACAACACAATTCGACGTCGGGGACCATGTGGTGCTGACGTTCCTGCCGGCCTGCGGACGTTGCCTGTGGTGTGCACGCGGAATGCAGCAGCTCTGCGATGCCGGCGCCTATGCGCTCACCGGATCCAGGTTCGACGACCCCACCAGTTACCGATTGCGCCTCGACGGGCAGCCCTGCGGTCAGCAGCTGGGACTCTCGGCGTTCAGCGAGTACACCACCGTCTCGGTGCAATCCGCGTACAAGGTTCCCAAGGAGCTGCCGTTGAATCGGTTGTGCCTGTTGGGGTGTGCGATGGGCACGGGGTGGGGTACTGCCGTCAATGCCGCCGCGGTCAAGCCCGGGCAGACGGTGATCGTCATGGGTCTGGGCGGAGTCGGTGCCGCCGCGGTTCAAGGCGCCGCGCATTCCGGAGCGGCGAACGTCCTGCTGGTCGACCCGGTGGCGTACAAGCGTGAGGCCGCAAAAACATTCGGGGCCACCGAGGTATTCGCGACGATGGACGAGGCAGCCGAACGGGCCCGCTCCTACACCAACGGGCAGGGCGCGGATGCCACCATGATCACGGTGGGCCGAATGGAGCCGGGCGATCTCACGGACGCCGTGGCCTCCATCCGTAAGGGCGGCACGGTGGCCATGACCAGCATGGGCGCGTTCCGTCCCGAGGAAGTATCACTGGACCTGAGCATGGTGACGCTGATGCAGAAGACCATCAAGGGCGTCATCTACGGGAACTGGAGCCCGTTTGAGGCGGTACCCACCATGGTGGCGCTGTATGCCAGCGGGGAACTCAAGACGGACGAGATGGTGACGCGCACCTATGCACTGGACGACATCGCGCAAGGTTATCGAGACATGAAGCAGGGCAAGAATATTCGCAGTATTGTGGAGTTCGGTTAGTCAGGCCCCGACGGTCACGAGTCGTTTCGGATATCCCGTCGCCCCATCGGGCACCGGGGACGCGATCTGATCGGTCTGCACCGCTCCGGTGCCGTCGGTGGCCCGCGCCGTGATGATGTGCTCACCCGGCGTCGCTTGCCAGCCGAACCACCATTGCCGCCAGGTGTCGATCGAGTACTCGGGCGCGAGCGTTGCGGGCCGCCAAGGCCCGTCGTCGATCTGTACTTCTACCTTGGTGATGCCCCGGTGCTGGGCCCATGCCGTCCCGGCCACGATCTGAGTGCCCGTGCCCAGGCGACCGCCGGTTCGGGGCGTATCGATGCGGCAGCCCGTCTTGATGGGACCGCGCGCCGACCAACCGCGGACGGTCCAGTAGGCACGGGCGGTATCGAATCGAGTGATCTCCCAGTCGACAACCCACTTGGTCGCGGACACATAGCCGTACAACCCGGGCACCACCTGTCGCACCGGATATCCGTGCTCGACGGGCAGAGGTGTCCCGTTCATCGCGATGGCGAGAATCGAGTCGCGGCCGTCGGTGAGCACGTCCAGCGGTGTCCCGGCCGTCCAGCCGTCGGCGCTCTTCGACAACAGCATGTCCGCATCGCCATGGACTCCAACCGATTCCAGTATCGGTTTGATCGGAAAGCCAGTCCACATCGCGTTGCCGATCAAGTCCCCGCCGATCTCGTTGGAGACGCATGTCAGGGTCACCGCACGCTCGGTGGCCGCCATCGCGGTGAGCTCTGCCCACGTGATCGTGCGGGGTCGGTCGACCATGCCGTGAATGTTGAGTTGCCATTCGGCAGTGGTCAGCTGGGGCACGCGCAGGGCAGTGTCGATGCGGTAGAAGCCCGTATTGCTCGTGATGTAGGGCACCGCTCCCTTGACGTCGATTCCCGCGGGCAGCGGCGGCGCGGGTGCGACGGGTGCGGGCAGGGTGGCCTCTCGACGTTCTTCGGCGACGACGGCGCCCTTGCTCCAGCGGCTGCCGAGCCAGTAGGCGCCCGCCGATCCGGCCGCGAAAGCCGCTGCTGCTCCAAAGAATTTGCGCCGGTCCGGGGAATCCCGGCTGTCAGCGCGGCCGACCAGCACGTGTAGGACCAGCACTCCGGCCGCGGCGGCGACCACCGAGGGCCAGATCCAGCTGAACTCTCCCGTCGGCCGGGTTGCGGCGGCCAGTGCGCCGGCAACACCGAGCGCCGCGATCAGGACCGAGCCGTATCGCCGCTCGCGCTCGACGAGACCGGCTGTCGCGGCGAGCAGGGCGATGATCGCGGACAGGCACGCGAACAACACTGCCTTGTCGGAGGTGCCGAAAATCCCGATGACCCATTCGCGCACGGTTGCCGGGGTGTGATCGACGACAGTGTTCCCGACTGCGTAGAACGGCGCGGAATCCGGGGCGACAGCGGCGGCAGTCAGCTGTCCGACCGCCAGCGCGGCCGCCGCGGCGATAAGACCCGCGATGATCCGTCGTGCTGCCTGCTCCATCGTCACCTCCGTTGGGGTTCACTCTTCTCCTGCTTTCAACGACGCGCCACCGCATATGGTTCAGATGTGGGGCGGGTGCTGGTGACGGGCATGTCGGGAACAGGGAAGACCACGCTGCTCGAGGAGCTGGCGCGTCGTGGGTATCCCACCGTCGACACCGACTACGACGGCTGGACGCTGGCGGACGGCCGCTGGGATGCGGCCCGAATGGCGGAGCTGTTAGACCAGCGTTCGGAGGTCATCGTGTCCGGCACGGTGGACAACCAGGTGGACTTCTACGACAGGTTTGGCCACGTGGTGCTGCTCAGCGTGCCGTTGGAGGTGGCCATCGCCCGCGTGAGTTCTCGCACCAACAACCCGTACGGCCGGACAGACACCGAGCGGGCCGCGATCGCGCGGTACACCGAAGAAGTGGAGCCGCTGCTGCGCCGGAGTGCCACGGTGGAATTGGATGGCCGGCTTCCGGTGGCCGAGCTGGCCGAACGCGTCGGCGCTCTGGCACGGTAGGGATGTTGCGGGTGCGCTAAATACCCTGAATTGCGTTGTTTTGCTGGTACTTGACGTCTGCTCGCGACAGTCGATCATCGGGGGGCGATAGCGACCACACGGTCAGATATGCCAGCCCGAAGAACGCGGCGACGGCCGCTGCCACACCGGTGTGAGCCACAAAGGAGAACGGAGAGCTCACCCACTCCAGGGTGCTCGCGGCGACGGCGCCCGGCCGGTGGATCAGGTCCCAGGAGTTCCAGCGCTGGAAGCGTCCGATCACCACTCCCACGGCGCACAGGCCAACGGAGATGACCACGACGATCCACCCGGTGACCACGCCGAAGTCGCGCTGAATTCGCCGGTGTACCAACCGCAGCGACACGACGCCCAGGATGATTCCGGTCCAGGCGGCGACGCCGTATTGCAGCACATGACGCCAGAACGCGATGCCGTCGATCAGGTGCACCAGGTCGGTGACGAGATACGGTGCGTTGGGTAAGAAGGCAAGCCACACCAACCCGATCGGGATGAGCCAAAACTTATGCCGGACAGTCGAAAACGCCAGCGCGGCGAAGACCGGCAGCCAGGCCAGGAACAGATTCCAGATCAGGAAGCGGGTGGGGTAGAACATCGGTGCCGCGGGATCCGTGACGCCGAGCAGGAAGGTCAACAGGCTGGTTGCGACCAATGAGAGAACCAGCACGGCACGTCGGGCTTCGGTCATGCGTCAAGTTTGCCCGAAGGTTGACCGAAGCGGTCAGCCTGCGACAGCGCGGATGAATCCGGCCGCCGCATCTTCCAATTGCTTCAGTCCCGGATCTTCCAGCGGGTAATGGCCGGTGCGCTCCAGCGGTACCACCGTCACCGGCACCTTGGTGATGAGGTCGAGTACCGGCCGGCTGAACTCGTAGGGTGTCCATCGGTCCTCGTCAGGCTGGGTGAGGATGATGGGGCACACGTCGAAATCGGCGGGCTCGACGGCGGGGGCGTAGCTCATGTAGTCGGCCAGGAACTTCACGCTGACCCAGTTGGCCGCGGACGTGCGGTCCTTCATGAAGACCTTCATCGCCGCGCGGTTATTCGCGAGTGTGCTCATCTTCGATGCCAACCACATGGGGTAGCGGACTCGCCGGGCCGGTGTCTTGGCCGCGAGTCGCAGGAAGGGCACGCCGACGCGTGCGGTCAGCAGGTCGTGGGCGGTGCCATCGGCCACCTCACGCACCCGCTGATCCAGGAACGTCATGCCGATGATTCCGCGTACCGTATCGCGCGGCGCCTTGGCCGCTACGTGGTAGGCGAGCATGCCGCCGGCACTGAGCCCGTACAGCACGATGGGTCGCACATCGCGGCGCCGCTCATACTCCAGATAGTCGACCACCAGGTCCACCCAGTCGCCGTATCCCGGTACCGCCCCCGGTGCCACATCGGTAAGCCCGTAGCCGAGGTTGTCGATCGCGACGGTCTCGAAGCCCCTGCGCGCCAACGGTGCACCGAGAATGAGCGACATCTGACGGCCGTTGGTGCCGACGCCGTGCAGCAGTACCACCTTCACCGCTGCCGCGGGGTTGGGGTACCGGTCGAGGTGCACCTGGTTACCGTGCCAATCCCAGAACTCCTCCTGCGGCACCGTCGACTCGTCGAGGCGTAGCCGCTCGGGAAGGAACATCTGGAGGTCTTTCCACGCTTGCTGGTCGCGGTAGTAACGAGGCATACGGCAACCCTATGCGTGGTCTGACAACGGCGGTACCCCGGAATGCACGAAACCCTCGTCTCCCAGCGCCCCCGACCCGACGGCAGTGCGAGGCCACCTGATTTCTGAGGTGTGAATCCCCGCGGCGCGGACGGATACGATCTTGCATGTGCTTACCGCGCTGTCCCGCGTGATTATCAGAGCGCCCAAGCGGGTGCTACTCGGCGTTGTCTTGTTGACCATGCTCGTCGCGGGGTTCGGCGCCAACGTTGCCGAACATCTCGGTGCCGCCGGCTTCCAAGACCCGCATTCTTCCTCCGCGCGTGGAATGAAGCTGCTCACCGAAAAGTTCGGTCAAGGCGATATGGACCTGATGCTCGTGGTCCGTGTCCCCGGTGATGTCCGGGACCCGGCAGCGGCGGCGGCGGGCGCGAACCTCGTGCGCACCGTGCGGGATTCCCCGCACATCGCCGCGGTCTTGTCCCCCTGGGACGCTTCGCCGCAGGCCGAGAGCTTGATCAGCAGGGACGGCAAGACGGCGTTGGTGGTCGCGCAGGTCCTTGGCGGGGAGAACAGCGCGCCAAAGTATGGAAATGCGTTGGCCGACAAAGTTGTCGGTGAGCGCGACGGTCTCACGGTGTTGGCCGGCGGCACGGCGATGGTGGCCTCGGAGATCAACGAGCAGTCGGAGAAGGACCTGGTCACTGCCGAGGCCATTGCCTTGCCATTGTCGTTCCTCGCACTCATCTGGGTGTTCGGTGGTCTGTTCGCCGCGCTGCTACCGCTCGTCGTCGGTGTCATGGCAATACTAAGCACCTTTGGATTGCTCAGGGGAATAACGATTTTCGCCGACGTATCCGTCTTTGCGCTCGAACTCACCACGGCCATGGGCTTGGCCCTCGCGATCGACTACACGTTGTTGCTCGTGAGCCGGTATCGGGAGGAATACGGCCGGCTCGGGGATCGCGACGAAGCCTTACGCAACGCGGTGGCCACGGCCGGGCGCACGATCCTGTTCTCGGCCTGCACGGTATTCCTCGCGGTGGGTGCGTTGGCGGTCTTCCCGATGTACTTCCTGCGCTCGATGGCGTATGCGGGCTGCGGTGTGGTTGCGCTTGCTGGCCTCTACGCTGTCGTCGTAGCCCCGACGTTGATCAAGCTCCTCGGTGACCGAATTGAATCGCTGAATATACGTAAACTGTTGCAGAACAAGGTAGAAACTAGGGAAGTCAAGCAGAGTTTCCTGTATTCGACCGCCTCTTTCGCGATGCGTCATGCGATTCCGTGCACCCTGGTGGTCGTGGTGGTGCTGCTCGTCCTCGGGGCGCCGTTCGTTCGCGCGCGTTTCGGGCTGCCCGACGATCGGGTGCTTCCGACGAGCGCCCAGTCGCGACAGGTCGGTGATCTGCTGCGCACGGAGTTCCCTGGCAACGAGGCGATGGCCACGTCGATCGTGATCCCGGACGCGCGAAACCTTGCCGCTGGCGATATCGCCAGTTATGCCGCCGAGCTATCGAAAGTCTCTGGTGTCGTTGAGGTCTCGGCTCCCGGCGGCTCCTATGTCCAGGGGAGCGCCGTCGGTCTGCCGCAGTCCCCGACTGGGGTCAAGGACGGCAGCGTATGGCTTTCGGTGGTGATCGCAGATCCGTCGTCCGACTCGAAGTCCCGACAAGAACTCGACCGGCTGCGGGCGGTCCCCGTACCGCATGGTGCCGAGGCCCTGTTCACGGGTCCTCAACAGCTCAACCAGGATTCGGTGGACGAGATTGTCCGTCTCTTGCCGGTGGTGCTGATCCTCGTTGCGGCAACGACTTTCCTGCTGATCTTCTTGCTCACCGGTAGCCTCCTGCTTCCGCTGAAGGCTCTGGTGCTCAATACGTTGTCGTTGTCGGCCACGCTGGGCGCGCTGGTGTGGGTGTTCCAGGAGGGGCATCTTGGGGGACTCGGAACCACGGCGACCGGCACGCTGGTAGCGGATGTGTTGGTGTTCTTGTTCGCGACAGCATTCGGTTTGTCCATGGACTACGAGGTGTTCCTGTTGTCCCGGATCCGCGAACACTGGCTCGCGTCGCCGCAGCGCACCGAGGACAACGCCGAGGCAGTAGCTCTCGGCATAGCGGGCGCTGGGCGGGTGATCACTGCGGCCGCCACCCTGATGGTGATCGTCTTCGTGGGGCTGAGCAGCGGTGAGGTGTCCTTCATGCGAATGATCGGAGTGGGCCTGGCACTTGCGGTTGTGGTAGACGCGACGCTTGTTCGCATGGTGTTGGTGCCGGCAGTCATGAAGTTGGCAGGCAGATGGAATTGGTGGGCTCCTGCGCCGCTGGTGAAACTCCATGCCAAGGTGGGCCTTAACGAGGGTTGAGACGCGGCTTGAGGTGAGACGGATCTGGTTGAGATAGGGCTCTATTCGACGGTCAGGCTGATCTCGCCGCGCAGTTCGTGGTCAAGTAGGAACGCGCCGGATTCGCGCATCGTCGGCGGGTGGAACGAGTAGGCCGAGATACACGACGCGAGGTAGGCGATCTCGGGATCGGTGGCGAAGGCGACGCCACCCACCCTTGAGACGATGCGGGCCACACTCGGCTGAAGCTGGTCGCGCAGACCTAGCCGGATCCACAACAGATCAGCGAACAGCGCGTCGCTTCGGTCTCCGGCGTCGTAGCGTTCGGCGACCATGCGCAGCGCACGCCAGACTCCTTCGATCGGTGAGAACAGTTCGACGAAGTCGGCCTCGGTGAAGTCGCTGCGGTCGGCGAGTTTGAGCGCAAGGCGCGTCGCGGCCCCGACATAGCCCGCAGTGATGATGAGACCGAACAGGACGTAGCCCGACTTCTCGTTCCGGCCGTCGGGATCTTCCACATCGCTGACCATCATCAGTTCGTTGGGGACGAATACGTCCTCGAAGATCACCGCGTGAGTTTGTGCTGCCGACAGCGGCGAGCTGGTCCACAGCGGTGCGACGCTGAGCCCGGGGCTGCCGTTCCAGATGAGCGTGATCGCCCGCTGCCCGGTGTCATTGAGAAGCACGCTTGCCATGATGCAATCCATGCTGTCGGCGAGGCTGCACGGCTTCTTCTGTCCGGTGACGGTGTAGCCGCCGTCGGCCGGTGCCGCTTCCATTGTCGGCCGGAACACGCTGCCCGCGATGGTGCCTTCCGAGAAACCTGAGGCGAACACGGTCCGGTTCTCGATCAGCGACTTGATCAGACCCACGGTCGCCTCATCGGTTGTCGTGGCGAAGTCGGCCAGGCCCGCGACGGAGAGGTAGTGCATGGTGGTCGCGGCGGCGAGCGACGGGCTCAGGTAACCGATACCGCGTTGCAGCTCAAGTGTTTCCACACAGGTCGCACCCAGTCCGCCGAGGTCCTTGGGCGCGGTCAATCGGGGTCCGTCGTGCTTCTTCCAGATCTCGACGACGTTCGTTCCTGGGTCTTCGGCGGTTATGAGACCAAGCGACTCCAGCTTGTCCGCGAGTTCCGGGAGATGCCTGCGGACGGCGGCGACGTGAGACAGTCGCGATTCGAGTGCGGTGCGGTCCATGCTGACATCCTCTTGGTCGATTGGGTGTGAATTACGGTGAAGGCGAGCGGGATACAGAGATGTACTGGTTCAGTGCCTCGGCGGAGGTCATGGTCGGTCGCCAGTCGGTGGTCGATTGCAATAGGCGAGAGTCGAGCAACGGGTCGCCCAGCGTCACCCAGTGACCGGAGAACGGAGCAAGACGCAACCGGAACATCAGGTCCGCGCCAATCTTCAAGAGAGGCAATGGACCAGAGATCAGCCGCGCCCCGCTCATGGAACAGATCTCTGTGACACTCGTGGAGTCCGTTGGGGCGACGTTGTATATGCCCGTCAATCCGTGTTTGAGGATGGTGGCGTAGGCGTCCACTAGGTCGGTATCCCAAAGGAATTGGTAGAAGGAGCGTGCCGGCTCCGGGTAAAGCACCAGCTTAGCGAGGAGTGCCTTGAGGCCCGAGTTGGCGAAATGCTCGCCCACTATGTAAGAGGGCCGCACGACGGCCAGCTTTGTGTCTCCCTTGTCGGCGTTCGCCCAGTGCCAGTTCGCCAGGTGCTCCATGAGTGCTTTGTGAAAAAAGTAGTAATGCTGGGGGTCGCTGTCTCCGGCCGGATAGCTCTGCTCTGGGAACTGTGTGCCGGTACCACAGGCTGTCACGCCCAGCGCATTGGCGCTTGAGGTCAGGATGAGTTGCCCGATGCCTACTCGATTCGCTCGCTCGAGCAGTGTCCGGGTGGCCGTCACATTCACCTGGTAGGCGTGGCGCTTGTCCCGAGGCTCTTCGACGCAGTACGCGAGGTGGACGAGTGCGTCGTAGCCGGTGATCGGCTCGAGGTCAATCTGGCCGCTCAGGTCCAGAGGTATTTCGCGTAGCTTTGGGTGTTGCAGGCCGGTCTGTCGTCGGCCCAAGGCCGTCACCTCGGCGATGTCTTCGTTGCGCAGTGCCCAGGTGAGGATGGCCCTGCCGAAATCTCCCGTTGCGCCGGTGATGGCGAGGCGGAAGTCTGCGCTCATGCAGCAGCCAGAGCCCACGAGAGTTCTTTGGTAAGCACCTCTGCGCACCAGATGACTTCTTCTTCGCTTAGCTCCGAGGTCATGCACACACGCAGAATCGGTTTGCCAAGTGGCACTGCTGGATAGATGGCTGGGGTGACGAACACTCCCGCGTCTCTCAGCTTGTTCCAACTCAGTGCGGTCCGCAGCTCGTCGAACAAGCGAATGGGAATGATGGGCGACCAGTCGGGACTGAGTTCATCTGGGCGGTGCAAGACGACATTGAGGGGCTCGAGCGACTGACGCATGAGCCGGGCGTTGCGTTCGAGCCTTCCTCGACGTTCCCTGCCCTCTTCCCCGCGGATGACCTCGATCGCCGCGGTCGCTGCTGCCATGGAGGCCGGCGTGCCGGAGGTGCTGAACCAGAAGGATCGGGCGCTGAGCCGGATCTCGTCGACAATGTCCTGCGAGCTCGCGATAAATCCGCCCAGCCCGCCGATGGCCTTCGATAACGAACCCATCAGGATGTCGACGTCTTGTGCGACGCCGTTGCGTTCCGCCAGGCCCGCCCCCGTGGGGCCGAATACGCCGATCCCGTGCGCCTCGTCGACCATGAGCAAAGCACCGGCCTCCTTGCAGACCGCAACGATCTGTTCCAGCGGGGCGGTGGAACCCTCCATGGAGTACAGCGAGTCAACAAGCACCAGCTTGCGCCGGAATGGTGTCTGGGCGTGACTGTGCAGGGCGGCAGCCAGGGATGCGACGTCGTTGTGGGCGAATTTGGCCTCTACCGCCTGGCTGAGCCGCACTCCGTCACGGATCGAAGCGTGTGCGTAGGAATCCACTACAGCGAGGCAATCGGGGCCGAGAAGTCCTTGAATCGCACCGACATTGGTTTGATAGCCGGTGGTGAACACCACCGCGTCCTCGCGGCCGAGCCACATCGCGAGCTGCTGTTCGAGAGCGACATGCACGGGATAGGTGCCGTTGAGTAATCGGCTGCCGGTGGTGCCGGTGCCAAAGTTCTGTGTCGCGGTGACAGATGCGGCGATCACGCTGGGGTGAGTCGAGAGACCAATGTAGGAGTTCGAGCCCAGTAGCACACACTCGTGGCCTCGGACCTCGACCCTCGGCGGGACGCCGGGGTCAATCTGCTGAAAGAAAGGAAGCTGTCCGGTGGATGCGAAATGCCGCACCATGGCTATCCGCTGGCCAACGTCCTTCGCGATGTCACCGGTTTCGGCATACTCCGTCGCACTTTCGCTCTGAACCATCTACATCCAATCCTGGCTTGTGGCCATGAACGCTTGGCGCCGTTGCAGGCATACCTCTACTAACGATTCGTAGCTGTGCGTGGTTCAGATGGTTTGGCCAAAGAATCTGTATTGGCCAATCAGTGAGCGCTCAGACTCCTCACTCTTGGTACTCCGGAATGCACGAAGCCCCCGTCTCCCAGCGGGAAACGGGGGCTTCGTGATTAATGGATCAGAAGGCGGCTTCGTCGAGTTCCATGATGTCGTTGTCGACGTTGTCCAGGATGGCACGGGTCGAGGTGAGCTGCGGCAGCATGTTCTTGGCGAAGAACGAGGCAACCGCGATCTTGCCCTCGTAGAAGGACTTCTCGGCACCGGTCGCGCCGGCATCGAGAGCATCGATGGCCACGGCGGCCTGACGCTGCAGCAGCCAGCCGATCAGCAGGTCGCCCACGCTCATCAGGAAACGCACGGAGGCCGTGCCCACCTTGTAAACCTGAGTGATCTCCTGCTGGGCGGCCATCAGGTTGGCGGTCATGGTCGCGGCCATGCCCTGCACGTCCTCCAGAGCCGTTGCGAGCAGCGCACGCTCGGCCTTGAGGCGGCCGTTGCCGGTCTCACTGTTGACGAACTGTTCGATCTGGCCGGAGATGAAGGCCAGCGACTTGCCCTGGTCCTTGACGATCTTGCGGAAGAAGAAGTCCTGGGCCTGGATCGCCGTGGTGCCTTCGTACAGCGAGTCGATCTTGGCGTCACGGATGTACTGCTCAATCGGGTAGTCCTGCAGGAAGCCGGATCCACCGAAGGTCTGCAGGCTCTCGGTGAGCTTCTCGTAGGCGCGCTCGGAACCCACACCCTTGATGATCGGCAGCAGCAGATCGTTGAGCCGCACCGCTTCCTCGGCCTCGACACCGTTGATGGCCTTGGCAGCCACGGTGTCCTGGAAGGTGGTGGCGTACAGGTACAGCGCGCGCAGGCCCTCGGCGTAGGCCTTCTGGGTCATCAGCGAGCGGCGCACGTCCGGGTGGTGCGTGATGGTGACGCGCGGGGCCGTCTTGTCGGTCAGCTGCGTCATGTCCGCACCCTGTACGCGGGTCTTGGCGTACTCGAGGGCGTTCAGGTAGCCGGTCGAGAGGGTGGCGATGGCCTTGGTGCCCACCATCATGCGGGCCTGCTCGATGACGTCGAACATCTGCGCGATGCCGTTGTGCACCTCGCCCACGAGCCAACCCTTGGCGGGAACGCCGTGCTGTCCCAGGCTCAGCTCACAGGTGGCCGAAACCTTCAGGCCCATCTTGTGCTCGACGTTGGTGACGAAGACGCCGTTGCGCTCGCCCGGCTCGCCGGTCTCGAAGTTGGGGACGAACTTGGGCACGAAGAACAGCGACAGACCCTTGGTGCCGGGGCCGGCACCCTCGGGGCGCGCCAGCACCAGATGCATGATGTTCTCGAACATGTCATCGGAGTCGGCCGAGGTGATGAAGCGCTTCACACCGTCGATGTGCCAGGAGCCATCATCTTGCTTGACGGCCTTGGTGCGTCCGGCGCCCACGTCCGAACCGGCGTCGGGCTCGGTGAGCACCATGGTGGCGCCCCAGCCGCGCTCGGCGGCGAACTCGGCCCACTTCTTCTGCTCATCGGTGGCCACGTTGTAGAAGATCTGCGCGAAACCGGCACCGCCGCTGTACATCCAGACCGCGGGGTTGGCGCCGAGGATCATCTCCTGGATGGCCCACATCAGTGAGCGTGGAACCGGGCTGCCGCCCAGTTCTTCGATCAGGCCGAGGCGATCCCAGCCTGCGTCGGTGACTGCCTTGACGGACTTCTTGAAGGCCTCGGGGATAGCCACCGAGTGGGTCTCCGGGTCGAAGACCGGCGGGTTGCGGTCGCCCTCGGCGAAAGAATCGGCCAGCGGTCCC
Source organism: Mycobacteroides salmoniphilum (assembly GCF_004924335.1). Classification (NCBI taxonomy): domain Bacteria; kingdom Bacillati; phylum Actinomycetota; class Actinomycetes; order Mycobacteriales; family Mycobacteriaceae; genus Mycobacteroides; species Mycobacteroides salmoniphilum. The sequence goes on along the minus strand of NZ_CP024633.1, from coordinate 4,339,065 downwards.
TCAGCGAGGGTGCGCATCTCGGAAAGGAAAGTGCGAGCGGTCTCTTCGTCCAGCTCGGGGAATTCCTCACCACCGAATACCTGCTGAATGTTGAAGAGCTCGAAGAGGTTGAACTCCAGGTCGCGGACGTTCGACTTGTAGTGGCCCATGTGCGTCATTGCTTTCTCTTGGGTCTGACCGTGGTCTCGTGGGGCTGTTCTGATATTCGGTTGGGTTCTTACTTCTGATTAAGTTACCCACCGGTAACAACTGAACTATACCGCTGAGTAGCGTGTGACAAAAGTCCTGGCCTTGTGGTTGTCATCACAATTCGATATCGCAGGTCAGGGGGCGTTTTTTCATGGTTCTGGAGAGTGATGTCGGTGGTGTGGTGTTGGCTTGTGCATGCCAGCTCACAGCCCTGAGAGGAACTTCTATGCCCGCCATGCCCCCACCCGTTCCGACTGAGTTGCACGGGCTGATCGAGTACATCGCTGCGCAGCAGGACGCCTTCCGGATTGTGGCCTTTGGGCTAACCGACGATCAGGCACGTCTGACGCCGACGGCGGGCACGCTGTCGATCGGTGGGCTTATCAAGCACGTCACCAACATGTTGGCGGGCTGGACAGACAGGATTGTCGCCGCGCCCAACCCCGGATCCGACCGTCAACGCGCCGATGACGAATTCACCTTGCGCGACGACGAAACACTTGCTGAAGCCGTGGCCGCGTTCTCGGCGCAGAGCGAGGCGACACTGGCCGCGATCAAGCAGAAGGGACTGGATACTCCGGTGCCCGTCCCTTCCGCGCCGTGGTTCCCCAAGGACGTCGATGCCTGGAATGTGCGGTGGGTGGCGTTGCACATCATCGAGGAACTGGCACGGCACGCTGGTCACGCGGACATCGTTCGCGAGTCCATCGATGGCGCAACGATGTACGAGCTGCTGGCGGCGGCCGAGGGTTGGGAGCCCACCGACTGGCTCACGCCCTGGTCGCCCAAGAGCTAGCGGCCGTAACGCAGAATCCGCATGACGGTCGCAAAATTCAACGCGGTCGCGCTGAGGGAGCCCGCCGCGTCGTTGCTGTTGGAGGCGCCGCTGGCCAGGATGTACACGAGTAGTCCACGCACGACGTTGAATGAGACGTGCTGGCGAATACTGTTCGCCCCGGACGGAAACATGAAGCACGATTCCGTTGCGGTGAGCTCCTTGTGGGCATTCTGGACCGGCGCCGGCTCATCGAACTCGAACGAGCATCGCCACGTGGTGCTCGCGCCGGGGATGGTGTACGCGATGGCGTCGCACTTCTTCAACGCATCGGACGCGCCGTCCGTGGAGAGGGCGTCGGATGCCGGGACGACCCGGATGAGGATCTCGCGCTCGGGCTTTTTGCGATCGCGCAGGTACAGCGTCGCCGTCTCGCGGGGGCGCAGTGCCCAGACGGGGTCAATGGTGTTGCAGCCCAACGGGGTACCGCCGATGGTGGTGGCAGCGCCGGGCGGCACCGCCGGATTGAACTCCCCAGACCTGAAGGTGGGCGAGGGATTCTTCTCCCACCCGTCGGGATAGTCGAACTGACCGGGTAACAAGGTGTCGAGGACGTTGTTCTGCTGTCCGGCCAGCGATTCGCCCGGCCTCACCGTGCCCGCACTCGTGCCGGACGGGCGTGCGGGTTTTGTGGGGCTGTCATGGCGGGGCCAGATCACGACGGCCACCACGGCTGATGCGACGAGCAGGACAACAGTGCCGACGATCGCCGCAATGCGTTGGTGTCTGACCAACGTTCGCGCCGAGTCGGGCAGCGGTGTCGCGGTCGGCACGGGCTGGGGCACCGTCTGCCTGTGCTGATGCGGGTCCGCCAGGATCTGCTGCGTGGCGAGCGCGAACTCCCCGGCACTTTGATACCGATCCGCGGGATTCTTGGCCATCGCCTTGGCGATCAGGGCATCCATTGACTCAGGTACAGAGGCAAATTGGGAGATCCGGGGCGGCGGTGCCGAAAGGTGTGCGTTGATGATCGCGGGTAGTGAGGCGCCGGAACCGAATGGCGGCTGACCCGTCAGCATCCGAAAGAGGGTGCAGCCCAAGGCGTACACGTCGGCGCGGCCGTCGACGGCCGCGCCCGACAAGACCTCCGGTGCGGCGTACCCGATCGTCGCAGTCACGTTCCCCGCCGAGGTGACGGTGTTGCTGTCGTCGAGTGCGCGGGTGACGCCGAAGTCGCCCAGCATGATTCGTCGATCTCCCTCGGACAACAGGATGTTGGCCGGCTTTACGTCACGGTGCACCAGACCGCGGGCATGCAGATAGTCGAGGGCCTTGGCGACCTCGCTGATGATGTGAACAGCGCGGGTCAGCGACATGCGCCCACTCGTAGACTCCGACTGCGCATCGCTGCCCTGGACGTACTGCATGGCGATCCACAGATCGCCCTCCGGCGTTTCGCCGCGGTTGTGCACCGTCACGATGTTCGGGTGGTCCAGGGAGGCGGCGAGCGAGGCCTCGCGCATGAACCGTGCCCGGAAGGCCGGATCACGGGAGGCTTGGGCGCTGAGGATCTTCAGAGCTTCGGGACGCTGCAGGTTCGGATTGGCGGCCAGGTATACGGTTCCCATACCGCCGCGGCCGAGGACGCGCTCCACCGTGTAACCGGATATGACTGTCCCCGGTGGAAGATCTCCGGGTTGCTGGTTACCCGGACCCGGCGGCGGCCTCTCCGATGACGTCATGTCCCCTGTGCGTCCCTCTCGCCCGACAGTTTGGCCATCGTACTTGGGATATTTCCTCATGGCGGTCAAGACCGTGGCCCTCGCGGGGCTTGCCGAGGACCATTGGGGGCATGGCTGATCTTCCCGTCGTCGACCTCTCTGGCGATCCGGGCCAGCTACGCGCGACGCTGCGTGAGGTCACCCATGAGGTTGGGTTCTTCTATCTCACAGGCCATGGCGTTTCACCCCGGCTGGTCGATGACGTGCTGTCGGCCGCTCGCAGGCTTTTTGCGTTGCCGGCAGCGGATAAGGACGCCATCGCCATGGTGCGGAGCCCCCATTTTCGTGGATTCACCCGGCTGGGGGGAGAGCTGACCGGTGGGTTGACGGATTGGCGCGAGCAGATCGACATCGGGCCGGAACGCCGGGCCGCTGTGCGGGGCGAGGGACCCGATTACCTGTGGCTGCAGGGGCCCAACCAGTGGCCTGACGCGATTCCCGAGCTGAGGGCGACCCTCGCGAGCTGGGATGTCGCCCTGGCCGCAGTGGGGCGAAAGCTACTGCGGGAGTGGGCTATTGCTCTCGGATCGGCGGAGGGAGTATTCGACGAGGCATTCGGTGTCGAACCCGCGACCCTGATCAAGGTCATCCGATATCCCGCCAGCGGAACGACTGAGCAGGGAGTGGGCGCGCATCGCGATTCCGGCGTGCTGACCCTGCTGCTGGCCGAGCCGGACATCGGAGGTCTGCAGGTCGAGGTGGACGGGGTGTGGCGGGACGCGCCTGGGCGGGCGGGCGCCTTCATCGTGAACATCGGCGAGCTGCTTGAACGGGCAAGTGGCGGGTATCTACGCGCTACTCGGCATCGGGTGACGCTGACCGGGGAGCCCCGCATCTCGATTGCCTACTTCTTCAATCCCAGGCTTGACGCGCAGATCCCCACGTTGGACCTGCCGCCGGAACTGAGGGATCGGTCGCGCGGTGTCACGGCCGATCCGGCCGATCCGATCCACGCGACGTACGGCGAGAACGCCTGGAAAAGCCGGCTGCGGGCCCATCCCGATGTGGCCGCAGCGCACGGCCACCTCGGAGACTAGCGATCCTGCGGTTCCTCCCCGCGAACCACCTCTACGCGCAATACTCGGACTGTGGCAAACTATTGCCAGATACCGAGGAGGAGGAACCATGCGGACGATCTGTTCGATGGCTGTGGGGATCGGATGTGCGGCGATGATGTTCGCTGCACCCATCGCGTCGGCAATACCTGGCGAGGGGCCCGTTGCGGTCCAGTGTCAGGTCTATGCCAACAACAACTTTGGCCCACCTGGATTTGGCCCGGGGAGCATGCCGGGCATGGGCTTCGGCATGAAGCAGTGGGCGGGCGCAGTAATCGGCCGCGGAGGTAACGAGGCTGAGGCGCGTCAGGATGCCGAGCGGCAGATGTGGGGCCCGTACGGCATGGCGCCCGAGCTCCGCGACTGCGTACCCGCGGCGTAACGAGCGAAACAAGATCACATACACACCGTGGGCATGGGCAACGTGCTAATGCGGTGCTGTTGCGCCGTGCATCTTGGTGACGACGAGTCCTAGGACGCCTTCGGCCGGTCGTGGGTCGTCACCCGATGCGGATATGTACACCAGCCGTCCCCGGGTGATGGCGTAGTAGGTCCGATATCGGAAGTCGAAGCCGCTCCGACAGCGTGATTCGACGACGATGACATCGTCGGCCGAAACGGCCGGCACGGGCTGGTATTCGGTATCCGTGCACGTGATTCCGCTGCTGTCCTGATGGGGGCATTGCGCCAACCGCGTGCGGATCGGCGAGAGGTCCTTCCATTCGCCCGCATCGGCAATGGCGATCGACAGGCTCGCACTGCCTGCCGGTTGCAGGTGTGCGATGTGCAGTTGCGCCGGGGTATCTCCGGTCGGTAATTGCGCGGGCAGTGAACTCTCAGGAGCGCAGGGTGCGGGCGTGGGTTGACCGGGGACGGCCGTGGTGAATGCGAATTCGGCGTGGGCGATCCCGGTGTCGTTGGGCACGGTGAATCCGGGTGGGTACTCGGACGGGCTGGGGAGATACACCGAAAGGTCAATCGGTGGTGTTGCGGCCGTCGAGACGCTGGGTGCCTCGGAGACCGGGGCGTGCGCCCGCGGCCAGATGAGGGTGACGGCCAAAACGGCGCCGGCCGTGGCGAGCAGCAAGACAAGGCCCGTCAGTACCTGTCGGGCGGCGCTCTTGTCGTTCACGGACGCCTAGATACTGCGAGCCTTGAACTGCGGTTCGGACTTCTCGATGCCGGCCTTGCGCGCGATGGCGAAGTTGGGCCCACGCATGAGCCGCAGCTGTAGGCGCCGCTCCAGGCCGAAGGCGCGTCGCGGCACCATCGACCATGCCCTGTCGAACAGGGTCTTGGTCGCCGCTACCGAATCAGGGGAGCGGGACAGGATTTGGTCGATGAGTTCCTGCGCATCGGCCTCCGGGTCGGCGCTCACCTGGGTGACCAGGCCGATCTCTTTGGCGTAGAAGCCATCGAACATCTCGCCGGTCATGGTGAGTCGTTTGGCGGTATCAATTCCGATCAATTGACTCAGCGTGACGCTTCCGGACATATCGGGGATGAGACCCCACTTGGCCTCCAGGATGGAGAACTCGGCGTCGGGCGTGGTGAACCGGAAGTCGGCGGCCAGCGCCAGCTGCAGCCCGCCGCCGTAGCAACGACCCTGAATGACGGCGATCACGGGGATGCGCAACCGGCGCCATGCCCAGCAAGCCTCCTGAAAACCGTTGGTACCCAGCCAGGGGAGCGGAATGAAGTTCGCGACGACGCGCGCGGGGTCCTTCCCGGCGGCCGCGAAATCCAGTCCGGTAGAAAATGTGTCCCCCTCACCGGACAACACCACCACCCGGATCGAGGTATCGGAGGCAATATGGCGTGCGGCGGCGGTCAGCCCGTTGAGCATGTCGATGGTGAGACCGTTGAGCTTCTCGGGCCGAGACAAGGTGACGCGAGCTACCTCGCCATCGACGCGTAGGGTCACATGTGACGTCATGAAGCAAGACTAGAGGTGACATCCAGTTATGACGAGCGATACCACTTTGGACGCGGCGACGCTGCGAGAGGCGTTCGGGCACTTCCCGACCGGCGTGGTTGCCATTGCCGCCGAGATCGGCGGAACCCGAACCGGATTAGCGGCCAGCACCTTCGTGCCGGTGTCCTTGGATCCGCCGCTGGTGGCGTTCTGCGTGCAGAATTCTTCGACCACGTGGCCCAACCTGCGGGTGGCCCCCCGTCTGGGAATCAGCGTGTTGGGAGAGGCGCATGACGATGCCGCCCGCACCCTGGCCGCCAAGACCGGTGACCGGTTCGCCGGGCTGGATACCTCGACCACCGAGAGCGGCGCCGTGTTCATCGGCGGCACCACCGCCTGGATCGAGACCTCCATCCAGTCGGAGGTGCCCGCCGGTGACCACGCGATCGTCATCCTCAACATTCACGGGTTGACCGTGCACTCCACGGTGGCACCGATCGTGTTCCACCGCAGTAAGTTCCGCAAGCTGATCGGTTAGACGGGCGCCGGATAGGGACTGCTCCGGTTGGTCCGGGCCCATTCACGTTCGGCGTCTGAGTTCATCGGTGGCGGCACCAGCCCGTTGATCATCCAGAGTTCCTCGCTGGTCTCATCGATGTGGAACTCCCAGTGCACGTCCGCCCTGTCCAGGTGTGGTGCCAGGACCCGGCCGAGATACTGGGTGATGCGCTCGCGCCCTGCTTTGTCGGGCAGGGTGCGAGCGATGTGATCCACGACGATCCGCACCGCGGTCCCGGTTTGTTCCCCGCCGACATAGAAGTCGGACGGTTCAATCTCCTTGAACACCGTGACCACGTAGAACCGCGGAAGTCCCACGGTGACGTACACCTCGGTGATGCTCTTGGCGAGTTTGGATTTCTCGTTGTCGGAGAACACATGTGGTGTGTGATAAATCGTCCACAGGGGCATCTCGATCGTCTCCTTGTCGGTGCGCGGACTAGTGGCTGGGGCGGTAGGCGAGGTTCTCGACCGGCCCGGACAGCTGGGACTTGACCTGGGCGGTGAGATCGTCGGTCAACACCTCGTTGTCGCCCTTCTCCAGCGCATCGATGATGCGTGCCGCGATCACGCCGGGCGGTGTCTTCGGAACGTCAAGGGCGGACACCATGTCGGTGTCGATGAATCCGGCGTGTACGCCGAGCACATGCGTGTGCTGGGGTTCCAGCTCCAGGCGCAGCGTGTTGGTCACCGACCAGATGGCCGCCTTCGAGGCCCCGTAGGCGCCTGCCCCGCCCAGCCACGAGAGCACCGAGTGGATGTTGACGATCGCACCGCCGCCGTTGGCCTTGAGGATCGGCGCGAACGCCCGGATGACCCGCAGCGGGCCGAATACGTTGGTCTGGAACGTCGCGTCGACTCGATCGAGGTCGCCGGTGAGCAGCGAATCGGGATACAGCACACCGGCGTTGTTGACCACGATGTCGACGTCGGTGAGCTCGTCGGCCAGGGCCTGCACCGAAGACTCGGAGACCACCTCGAGCTGCTTGGTCACCACCTGCTCGCGCGGGTCCTCGAATGGTTGGCGCGCGGTGCTGTAGACCTTGCGGGCTCCGCGGCTCAGTGCCTCGTCGACGATGGCGGCACCCAACCCACGGCGTCCTCCGGTGACCAGTACGACCTTGTTTTCGATCATTCCCATCTCCTAACTAACGATTACGTTAGTTAGGACGTTAGCGGGACTAGCTGAATAACGCAAGCGTTAGTTACAATGGGCAGGTGACCATGGAGTTCGAGCGGCTGCTGCGGGACCGCTCCCGCTGGAACACCGATGAGTGTTCGATCGGGAAGGCCCTGGACTTACTGGGTACCAAGACCGCATTCCTGATCGTTCGCGAATGCTTCTACGGCTCAACCCGATTCGACGAGTTTTCCGAGCGCATCGGGGTATCGGCGCCGGCGGTATCGCGTGCACTCAAGCAATTGGAGACGGCGGGCGTCATCGAGAAGGTGCCCTACCGTGAACCTGGCCAGCGGGAACGAGACGGGTATGTGTTGACCCGGATGGGCGAGGATCTGCTTCCGGTGCTGCTGTCCCTGCTCAAGTGGGGGGACGAGTACTTGCAGGACGGGCGTAAGCCGCTGGAATTGATCGACAAGCAGACCGGGCGGGAAGTTGAGGTGCAGGTGACGTCCCGACCGGGTCAGCAGGTGGATGCGGAAGGCATCGAGGTCCGGTGGGCGGGCCGTTAGTCCGCTAGCCGCCCCGTCACTGTCGCTAGGGCAGGTGGCGTTCCAGCGCGTTCAGATGGTCACTCCAGAAATGTCGGTATGGGTCGATCCACTGGTCGATCTGGACCAGGCCGTCGGCGCGCAGCGCATAGATCCGGCGTTGTGCGTCGGGATTGACATCGACGAGACCCGCCTCGCGCAGCACGCGGAGATGCCGCGAGACGGTGGGCTGTGTCAGGCCGGGCAGTGTCGCGACGAGTTCCCCGGCGGTCCATTCACCGCCGGCCAGGGCATCAAGCAGAATGCGGCGGCTTGGCTCTGCGACCGCTTCGAAGGCGTCCATTTCCTAAGTATCGCACTTCATCTATATAGACACAATGCGATATAAGATACCTGCCGAGGCGCGCTCCATGTGCCAGAACGGCCTAGGGACGCTTGGCGAGTTCTTCTTGGTATCCGCGGATGCGATCACGGAGCTCGCGTGCATCATCGGCGCGACCTTCGCGGTCAGCGAGATCGGCGCGCAACGAGAGTTCTTTGATGGCGGTGCGGATATCGGCCACGCTCACGGTGTCACCCATATTCCGATGCTGCCCGCATTGCGTGAAATGGGCATTGGCAACCAGTCACAAAGTCCCGGCCAACAACTTGGAACTCAGCGGCGGCCGATGATGGTTCGGAGCTTGCCGATCTGCCATCTGGCGATGGGGCGGATAAAGGGTGCGGCCAGGCGCAGTGGCAGCCAACCCACCCACTTCGGGGTGCCGCCCACATGCCAGGTAAGTCGGGTGCCGCCCGTGCCGTTGTCCGCCACCTCGAAGATCTCCGCGGCCGAATTCAGAGCCAGCGGAATGGAACACGCGGTGATGGTGACACCCAGTACGCGGTTGGGCTCATGGACGACGATCTGTTCGGCCAGTACGACGAAGGTGTTGACGAACGCGCGTTTGGTTCCCACCTCGCGCAATGCCGTGCCGGCGTAGTCCACGCCCGTGGTGAACGGGGTCCAGCTCATGAACCGCTCGTCAAGCAGGGCCTTGAACACCTGATCGGGCGGATTGAAGAAGTCGCGCTGGACGGAGAGCGCGAAGGAGGCTTCGGAGTCCAGGTACTCGCGCAGCTGACCGGCGGCCACTGGGGTGAGGTTGAATCGCGCGGCGGAGATACCCCCCGCGGCAAGGATTGCCAGCAGGATCAAGCCCGCGACGGCACCTGCGGCTGCCAGGCAGACAGCGGCGATGACGATGACGAGCCAGGTTTCCATGCGTTTCTCCTATGCCAAACCCGGCTAACGGCGGAACAACTTATTGCCCAACCAGACAATCGGGTCGTACTTGCTGTCGGCAACGCGTTCCTTCATGGGGATCAGCGCGTTATCGGTGATGTGGATGCCTTCCGGGCACACCTCGGTGCAGCATTTGGTGATGTTGCAGTAGCCGAGGCCGAGTTCCTCCTGTGCCGCCTCGCGGCGGTCGGCGACATCGAGCGGGTGCATCTCCAGCTCCGCCACGCGCATCAGATATCGCGGGCCGGCGAAGGCCTTCTTGTTCTCCTCATGATCGCGCACCGCGTGGCAGGTGTTCTGGCAGAGGAAGCATTCGATGCACTTGCGGAACTCCTGTGACCGTTCCACGTCCTCCTGCTGCATCCGGTACTCGCCGGGCTTCAAGTCTTTAGGCGGGGTGAATGATTGGACTTCCCTGGCCTTTTGGTAATTGAACGACACGTCGGTGACCAGGTCGCGAATCACAGGGAAGGCGCGCAAGGGGGTCACGGTGACGGTGTCCGACTCATCGAAAGTCGACATCCGGGTCATGCACATCAGCCGTGGACGGCCGTTGATCTCGGCCGAGCAGGACCCACACTTGCCGGCCTTGCAGTTCCAGCGCACCGCCAGATCCGAGGCCTGAGTGGCCTGGATGCGATGGATGATGTCGAGCACCACCTCGCCCTCGCTCACCGGAACGGTGTAGTCGATGAGCTCACCGCCGTCCTCGTCGCCTCGCCAGACCCGGAGTTGTGCGTCGTAGCTCACGTCAGGATTTCCTTCCCGAATGTTCTGCCAGTTCTTCCGGTGTGAAGTATTTCTCCAGCTCGCCGATCTCGAATAGTTCCAAAAGATCTGGGCGCAAAGGGGTCTGCGGTTCGGGGGTGACAAGCACGTCGGGAACCGCCGGATCGCCACCGGTGGTGCTACACACCAGGAGCGTCTTGCGCCAGGTGGCATCCATGCTCGGGTGATCGTCGCGGGTGTGCCCGCCGCGGCTCTCAGTGCGCAGCAGGGCCGCCTTGGCCACGCATTCGCTGACCAGCAGCATGTTGCGCATGTCGACCGCCAGGTGCCAGCCCGGGTTGAACTGTCGGTGTCCCTCCACCGCAACGTGTTTGAAGCGCTCCTTGAGCTCGTTGAGCTTGACCAGGGCCTGCTCGACCTCTTCTTCCTTGCGGATGATGCCGACCAGGTCGTTCATCGCCTGCTGCAAATCGGTGTGCAGGGTGTACGGATTCTCGGCGCCCTCGGCCGCGGGGTCGCCGAAGGCCGTCAATGCCAGGACGGCGGCCTTGTCGACATCTGATTCAGAGATCTGCGGACGCGACGCGAGTCCCTTGACGTACTCGGCGGCGCCCAGGCCGGCGCGCCGCCCGAACACGAGCAGGTCCGATAGGGAATTGCCGCCCAATCGATTTGAGCCGTGCATGCCGCCGGAGCATTCGCCTGCGGCGAAGAGACCCGGCACCGTCGCGGCGCCGGAATCGGGATCGACCTCGATACCACCCATCACGTAGTGACAGGTCGGCCCGACTTCCATGTCGTCTTTGGTGATGTCTACCTCGGCCAGTTCCTTGAACTGGTGGTACATCGACGGCAGCCGCCTCTTGATCTCCTCGGTGGGGATGCGCGAAGCGATGTCGAGGTAGACGCCGCCGTGCGGGGTGCCGCGACCGGCCTTGACTTCGGAGTTGATGGCCCGGGCGACCTCATCGCGGGGTAGCAGATCGGGAGTGCGCCGTGCCGAGTCGTTGTCCTTGAGCCATTGATCGGCTTCTTCCTCGGTCTCGGCGTACTGACCCTTGAACACCGCCGGGATGTAGTCGAACATGAACCGCTTGCCCTCGGAGTTCTTGAGTACTCCGCCATCACCGCGCACACCTTCGGTGACCAAGATGCCCTTGACCGACGGCGGCCAGACCATGCCGGTCGGGTGAAACTGGATGAACTCCATGTTGATCAGGGTCCCTCCGGCGCGCAGCGCCAGGGCATGACCGTCACCGGTGTACTCCCAGGAGTTCGATGACACCTTGAATGACTTGCCGATACCGCCCGTGGCCAAAACCACTGCGGGAGCTTCGAAGAGGATGAACCGTCCCGATTCGCGCCAGTATCCGAAGGCGCCCGAGATTCTGGAGCCACCGTCGGTGCTGTCTAAGAGCAGATCGGTGATGGTGCATTCGGCGAAAATCTTGATACGTGCGTCGTAGTCACCGGTTTCGGCGAAGTCTTCCTGCTGCAGCGAGACGATCTTCTGCTGCATGGTGCGGATGATCTCCAGGCCGGTGCGGTCACCGACGTGTGCCAGCCGAGGATAGGTGTGGCCACCGAAGTTGCGCTGGCTGATCCGGCCGTCCTTGGTGCGATCGAACAAGGCGCCGTAGGTTTCCAGCTCCCAGACCCGGTCCGGAGCCTCCTTGGCGTGCAACTCTGCCATCCGCCAGTTGTTCAGGAACTTGCCACCGCGCATGGTGTCGCCGAAGTGCACCTGCCAGCTGTCCTTGTCGTTGGCGTTACCCATCGAGGCCGCGCAGCCGCCCTCGGCCATCACGGTGTGTGCCTTGCCGAACAGAGACTTGCAGATCACCGCGACCTTGAAACCCTGTTCACGGGCCTCGATGACGGCGCGCAAGCCGGCACCACCGGCACCGATCACGACGACGTCGTATTGGTGCCGTTCGAGTTCAGCCATTAATTAACCCCATTTGGTTGCGAATGGATGTGGTTGCTAACCAACAAATCTCAGGTCGGAGATGGTGCCGCTGGCGACCAGCATGATGTACAGGTCGGTGAGAATCAGCGTGCTCAGCGTGATCCAGGCGAACAGCATGTGTCTGGTGTTGAGCTTGCTCACCTGTGTCCAGATCCAATACCGGACAGGGTGTTTGGAGAAATGCTTGAGCCGCCCACCGGTGACGTGCCGGCAGGAGTGGCATGACACCGTGTACACCCACAGCAGGACGACGTTGGTCACCAAGATCACGTTGCCCAGGCCGAATCCGAAGCCGCCGGTCTTCTCCGAATGAAAGGCGACGATGGCGTCGTAGGTGTTGACGATCGAGATGATCGCGGCGGCGTAGAAGAAGTACCGGTGAATGTTCTGCATGATCAGCGGCAGCTTGGTCTCACCGGAGTACTTCGCGTGCGGCTCCGCGACGGCGCAGGCGGTGGGCGATTGCCAGACCGACCGGTAATAGGCCTTGCGGTAGTAGTAGCAGGTCAGCCGGAAGGCCAACAGGAATGGCAGCGAGATGAATGCCATGGGAATGAACCAGGGCAGATCGCCCACCCAATGCCCGAAGTGACTGGCACCGGGGGCGCAGGCGGTGCTGACGCATGGCGAATAGAACGGCGTCAGGTAGTGATACTGCGGTACCCAGTACGCGCTACCCCAGAATGCCCGCACGGTGGCATAGATGACGAAGGTCGCCAGGCCGAGGTTGGTGAGTAATGGTGCGAGCCACCACTTGTCGGTGCGCAGCGTGCGCTGCTGAATGTGGGCACGCGAAGGCGAGAAGACCCCGGTGGCTTGGCTCATCTGATTCCTTGCTCTTCGCGCAAGCGGCTCATCGATAGCCCCCCACGCCTTCGTCGTCGATATCGCCCCAGAACTCCCGGTCGTACTCGGTGTCGGGGATCTGGATCTTCTCGTTACTGCCATGGCGGTGCTCATGGGGCGAGAGGTCCAGGTCGGCGGCGTCGATATCCAGCCGCTCTACGTCATTGACAATGCGGCGCACGGCCGGCAGGTCGCCGTACCGAGACTCCAGAGAGTGGACACAGCGGCGCAGGCTGCCAAGTGCTTGGTTGAGCTCGGTGAGCTCCGTCTTCGTCGACATCGGACTCCTTGGGCTGAAGGTGTCGTGGATCACAGGCTACGACACCCATCTTGCCAGGACAGCCGAACGGGAAGTGACACAAGTCACTGATGTCTTTGGTTAATTCACGATCACCGAGCGGATTCTGCGATTGCTGTGCCGAGCTGTTCGGTGGTGGCGCCACCGCCGAGATCCGGGGTACGGACCCGGCCTTCCGCCAATACCTGGTCGACGGCGCGGCGGATCTTGTTCGCTGGGCTGGACTCGTGGAGATGGTCCAGGAGCATTGCCCCGGCGAGTATCTGCGCGACGGGATTCGCGATGCCCTGTCCGGCGATGTCGGGCGCAGAGCCGTGGACCGACTCGAACATGGAGATGGCCGTGCGCTCCGGATTGATGTTTCCCGACGCCGCGAGCCCGAGTCCGCCGGTGACCGCCGCCGCCAAGTCGGACAGGATGTCGCCAAAGAGGTTGGAAGCGACGATGACATCCAAGCTTCCCGGGTCGCTCACCATGCGTGCGGCGAGCGCATCGACGTGCATCGACATGGACGGTATCTGCGGGTACTCGGCCGCTATCTGATTGAAGATGCTGTCCCAGTACGGCATTGAATGAATAATGCCGTTCGACTTGGTTGCCGAGCACACCCGCATTCCCGTCGAGGCGGCCAGTTCGAACGCGTATCGGATGATGCGCTCGCATCCGATACGGGTGAAAACCGATTCCTGTAGCGCGAATTCGTGCTGTCTGCCGCGGTTGTGTACGCCACCGATGGTGGAGTATTCCCCCTCGGAGTTCTCGCGGACGATGACCATCGAGAGGGCGTCGGCGGAGACTCCAGCGAGGGGTGAGGCGAGGCCGGGCAGCAGACGCACCGGTCGCAGGTTCACGTACTGGTTGAAGGCGCGCCGCAGCGGGATCAGCAGGCCCCACAGTGAGACGTCATCGGGGACGCCCGGATAGCCCACGGCGCCAAGCAGAATCGCGTCGAATCCGGCCAATATCGCGGGCGCATCGGCGGGCATCATGGCGCCGGTCTTGGCGTATCTCTCGCAGGAGTAGTCGAATTCTGTCCATTCGATGCGCCCACCGGTGGCTGCGTCCATCACCTTGACGGCTTCCCGGGTCACGTCGACGCCGATCCCGTCACCCGGAATGGTCGCCACTCTCATCCGGGCGCTCATACGGCCGCACCGATGTACTTGGTCTCCAGGAACTCCTCGATTCCTGCGAAGCCCCCTTCGCGCCCGATACCGGACTGTTTGACGCCGCCGAATGGTGCGGCGGGGGTGGACACGACGGGCCGGTTCAGGCCCACCATGCCGGTCTCCAGCTGCTCCGACACACGCCATCCGCGTCGGGTGTCATTGGTGTATAGATATGCCACCAAACCGAATTCGGAGTCATTGGCGCGGGCGATCACTTCCTCCTCGGTGTCGAAGCTCGCTATTGCGGCAACCGGTGCAAAGATCTCGGTGCGCATCATGTCGCTGTCATCGGGCACGTCGGTCAACACCGACGGGGGATAGAAATAACCGGTACCGCCGGGCGCCTCGCCACCCAGTCGTACTGTGGCTCCCCGATTCTGGGCGTCCCTGACCAGGCGGTCGGCCTTGGCCACGGCGTCGGGATCAATCAGTGGCCCCACGTCTACTCCCGATTCGGTGCCGCGTCCCATGCGCAATGCGGCGAGTCGCTCGGTGAGTGCGTCGGTGAACGGCCCCGCGATAGCGCGCTGTACGTAGATCCTGTTGGCGGCCGTACAGGCCTGCCCGATGTTGCGCATCTTCGCGATCAGCGCGCCTGCGGCAGCCTCGTCGGGGTCGGCGTCGTCGAACACGATGAACGGCGCGTTTCCGCCCAGCTCCATCGAGGTGCGCTTGACGGTGGGGGCGCACTGCGCCAGCAGATAGCGACCGACCTCGGTAGATCCGGTGAACGAGAGCTTGCGAACCCGGGGATCGGCCAGGAGCGGCGCCATGGTCGATCCGGGATCGTCAGTGGTGATCACCGATACCACCCCATCGGGCACTCCGGCCTGGCGCAGGATCCCGAGCAGGGCCAGCATCGACAGTGGTGTCTGTTCGGCAGGTTTGACCAGGCAGGTGCAGCCCGCGGCGAGTGCGG
Source organism: Mycobacteroides salmoniphilum (assembly GCF_004924335.1). NCBI lineage: Bacteria > Bacillati > Actinomycetota > Actinomycetes > Mycobacteriales > Mycobacteriaceae > Mycobacteroides > Mycobacteroides salmoniphilum. The sequence goes on along the minus strand of NZ_CP024633.1, from coordinate 4,323,906 downwards.
GACCGATCTTTCGCGTCCCCATGGCCAACGGGAAGTTCCACGGAGTGATCAGCAGGCACGGTCCCACCGGTCGGTGCGTCACGATCAATCGTGATCCGCCGTCAGGTGCCAGCATCATGCCCCCGTCCTGGCGCACCGCCTCGCCGGCGAACCAGCGGAAAAACTCCGCCGCATAGGCGACCTCCCCGCGTGACTCCGCCAGGGGCTTGCCCATCTCCAGGGTCATCAGCAGGGCCAGGTCTTCGGTGCTCTCGACCATCAGCGTGTACGCGCGCATCAGCACATCGGAACGCTGCTGCGGCGATGTCGCGGCCCAGGAGCGTTGTACCGCAACGGCATTATCCAAGGCGGCGAGGGCCCCGGGGCCGTCCATGCTGGCGACATCGGCGAGCACCTCCTCGGTGGCCGGGTCGACGACAGGGAAGGTGGGACCGTGGCGGACCTGCTGGGCGAGCGCGGTGGCGATCACCGCGGTCTCGGTGGACAGGGGGGTAGACACTGTGCCGGGATGCATGCCACCATGCTAGGGAGATTGTCAACAATCGACAATAGTTCCGAACGTATCAAGGGAAGGGGTGCCGTGACTGTGGGTCTTCGCGCAAGCGGCTCATCCGCAACCGCGCTATCGCCCGTGCTCAAGCAGGCCACCTCGGTGGTGGCCGCGCGAGGCCAGGGTTGTTATCTGTACGACGAAAGTGACTGTGAATACCTGGATTTCACTGCCGGTATTGGCGTAGTGAGTACCGGTCACTGCCATCCGCACGTGGTCGAGGCCGCGCAACGGCAGGTGGCCACGCTGATCCACGGGCAATACACCACCGTGATGCACCGTCCGCTGCAGAACCTGGTGCGCCGTCTTGGTGACGTGCTGCCGGTAGGTCTGGACTCGTTGTTCTTCGCGAATTCCGGTAGTGAGGCCATCGAGGCCTCCGTGCGGCTGGCGCGGCAGGCCACCGGTCGCCCGAATATTGTTGTGTTCCAGGGTGGATTCCACGGACGCACGCTGGCAGCGGCGACCATGACGACGTCGGGACCGCGATTCTCCTCGGGAATCGGCCCCTTGATGGCAGGCGTCTACACCGCTCCATTCCCGACGGCATATCGATACGGTTGGAGCGAGGCCGAGGCCACCCGATTCGCGTTGCAAGAGCTTGACTACCTGTTCGCAACGGCGACGGCGCCCAACCAGGTGGCGGCGATGGTCATCGAGCCGGTGCTCGGCGAGGGGGGGTACATCCCCGCCAATACCGAGTTCCTCGCCGGGGTCGCCGAGCGCGCTCGTGAGCACGGCATCCTGTTGGTGCTCGATGAGGTCCAGACCGGATTCGGCCGCACCGGAGAGTATTTCGGGCATCAGCACTTTGGCGTGACGCCAGATATCTTGGTGATGGCCAAGGGGATTGCCAGCGGTTTTCCCATCTCGGGTATCGCGGCATCTGCGGAGTTGATGGGGCGCGCCTGGCCCGGCTCTCAAGGGGGTACCTACGGTGCCAATGCCGTCGCATGTGCGGCCGCGGTGGCCACCCTCGACGTGATCGACGAGGAACGGCTCGTCGAAAACGCTCGGGCGCGCGGCCAGGAGCTTCTCGATGGTGCGCGGAAGATCGCCGCCGAACGGGGGATTGACGGCGACGTGCGCGGACTGGGATTGATGGTTGGCGTGGAGTTCAGTCGGGATGGCCGTCCCGCGCCGCAGTTGGCCGCCCGTGCGCAGGCCGCTGCCGCCGAGAGCGGACTGCTCCTGCTGATGTGCGGGCCGCATATGAATGTGGTGCGCATGATTCCGCCGTTGGTGGTGACGGCCGACCAGGTATCCGATGCACTCGGCATCTGGAGCACCGTGTTGGCGGGGCTGTGATGGATCGCTACATCTCGATCACGCTGACCAAGCGGGACATCACCTGTCGTGCGCGGCTCTTGGACGCCGAGGCGCCCAGAACCTGTGACACGGTGTGGAATTCACTACCGCTCCTCGGCCAGGCCTATCACGCCAAGTATGCGCGCAATGAGGTGTACACCCTGCTGCCACCCTTGCTGCCGGCGCCCGGCCGCGAGAACCCGACGGTCACCCCGATCCCCGGCGATGTGTGCTTCTTCGGTTTCGAACCGTGGGAGATCGGCAACCCCGCGTACGGATACGAGCCGGGATCGGAAGCTCATTCGGCGCAAGGTGCCACCGATCTGGCGATCTTCTACGGCCGGAACAATCTCTTGATCAACGGTGATGCCGGTTGGGTGCCCGGGAACGTCTTCGCGACCATCGAAGAGGGCCTGGCCGATATCGCGGGGGCCTGCCAGGACCTGTGGCTCACCGGGGTTCAGGGAGAGCAGTTGGCCTTCGCGCGGGCCTAGTTTGCGCTTAGCCCGCGAGCACCCGCTCGGCGAAGTGGCCCACCGCGAGCACCAGGTCGTCACTGTGGCGCGGGCCGATGATCTGCATGCCCACCGGCAGCCCCGCGGAGGTGCTGCCCACCGGGATGGAGAGTGCCGGCTGCTGAGTCATGTTGAACGGGTATGTGAATGGCGTCCACTGTGCCCACCAGCGCATCCCGGATTCCGGCGGAACGTCGGCGCCCAACGGGAACGCGGGGATCGGCACGGTGGGGGTGATGAGGACGTTGTGCATCTCATGGAAACCGCCCATGGCGATGCCCAACTGCACGCAGGTGTTGCGCGCCGCCAGGTATTCGGTGGCGGAGGCACCGGCCCCGGTCTCCCACATCTGCGCCAGCCCGGGATCGATGCCGTCGCGTACCTCTTTGCGGGAGCCATAGGTGTTCAGGCTGGCGGCTGCACCTGCGGCCCACAGTGTTTCGAAGGCGTCGATCGGATCGGAGAATCCCGGATCGGCGTGCGTCACGGGCAGCCCGGCCGCATCGAGGGCGTTCACCGCGTTCTCCACCAGGGCGGCCACCTCGGGGTCGACGTCGACATATCCGAGTGTGGGTGAGTACGCGATGTCCAGGCCGGTCATGTCCCGGTACACCTGTGAGCGGTAGGTGGTGAGCGTGGGCGACAGCGAGGTAGGGTCGCGATGGTCCGGCAGACTGATGATGTCCATCAGCAGTGCGGCGTCTTCGACCGTTCGGGTGATCGGACCACCATGTGCCAGTGGGCCAAAGGGGCTGATCGGATACATCGGAACTCGGCCATGGGTGGGTTTGAATCCGACAATCCCGCAGAAACTGGCGGGTATCCGGATGCTGCCGCCGCCGTCGGTGCCGATCGACATCGGCGCCATACCCGCGGCCACCGCGGCGGCACTGCCGCCCGAAGAGCCGCCGGCCGTGCGGCGCGGGTCGGCCGGGTTGTGGGTGATCCCGCGCTGTCGGCTGTCGGTGACCCCCTTCCAGGCAAGCTCGGGAGTGGTGGTCTTACCGATCATGACCATGCCGTCGGCCCGAATGCGCTGGACGGCAGGGCAGTCCACCTCCCACGGGCCGGCCGGGTCCACCAGCCCGGAGCCGCGCAGAGTGGGCCAGTTTCGGGTCAGGAAGACGTCCTTGATGGAGATAGGCACACCGTCGAGCAGCCCACGGGTGTAGTGGCCGCGCCAGCGTTCTTCGGATTTGGTGGCCGCCGCCAGCGCCGCTTCCTCGTCGACGAGGCAGTAAGCATTGATGGCACTGTCGGTTTGGGCTATCCGCGACAGCACCGCCGCCGTCGCCTCTACCGGCGAAAGCTCTCCCGAGGTGTAGGCGGCCACGAGCTCCAGCGCCGTCATCTCGGTGGGGTCGGTCGGTTCATGCATTGCCGTGCATCCTGTCCTTGTCGACGATGTTCAGAAGTTCCTCGTCACGGAGATAGCGCTCGACATTGGCGGCGAATTGGTCCTGGAGCTGATCGGCCCAGCCATGGACGTCACCGCTGTTGTGCGGCGTGATATGCGTATTCGGTGTGCGCCACAACGGATGTCCGACGGGCAATGGCTCGGGGTCGGTGACGTCCAGCGCGGCACCGGCGATGGTTCCCCGATGCAGTGCGGACACCAGATCCCAGGTGCCCACCAGTTCACCGCGACCCACGTTGATCAGACGGGCGGTGGGTCGCATTGCCGAGAGGACACGCGCATTGACGACACCCGTCGTCTGTGCCGTCAATGGCGCGGCGAGCACCAGGTACTCGACATCACCGGCGTGTGAGGCTAAGTCCACGGACTCGGCCCTGCCAAGCACCGTGACCCGCATGCCCACGGCACTCAACAGTGTGGCGATAGCCTGCCCGATCGGCCCGGTGCCGAGCACCGCGACGGGGACCCCCTCAATGGGTTCTGATTCGAAATGCCGCCAGCTCAGTGCCGCCTGCGCACGGGTGGATCGGCGAATGTCCTTGGCGAAGGCCAGAATCTGCGCGAGCACATATTCGGCAATGGGGCGTTCGAAGATGCCGCGCGAATTGGTGAGCACCACGTCGCTCGTGACGAGTTCGTCGAAGAGCACGGGATCGACGCCCGTGGACGCGATCTGTACCCAGCGCAGCGAGTCTGCGGCATACCAGGTTTCGCGCAGTGCAGAGGACCGGAAGTCGTAGACGAAGAGAATTTCGGCTCCGGGCAGCGCCGTGGCGAGTTGGCCCGATTCCACCAGTCGTAGCTCGGCGGCCGTGGACACGGAGGAGAGTCGGTCCGGTACCTTGCCCGCGGCATGCTGCACCGCTATTACTGGTCTTCGCGCGAGCGGCTCACCAGGGACTGTCTGTCTTCGCGCAAGGGGCTCATCCGCGTCGATCCGGCGGGCACTCACGTTGACACCGTAAGAAGATATCGTATGATTGTCAACAATCTGAGTGATGACGAGGTCTGGCTCAGGCGCGAAGCGATGCTGCGAGTGTTAGGCCCTGCCGGTGGATCTTTCGTCACTTCCCGACTTCGCGGAGTCGGCTGATCAGCGAGGTATCGGCATCATTGCGCCCTTCGATCTCGCGCTGGAGCGTGAGCTGTGGCGGTGGGTTCCTGCTGAGGTGTCTTTGCATCTCGCCCGCACGCCGTACGAGCCGGTGCCGGTGAGCCGGGCCATGGCGGAGCTGGTGTCCAACACCAGCCACCTGCAAGCAGCCACCCGAGACGTGTTGCACGTGGAGCCGGAAGTCGTTGCGTACCTGTGCACTTCGGGAAGCTTCATCCGTGGCGTCGAGCGCGAGCGGGAATTGGTTGAGGCCATCATGGCGGCCGGCGCCAAGTCTGCCGTTACCACCTCGGGGGCGTTGGCCGAGGCGGTGACCGCGCTGAACATCAACCGGATCAGCGTGATCACCCCGTACGATGCCGAGCTCACCGAACTGCTCGCAAAGTTCCTGGGGGAGTTGGGCGTCACGGTGGTGCGCACCGACCATTTGGGCCTGGGTGGGGGCATCTGGAAGGTCAACTACCGCACTGTCGCCGAGCGGATACTGGCTGCCGACACCGACGATGCCGAGGCGATTTTCGTCAGCTGCACCAATTTGCGCACCTATGACGTGATCGACCCGTTGGAGCGCCTGCTCGGTAAGCCGGTGCTGACGGCCAACCAACTGACCATCTGGGCCTGTCTTGACCGGATGAGTCTTCCCATGATGGGGCCCGGAAAGTGGCTCCGCGATGTCTTCGGAGGAGGTTCGAGTGAGTAATACGCGTCCGACGGTGGGGTTCATCTACCCGGACCATGCGGCTGAATCGGACTACCCGCTGGTGGCGCGCCAGCTGGATATGAACTTCCCCGTCGTGCACATCTACGGCACCGACCTGCACGCGGTACCCGAGCTGCTTGATCTGGGCAGCCCCGAAAGACTCGCGGAAGGCGTGCGGCTGCTGGGCCCACACGAGCCGGGTGCCGTCGTATGGGCATGCACCTCGGGCAGCTTCGTATACGGCCCGCAGGGTGCGGCCGAGCAGGTGGCAGGTCTGTCTGAGCGTAGTGGCACCCCGGCATCGAGCACATCCTTCGCCTTCGTCAATGCTGTCACCGCACTGGGGGTTTCGAAGGTCGCAGTGGCGGCGAGCTATCCGCGCGATATCGCTGAGCTGTTCGTCGCCTTCCTTGCCGCCCGTGGCATTGAGGTGGTGGCGATGGGGGAGGCGGGCATCGATACGGCTGCGGAGGTGGGCCGACTCACCGCCGAGCGGGTCGACGAGCTGGCGGAGGCCAACGACCATCCCGAGGCCGAAGCACTGCTGATCCCGGATACCGCCATGCATACCATCGCGCATGTGGAGCGCCTCGAATCGCGGCTGGACAAGGCGGTATTGACCGCGAACCAGGTGACGGTGTGGGAAGGTTTGCGATTAATCGACGAGGTACCCGAGGCGGGCGCAGCTCCGGGTTTGGGGCGGCTTTTCAGGAGACGACATGACCACGCTGGTACCTGAGGAGTTCGCTCCGCTGGAGCGGCAATCGACCGCTGAGCTGATCGCGGAGCGGCTGCGGATCGCGATCATGCGCGGAGTCCTGCCACCGGGTGCTCAGTTGGGAGAGGCATCGCTGGCGGCACAGTTCGCGGTATCCCGCGGACCGCTGCGCGAAGCCATGCAGCGCTTGGTGTCCGAGGGCCTGCTGCGCAGCGAGCGTAATCGCGGCATCTTCGTCATCGAGCTGACCGACGAAGACGTCCTCGACGTCTACCGGTCGCGGGCCGCCATCGAGCGAGCGGCCTTGGAGTGCATCATGTCCGGCGACACCGTGACCGCCTACCGGCGGCTGCTGGTGCCGGTAGCGGTGATGACGGAGGCCGCCACCCGCGGCGATCTCGTCGCCGTGACCGACGCCGATCAGGACTTTCACGAGGTGCTGGTCGACTGCTCGGGAAGCCCGCGGCTGCGCCGCGCGATGCGCACGCTGCTGTTGGAGACGCGGATGCTGCTGGGCGAGTTGCAGGGCACCTACCCGGACCTGCGTGAGCAGGTTCGTGAACACGAGGTGCTCTGCGCGGCGATCGGGGCCGGCGATGCGCCTGCCGCGTATCGACTCATTGAGGAGCACATGCACGACGCGGTCGCGCGCCTCATGGCACGCCGTGGTGCCGCGGGCACATCGGTGGAGTAAATCCGAGCGAGACACTGTTGGATGTAGGCATGTCCAACGACCTCGCTGCCAAGGCCACCCTGCTGAAGTCTCTGCACGTCCCCGGCGATCCGGTGTTTCTGCCGACGGTGTGGGACGCGTGGTCGGCGAGGCTTGCCGCGGACGCCGGATTCGTGGCGTTGACCGTGGGCTCGCATCCGCTTGCCGATTCGGTGGGCAAGCCCGATGCGGAGGGGATGTCGTACGAGGAAGTGCTGGCCCGGGTCTCGCAGATCACCGCCGCTGTCGACCTGCCGGTATCGGTGGACATCGAGTCCGGCTATGCCCAGACACCTCAGCGACTCATCGAGGGGCTGATCGAAGCGGGCGCGGTGGGTCTGAACATCGAGGACTCGGTGCATAGCGAGGGCGGTCGAATCCGCGAGCCCCAGGAGCATGCGGATCTTGTTGGCGCACTTCGTGTTGCCGCCGACCAGGCAGGCGTACCGGTGGTGATCAACGCACGGACCGATATCCTCCTGCGCCAGATCGGGGACGAGTCGGATCGAGTGGATCGAGCCATCGCGCGGCTCACGCTGGCCGCCGAGGCCGGTGCGGACTCGCTGTACCCGGTGGGCCGTCACGATCCTGAGGTGCAGCGGCGCTTGACCTCTGAGCTTCCACTCCCGGTGAATGCGATCGCGGTACCCGATGTGGACGACCCGGCGTCATTCGGTCCCCTCGGTGTGGGACGGATCAGCTTCGGTCCGTTCCTGCAGCGGGCGCTGTCGACGCGGGCCGAGGAGATCCTCGCGCGCTGGCGTTAGGCGGCTTCTGCCGAGACCGGGTGCACCGCCGCGACGAGGCGAGTCAACAGCTGGGCCAGCTGCCGGTAGGCGTCCTCGCGGCCGCTGATCGCGCGGTACACCAGGCCGATCCGGCGCCCCGGGACCGGCGCCGCGAAGGTGGCGGTGGCCAGTCCGCCGCTCGCGGTTTCGGCGGTGACGGCGGTGCCGGGGATGAGGGTGACCCCGAGACCGCCCTCGACACACTGCACCGCGGTGGCCAGCGAGGCCGCGCGGGTGTGACCGAGGTCGGGCCGTACTCCCGCGAGTTGGCATACCTCCAGGGCCTGATCGCGCAGGCAATGTCCCTCATCCAGCAACAACAGCGGCATCTCGGCGAGCACCGCAGGATCGACCGCATGGCTACCGGCCAGCGGATGCCCCGTCGGTAGGGCTAAAACGAAGTCCTCCCGGTACATGGGAATCTCCGCCATGCCGGGTGTTTGCGCGGGCAGTGCCATGACCGCGACGTCCAGTGACCCTTCGGCCAGGGACCGCAGCAGCCGTACGGTCTGGTCCTCGGTGACCCGCAAGGACATCTCCGGGAACTCGCGGGACAGCCCGCTGAGCACCATGGGCAGCACATAGGGGGCCACCGTGGGGATGAGGCCGAGGCGCAGCGTTTGCGCGAAGGGATCGCGCACACCGCTTGCGGCAGCGGTAAATTCGTCGACCGCGTCCAGTGCGGCGGTGGCCTTCTCCAACAATGCCTCACCCTCGGGGGTGAGCAACACCTTGCGGGTGTTGCGTTCGACGAGCCGCACACCCAGCCCCTCTTCGAGCATGGACAGGGCCTGTGAGAGGGAGGGCTGACTTACGCCGAGCTCGGCCGCAGCGCTACCGAAGTGGCGTTTACGGGCGATAGCCACAAAGGCGCGCAGACCGACCACGGTCGGCTGATAACTACGATCGGACATACCTATCAATATAGTGCCAACAATCACGTTTTGTTTTTGAAAGATTTCCGGCACGATGGTGCCAGTAAGCATTCAGCGAATACGTGAAGGAGAATCGTGACTCTGCGGACCATCGGCGATGAATTCCCGGCCTACAACCTGACTGCGGTCATCGGCGGCGATCTGTCGAAGGTGAACGCCCAGCAGCCCGACGACTACTTCACCACCGTCACCAGCGACGACCACCCCGGCAAGTGGCGCGTGATCTTCTTCTGGCCCAAGGACTTCACCTTCGTGTGCCCCACCGAGATCGCCGCCTTCGGCCGTCTGAACGACGAGTTCGCCGACCGCGACACCCAGGTGTTGGGCGCATCGGTGGACAATGAGTTCGTGCACTTCCAGTGGCGGGCACAGCATGAGGACCTCAAGACCCTGCCGTTCCCGATCCTCAGCGACCTCAAGCGCGAGCTGGCCGAGGCGTCCGGCGTGCTGAACTCCGATGGTGTCGCCGACCGCGCGACCTTCATCGTTGACCCCGACAACATCATCCAGTTCGTTTCCGTCACGGCGGGTTCTGTGGGCCGCAACGTCGATGAGGTGCTCCGTGTGCTCGACGCACTGCAGTCCGATGAGCTGTGCGCCTGCAACTGGCGCAAGGGTGACCCGACGATCGATGCGGGCGAGCTCATGAGCGCGGGCGTCTAGGAGGATTGGGTAACTGTGTCTATCGACAACCTGAAAGAGGCGCTGCCCGAGTACGCCAAGGATCTCAAGCTCAACCTGGGCACGGTGGCCCGTGGCACGGTATTGTCGCCGGCCCAGCTGTGGGGCACTCTCGTCGCGACAGCGGCGGCCACCCGGAACGACCAGGTGTTCAAGGAAATTCGCGAAGAGGCCGCGACGGTCCTGTCGCCCGAGGCACTTGACGCCGCGCTCGGCGCCGCCTCGATCATGGCGATGACCAACGTGTTCTACCGCGGGCGGGGCTTCCTCGATGGTGCCTATGACGATCTGCGCCCGGGTCTGCGCATGAACATCATCGGTAACCCCGGCGTCGACAAGGCGGAGTTCGAGCTGTGGTCCTTCGCGGTATCGACCATCAATGGCTGTCACTTCTGCGTCGGCTCACATGAGAAGGTGCTGCGTGAGGCCGGATTGACCCGCGAGCAGATTCTCGAGGCGCTCAAGATCGCGGCGATCGTCTCTGGCGTCGCCCAGGCGCTGGCCACGGTGCCCGCGCTGGTTTAAGCACAAGACATAAGGCCGCCTGCGCGTGTTACGCAGGCGGCCTTTGTCGTGCCGTCAACTACTACGAATGATCAAGTGCCGCTAGCGCCGACCGGGTGCTCAGTATTCTCGCGGTGCGCTCCGCACACCAGGTGAGCGCCTGGCTGTGCCCCGTGGAGGTGTAGTCCGCCACGGCGTCGGAGACGATGAATGCCTGGATGTCGTTCTGGATCGCATCGGTGGAGGTTGCGGTGATGCCCGAGAAGGCGTAGACGCCGACGATGATCAGCTGGTCCCGGTTGGCATTGCGCAGTATCTCTAGAAGCTCAGAGCGAAAGAACTCGCTGTACTTCCATTTCGTCAGAACAGTATCCGTCGCCGCGGGCTCTAGGGGATCGACGATCACTCGCTCGGCATCGTCGTCTGGCATGCCGGGTCCGTAGAGCTGGCCGAAGAGTCCACGTTGTTCCGGTGTCATGCCCCCCGGCTGCGCGGAGTAGAGCACGGGCACGCCGTGGGCATGCGCGGTGTCGAGCAGGCTCTTGATGTTCTTCAGCACGGTCGCGATGGGATCAGCCTGCGGCGTGTAGGCCTTCACGAAGTAGTGCTGCATGTCGTGGACCAGCAGGACAGCGCGGTCCGTCTCCAGGGACCAGGGTGCGCTTTTCGCGGGTACATCAATGGCGCTGAACGGGTACGTAATTGAGCCGGTGGGGCGAACGTCGGCCGTGGCGCTCCCGGCCGCGGTGAGGCCCAGCGCGGCGGCTGGTAGCGCTACAGAGCCGGAACGAAGGAAGGTACGTCTACGCATCGGGTCACTCTCCCACCTGAACGCGGGCAGGGGAATGGGGGGCGGTGCCGGCAGGCGACTCGGTCGTGGCAAGCCTCACTCCGTCCAGACGTCCTCCACATAGCGGTCGGCCTCGACCAGGTCAATGAGCCAGTCCCGGGCCTGGGACTCGTTGGCGCCGGCGTGTTCCCGGTAGATGTGCAAGAACGCATCTCGAACGGCGGGCGCCATTTTGCCGCCGTCGCCACAGACATATACATGTGTCTGCTTGGCGGGATCTCCTAGCAGCCGCCAGATGTCGTTCGCGTCGGCGGCAATCCGGTCTTGCACATACTTGACACCGTTTTCGGATGCGCGGGAGAACGCCGGGCGCATCTGGACCACACCCGAGAGTTCCGCGGCCTCGAACTCGTCGCGGAAGAGATAGTCCACTTCCGGATGCCGGACGCCGAAGAAGCAGAGCGCCGGGGCGAACGGCTCACCAGCGCTCTGCGCGGCCAGCCGGTCACCGACAAATCCCCGGAAGGGTGCGACTCCGGTACCGGCGCTGACCAGGATGACATTGCGGGAGGGGTCGGCTCCGGCCCGGAATGCTTGCCGGGCTTGGTCGACCCGTGCCCGGATTCGTTGTCCCGGTTGGACGTTGGCGAGATAGTTGGATGCCACGCCCTGAAAATCGCCGAATCCAGATCGGGCCGGAGCGTCGAGCACGCTGACCACCAGCTCGACGATCCCCGGACTCTGGCGGGCCGAGGAGGCTATGGAGTAGTGCCGCGGCGTCATCGGCTCGAACAGTTCAAGCAGCTCGGCGCGGGACAGCTTGGTGGCGGGGAATTCCAGGAGACAGCCTGCGATACCGAGAGAGCGGGTCTCCGGATGCTCGGCGAGTGCCTCCAGCGCGGACCGTTCCGGTGGGCAGGGATTGGCCGCCGCCAGCCGGAGCAGCTGGGTTCTGGTGGCCGGCTTACGTAGTTCGAGGAAGTGGGTGAGTAGCTCCCGCACGCTTACCTCGCGGTCCAGGGCGATGGCCCGCCGGGTCTTGCGCCGGGTGTTGATCGAGATACGCCGGTCCAGGATGAGACCGAGCAGTTCTCCTGCCTTGTCCACGATCTCGGGCTGGTTATCGGCGAGGACCGTGAGATGGTCCCCGGTGCGGTAGTCGACGCCGTCAGGCAATACGACACGTACCAGCCGTTTAGCTTGTCCCAGTGTGTTGTTGGCGCTGACCAATTCCCGGTTCTCCAGGACGGTCATGGGCATCACCTCGAACCGGGCATCGATCGCCGCCGTCACCGGCCCGTCGATGGCGCGCAGTTCGTAGAGGGGCCCCTCGGCGGGGTCGGTGAGAGTATCGGTGCCAGTGACACCGCCCAACGATGTCCAGAGGGCTTGCGAGAAGGCTTCGACACTGCCCGCGAAATCGCCGGAAGTGTCTGCCTCACCACGGGGAAGAATCGGCGTACCGCCGATCGCGGCGAGGTGCTCGTCGATTTTCCTGGGCACAGCCTGGTAGGTCTCAGCCCAGTTGCGGTCCCCGACCCCTAGTACCGCGTAGCGCAGCCCACTGTCCGTGCGAGCATCTGCGCTATCGAGCCAGGAGAGAAAATGGCGAGCGTCGTCAGTCGGTTGACCGTTGTAGGACGCGGCGACCACGACCATGGCGCCCTCGGTGGGCAGGGCTCGTGTCGCTTCATTCAGAGGGGCAACGGTTGTGCGGTACCCGAGATCGGATGCTTCCTCGGCCAGCTGGTGCGCCAGCGCTCGACAGGTGCCGAGATTTGAGCCATGGAATACGGCCAGTGCCGACCCCGGTGCGGCGGTGGCCGCCGGGTGTCGCATCTCTTGCGGTGTGACGGCGGGTACGGCGGTTGGTTCATGCTGACGGTCCTGGGAAGTGCGCCGCGCCAAGCCAATCCGAAAGCCGACAGGTTTCCGGATGAGGTCGCTGTGGGTGCGCAGCTGATAATGCTCGGAGTCGATGAAGCGGTATCTGTGTACCAGCGTCGCGAGAGCCATCGTCGCCTCGTGCAGCGCGAACTGACGCCCGATGCAGGACCGCGCGCCGGTGCCGAAGGGTTTGAACAGGTTCACCGGCCGCCCGGCCGATCGTTCCGGCGAGAATCGGTCTGGGTCGAAGATCTCCACGTTGTCTCCCCATTGCGGCTGCCGGTGCAGCGCGGTGGTGAGGACGGTGACGACCTCGCCCTTGCGTACCGGGTAGCGACCCGCCAGCAGGGTGTCTTCCGTGGCCATCCGGTCGAATTCCCGGACCGGGGGCGAGAGCCTCAACGTCTCGTCCACGATCTGGCGGATGTAGCGCAGCTTGCCGATCTCATCGAACGTCGGGGTGTGTTCGTCTCCCGGCCCGAATAGCCCGTCGACCTCGCTCTGCGCCCGGTGGAGCACGGCAGGGTTCTTGACCAGGCTGTAGAGCGCGGTAGGCATCACGGTGGAGGTGGTGTCTTGGCCGGCGATCAGGAACGTCAGGACCTGAGAGTGAACGCTGCTCAGCTCCAGTGCCGGAGTCTGCGGGGACCCGGGCGCGAGCATGAGTCCGAGGAGGTTCGCATGCTCGTCCGCACCGTCGCGGTGCCGGGCGATGAGCTCGTCGATGAAGGTGTGTAGCTTGCGCTGCTCGGCCGTGAACAGATCATGATTGCCACCTCCCGGAGCCAACATCTGCTGCACCGCAGCGGCGAAGCTCGCCGGGATGGCCGCAAGCCCCTCCTGCTGGTAGGAGTCGAACCTTGTCCCAAACCCGGCCAGCCCGACGGTGTCCATGGCGAGCTTGCCCAGATCTTCGACCACGTCCACGGGGTGCTCGCCGGCGCTCTCGTCCCAGCGGGTAAGGAGCTGGCGGTTGATATCGAGCATGGCGGGGTGGTAGTTGCGCAGACCGCTAAAGCTGAAGCCGGGCAGCAGAACATCGTGGGCTTTCTGCCAGTTCGGCTCGCCCGGGTAGGCCGTGAACAATCCGTCCCCCGCAAGGGGGCGGAACCGCTCCAGCCGATCGGTGATGCCCTTGATGAACCGGTTCTCGTCGCAGAGCTCCTCGACCAGGTCCAGCGAGCAGGCATATAGCCGGCGCGAAACCCCGAAGTCCGCGTAGAAGAGTGGCCCGAGCTCTTCGACAAGCAGATCTGCGGGCAGGGCGTAAGGGCGGCCGGGTAACGGACCGGATGGCAGTGGGTGCCCGTCGGCGCAGGGAATGCCGTCGATCTCCGGCGGGCGGGCGGGTGACGTGTATTCGCCCGGCTCCACCACGTGCGTATCGCCGCTCATGTGCGTTTAGCCCTTCGCTCCCGCCGGTGTAGTCATTCGTCTACGCCATGGCCATCCATGACTGTACACATGCGACTACAGTCCAGCCAATGCCGTGGTTGGGGTGGGTCCGATTGTCCTGCGTGGGGGCGTGAGCGCACGCGGTAACCGGTGAAATGGCTACTCCCGATGCGGGGCCGTCGGTTACGCGCTGGGGGAGCAGGTTGTGGAGGCGTCGGGTGATTCGCTGCTCACGCAACGGTTTCCCAGTACGGCGACCAGTCGCTGGACCACCGTGTCCGCCGCGCCGTCGGTGAGCTTGTCCTTGGCGTAGGTGGTGTGCGAGATGATGTCTCCACCCTGCGGATCGCAGAAGAAGTCTCCGGGGTTGCAGACGTCAATCACCTTGGGCAGCAGGTCTTCGCGGACCGTTAGGTTCGTGTCTACACCGGGCGGTCGGATGTTCTTGGGATCGCCGAACAGAACGATGGAGACGATGCGCTGCTCGAGTCCGGCGGGCAGGGGATTGGTCAGGGCGTAGGTCCCCGGCGGGGTGTTCCCCAACAGCACATCCACGACCGCCGCGCCCTGCGCGTACCCGCCGACCACGAACTTCATCTTCGGGCAGTCGGCGGCCGTTTTCTGGATGTGCTTGCTCAGGTCGTCCGATCCCTTGCCAGCCTGGAGAAAGTCGATGCTCGCGGGGTAGTCCACGCCATAGGTGGAGATGCTCATCCCCTTGGCGCCCTGGAGTCGCTTCTTCACAGCGTCGGTGAACAGCTTGCCGACGTCGCCCAGGCCTGCAGGCTCATTGGTGCCGCGCGCGAAAGATAGGTCGATATCGGCGCAGCTCTCCGCGTGGGCCATCTGCGGCGACTGCAGCCCGTACCCGCCGAACAGCACTAGGAAGGCAGCCGTCGCGGCCGCTGCGCGACACATTGCAGTTCGCATCACTGCACCTTTCGTGACGTGCGCGGCTCTCGCGACTGGTCGTTGAATCACCCAAACTACCGACTGCACCGATACGCCGCGCTACCTGGATTTGGCGGTGGGCAGCGACACGGCCGAATTAGTGATGTTGCTCTCACCGGGTTATGGTGCTGTGCAGTCGGTTCGAATATCGGGTCTGTAGCAAGCCGTTGCCCAGTTGTGGGGCCCAAACGGGCATGGTGGCCCGTCCGGCTGTGTGGTCGGGGCGGAAGTTGCAGGCAATCGGTCGTGACTGACGACCAATCTGAGCATTGCTCAGATTAAGTTACCCTGTCCTTGAGCTCGGGGTTCCAACGCGAAAGACAAGGTGAAATGTCTAGAGAGCTGACCGACCTTGAGATGCTCAGCGATTTGGAACCGATTGCTGAAGCCAACCTCAACCGGCATTTGTCGGTCGCGACGGAGTGGCACCCACATGACTATGTTCCCTGGGATCGCGGCCGCAATTTTGCGCAAATGGGTGGGGACGACTGGGATCCGGAGCAGTCGCAGCTAAGCGAGGTCGCCAAGGCGGCGATGATCACCAACCTCCTCACCGAGGACAACCTGCCGTCCTATCACCGTCAGGCGGCCAAATACTTCGGCCTGGACGGTGCCTGGGGCACCTGGGTGGGCCGTTGGACCGCCGAGGAGAACCGACACGGCATCGTCATCCGCGACTACCTCGTCGTCACGCGCGGTGTGGACCCGGTGGCATTGGAACGCGCGCGCATGGAGCACATGACGGCAGGCTTCGACACCACCGATGAAGAGGAGTCGGTCCACAAGACCGACTTCCTGCTGTCGGTCGCGTACACCACGTTGCAGGAACTGGCGACTCGCGTCAGCCACCGCAACACCGGCAAGGTGTGCGATGACCCGATCGCGGACCGGATGCTGCAGCGCGTCGCCGCCGACGAGAACCTGCACATGATCTTCTATCGCAATATGTGCAGTGCGGCACTGGATCTCGTGCCCGATCAGGCGCTGGAAGCGATCGGCGCGGTGATCGAGAACTTCCGGATGCCCGGGCAGGGCATGCCTAACTTCCGCCGTAACGGTGTGCTGATGGCCAAGCACGGCATCTACGACCCGCGGCAGCATCTCGAAGAGGTGGTGACGCCGAATCTGCGTAAGTGGCAGATTTTCGAGCGCAATGATTTCAGCGCCAAGGGTGAACAACGACGCGAGCAACTCGCCGCGTATGTGGAAGACCTTAAGTGCCAAGTGGTCAAGTTCGAAGAACAGCGCGACCGCATGCTGGCCCGTGAGGCGAAGAAGAGAGAAGCCCGCGCCGGATAGCGCGGGCCCCTCGTCTCGTTCTCCTGCTTACTTGGTGATCTGGATCTTCTGCGCCTCGGCAGTGGCGTACGCGCCGGCGATCTTGATGGTCAGGATGCCCGTGTCGTAGCTCGCCGAGATCACGTCACCTGTCACATGGGTTGGCAGGGTGAAGGTGCGACGGAACTTGCCGTAGCGGACCTCCCGCAATACGCGTCCAGTGCTTGACGCTCCTCGCGCGAGTGGCTCCTCGCCGGTCTGCTCGGCCCGCCCATCGCGACGCTCGCCGGATACCACCAACGTGCCGCGCTCCACCTCGACCGTGACGTCCTTGTCGACATCGACGCCGGGAAGGTCGAGACGGACCAGGGCGTCATCCCCGTCCTTCGCGACCTCGGCGGCCGGAACGAAACCCGGGCTGGGCCAGCTGGTGGCCGGGCCGAAGGACTGGCGTACCAGCGCGTCGAACTCGGCGAACGGGCTGCGTCGTGTCCACACCACATTGCTCATAGCTCTCTCCTCAATACAGGGCCGGAGTCTCAACCGGCCGTCACTCGTACAAACTTGAGTGACACACGCTAAAGTTCCGATTTCCGTACGCCGACGGCGAACAGGACGGCCCCAGAGGTAAACGGTGGAGCGTCGGCGCTGCGTGCCAGCCCGGGATTCCCAGGTTCGTCGCGTAGCCTCGCGCCGTGCCCGACCAGACCGGCGAAACCCAGAAGTCCTCCGCGCGTGAGGTGTTGCGACAGGTCCTGGTCAGTGTCGGGCCTTCGTTGGGCACCTACTACGCGCTGCGCGCGTTGGGTCAGCCCGAGATTCACGCGTTGATTGCCGCCACGGTGGTGTCCGGCCTCCAGGTGCTCGTCAAGGTGGTGAAGAACCGTAAGTTCGACGTCCTGTCGGGCTTTTTGATGTTCAACTTCGGGCTGAGTCTGGTGATCGCGCTCGTCACCTCCGATGCGCGGATGGCTCAGGTGTCCAACACCATTCCCGGCATCTTGCTTTCGTTGTTCTTCATCGGAAGCGCGCTGTTCGGCAAGCCGCTCACCGAGCTGATGATCGCGAAGGCTCGGCCCGGACGCATCGAAGAGATCGCGGCCGAGCACCATTGGACAGGGGACAACTTCCGGTCGTATCACCGGATGCATGTCCACGTGAGCTTCTGGTGCGGTGTCATCAGCCTGCTGCTTGCGGCCATCTCGATCGTCATCATCTATAGCTTCTCGGTGGATGTCGCCCAGGCCGTCAACCAAATCTTCTCTCTGGTCACCACAATGGGCCTGATCATCGGCATCATTGTGGTCATCCGGCGTTACCTGCAGCGCATGACGTACGACTCGCCCGCGGCCTGACGACCGGTTACAGTCGCGCGGTGTCCCTGACCGCCGAGCAGTCCGAAACCGAGAGCGGGATCTCGCCTCGCCAACTCGTGATCGAGGGATTGCTCAATGTCGGACCCGCCCTGTGCGCCTACTTTGGGCTGCGCCTGGCCGGATTCCCGGAACTGCACGCGCTCATGGCCGCGACCGCGGTCTCTGCCACCCAGGCACTGGTCAAGATGGCGTGGAAACGGGCTCTCGACCCGGTTTCGCTGTTGGTGGTGCCGATCTTCGGGGTCAGCCTCATCATGGCGTGGCTGACCCGTGACCCACGCTTGTCGCAGGTCACCAACGAAGTGCCCGGCATGCTGCTGGCCACCTACTTCCTGGTCAGCGCGCTCATCGGTAAACCGCTGACGGAGCTACTGGTCACCAAGCTGTGGCCCGGCGGCGTGGAGAAACTGGCCGAGGAACAGGGCTGGACCGACGAGGACCAGCGCTCGTATCACCGGCTGCATGTCTATGTCAGCTTCTGGTGCGGGATCTTCAGTCTGCTGTTCTGCGCCCTGATGGTGGTGATCATCTACACGTTCTCCGTCGACGTCGTACAGGCCGTCAACCCGGTGGTGTCGATGCTCACCACGGGCGGACTCATCGTGGGTGTTGTCGTTGCGATCCGGATGTACCTGCGCCGCAAGGAACGAGCCCTCTCGGGCCGGTAGATCCACTTTCTCAGGCTCTCTCAGATTGCGTCGGTACCGTCGCTGTGGTGAGTGGGTTGGGTAAGGGTGCAGGGAAATTCACGCTCGGGCACGCCTTGGTCAGCGCCGCGCTCGGGTTGGGAACGTACTACGGGATGCGCCTGCTGGGTGCCTCGGAGTTGCATGCACTGATGGCCGCGGCGGTGGTCTCGGCATTGCGCGTCATCTACACCGCGGTGCGGGACAAGCGCTTCGACATCGTCGCGGGATTCATCATGCTGATGCACGGCGCGACGCTGGTGGTTGCGCTCCTGACCAGTTCACCGCAGCTTGCTCAGCTCACCCATGTCGTCCCGGTGGTGCTGTTCGGTGTGTTCTACATCGGCAGCTGTCTGACGAAACGACCACTCACCGAAGTCGTCATCGACCTGATTCGCCCCGGCTGGGTGGCACGACATCACTGGACCGACGCGGATCTGCGCGCCTATCACCGGATGCATGTGCGGCTGTGCGTCATCGTCGGCACGCTGGAGTTGGTGCAGGCCGCGGTGATGACGGGCATCGTCCTGCGGTACTCCGTTGATATCGCGCAGGTGGCCAACGGGCTATTGGCGACGGTCGGGAGTGCCGCGCGGTTGGCATTTGTCATCGCCGTGATCTGGGTTTTCCTGCGCCGTCGCGGGCATCACCACGCGTCGCCACCGCGCCAATCACAGGTCAGCGAGCCCGATGGGTCAACCCCGGAGCTCATCGGCAGCACGTGCACACCCTCATCTTCGGCGGGCGCAATGCCCTCTGCCGTCATCACGGGAGTGGTTCCGAGCCAGGGCACCCAGCCGCGGGCCTGATAGAACGGGGCGACGTCGTCGTCGGCGCTCAGCGCACCCAGCTCGTAGGCGCCACGCAAGACCTGTTCGGCGGCATCCATGATCGCGCAACCGAGCCCGTTTCCGCGCCAATCGCTATCCACCGCAACACCTTCCACGTATCCGGTGCGTAGCGTCCGTCCTTGATGCAGCAGTCGGCGCTGGATCACCGCGGCGTGGGCGATGAGTGTGCCGTGGTACCAGATGAGCGCGTGCATACCGCCCAGGCAGTGTTCCCAGTCTTCTTCGGTAAAATCACCCTCGAATGCATCGATCAGTAATTCTCTTGCAGCGTCACGTGTTTCGCTATCCAGATCGGCGGTGTGGATGAGTCGCGCGGTGTGAGTCCGGATGACGGGGACGGTTGGCATATTGGACACAGCCGACATCTCCTAATTGATGCGCGGTCGTGACCAATGGAACCGGACAGTTTGTCCGGGCCGCACCTGGGCAGCCAGATCGACATCGTGATCGGTGATCACCCCGATCACCGGATAGCCTCCGGTCACCGGATGGTCAGGGCCCAGGATAACGGGCTGACCGCCGGGTGGCACCTGAATGGCACCGCGGACCACACCCTCGCTCGGCAGCTGCCTGGCCGGGTCGCGCAGCTCCAACGGCTTGCCGATGAGTCGAGTGCCCACCCGGTCACTGCGGTCCGAGACGATCCAGGCTCTGTGTGTCAGTGCGTCGGGATCGACGAACCAGTCGTCGCGTGGACCGGGTACCACCTTGAGCTCGACGGTGTCATCGGCGATGGGGGCCACCGGCGCCAGTTCGACCTCCGGGAAGGAAGGGGACCGTGGTCCGACCGGCAGCCTGTCCCCGGCCTGCAGTGGCGAGGGGCCGATGCCAGACAGGATGTCGAAGCTGCGCGAGCCCATCACCGGCGCCACACTGACCCCACCGCGCACCGCCACGTAACTGCGTAGTCCGCTGCGCGGTGCGCCGAGTGACACTACGTCGCCGTCCTGTACCTGGGCAATGCTGTTGGTGCCAAAGGGAATCCCGTTGACGGATGGATCGGTGTCGGCACCGGTGACGGCCACCACCGCGTCACCGCCGGATACCCGGAATGACATACCGCCGAGGGTTACCTCGATGGTGGCCAGGTTGTCGGGATTGGCCACCAGCCGGTTGGCCAGGGAATGCGATGCGCGGTCCGCGGCCCCCGAACGTCCGACACCCATGGCCGCCTTGCCGATCCGGCCGAGGTCCTGGACCAGCGCCAGTGGGCCGGTGCGCATGACTTCCAGGGTGGGTCTCATGCCGTCACCTCCTGGAACTGGACGCGTGTACCGGGCGTGAGTAGCGCCGGTGGGTTGCGGTCAAGGTCCCAGACGACAGCATCGGTGCTGCCGATCAGCTGCCAGCCGCCGGGAGATTCACGCGGGTAGATCCCGCTGAACTCGCCGGCGAGCGCGACCGCACCGGCGGGCACCTTGGTGCGCGGGTCGGCGCGGCGGGGGATGGCCAGACGCGAGTCCCCTCCTACCAGGTACGCGAATCCCGGTGCGAATCCGCAGAATCCGACGGTCCATACCGTTCCAGTGTGTGCCGCGATCACACCGTCCACTCCCAGGCCGGTGTGCTCGGCAACCTCTTCAAGATCGAGACCGTCGTACCGGACCGGGATGGTCACCGGTGGTGATGTGGTGTCCTCCGTCGTATCCGGCGGCGCCGCGCGCTGTGTCAGCCGATGCCGAACGATCGCCTGGTCGGCCGGGCTGTGGAGCTTGAGCAGGACGGTGCTGGACGCGGGAACGATATCGGTGACGCCATCGATAGGGTCGGCATTCAGCGCTGACGTCCACGCCAGCACTTCCTGCACGGATGTGCACTCGAGCAACAAGGCCCGATCCCCGTGATCCCGCACCTTCAAATCTGTTGCGGTACTCATATTTCGACGGTACTCCCGCGGGCACGCCTAGGGGCGTATTTATCCCGCCTGTGTATAAGTCGGCTCGTGCTTCTTGATGTAGGCGATCACCCGATAGGTGATCGGCAGCATCACGATCTCCACGACGGACTTGAAGATCCAACCCAAAGCCGTGTACGTCGCCAACTGGCCGAGGGTGTGAATACCCAGCGCGGTGGCCGCGATCGAGCAGAACACCAGCGAATCGGCGAACTCGCCGACGACCGTCGAGCCCACCAGCCGGGCCCACAGGTGGCGCTCCTTGGAGCGCTTCTTCATCCGCACCACAACGAGCGCGTTAAGCGTTTGCCCAACAAGGTATCCCGCGAGTCCGGCGACCATCAGCGTGGTGATGCTCCGGACAATGGTGGCGAAGGCCTCCTGGTTGGGGTAGAAATCGGCGGCGGGCAGCACCATTGCGGTCCAGAGCACCACGCAGGCCAGCAGCTCCATCGCGAATCCCAGCAGGATGACCCGGTTGGTGGCGCGATATCCGTAGACCTCACTGAGTACATCGCCGATCACGTAACTCAGCGGGAACAGCACGAACGCACCGTCGGTGATCAGCGACCAATCGCCGATGACGGGTCCGAAGCCGATTGCCTTGGTGGCAGCCACATTCGAGATCAGTACCACGCCGACGAAGACGGCTGACAGCAGTGGATAGTAGCTGCGACCGACCTGGGCGAAGACCACCTGATCCTGGGGAGTCTTCTCGACCTCGCTTGTCTCCATTCCGCGAAGTCTAAGGTGCGTGCTTGCACTGGGGTGCGGGTGGATTTGTCGCGCAGGGCGGTGGGCGGTTGGGCATGGTGGCGGCCGCGTAGATCAACAGTGCCACTGAGACCAGATACACGATGAAACCGATCGTCACGGTGCGGAGCCGTTGTCCGCGGGCAAACGCCAGAGGCAACGTACCCGCGGCTAACAGTCCGAAGGGGATGGCGAGCATCATCCCGAAGATCAGCCCATAGCCGTGAGGGTCGGCGACTGGATCCGACGACAGCCGCGACGACAACACCATGCATGCCGCCAGTCCGAAGATGCCCAGAGCGGTCGCGCCGACGATACCGCCCACCACGCGAATCGCGACGTCACCCCAATACGGCCCTGGGCGTGTGCCCGGAACCGACATCAGCCCAGTATCCGGGCCAGCTGGGGGACCAGGCTGTCCACCACGTACGTCAGGCTCAGCGGAGAGCTGAAGTTGATGGCCCCCGCCAATTCCTTACTGGCGAAGATGCTGCGGTTCAGCAGCGAGGAGCTCAGCTTCGTGATCACCGGATCGGCCCGCAGCGCGGCGCTCTGCTCATCGGATTCGGTGCCCCACACCAGCACATCGGCCTGGCCAAGGAGGCTGGAGAGCTGGTCGGCCGGAAGATACGCAAGTTGGTCGCCCTTGGCGTAGCTCTCCAACTCGGCGGGAACGGTCAGCCCGAGAGCGGTGAGGAACCCGGTGCGCGGTCCGGATCGGTAGGCGATGGCCTGCCCGTCGAGCAGTTCGCCCTGCAGGTAAATGGCCTTCTTGTCTTTGAAGCCGGCGTGCGCGGACGCGGCCGAAGCGAACGTGTTGTCGACGGCCTGAACTACCGCAGCCATCTCCGACGGCTTGAACACCGCCTGCCCGATGGCCTTGGCCTGGTCCTTCCACGGTTCGAAGAACGCGTACTTGCCCGATTGTGCGATCGTCGGTGCGATACCGGACAACTTGTTGTAGGTGTCCTGGTCCAGCCCGGCGTCGGTGGCGAGGATGAGATCGGGCTTTAGGGAGGCGATCTTGTCGACCATCAGTCCGTCGGTGAGCGTGAGGACCTCGGGGGTGGCGGCGCCGAGCCGGTCGGTTGCCCACGGCCAGGTTGCGAACGGGAAGCCGCCGTACCACTCGGTGACCGCGATGGGGACGATGCCCAGCGCCAACAGGTAGTCGTGTTCGGTGTATCCGGCGCTGACAATGCGCTTCGGCGGAGCCTTGACCTCGGTCTTACCGAATGCATGCTTGATGACGGCGGCGCCGTTCTGCTCCGAGGTGGGGGAGGAGTCTTCCGTGCAAGCGGCCAGCGCCGCGCCCGCAGCGAGGGTGGCGCCGGCAGCCAGAAACCCGCGGCGAGTGATCATCCCAGGTGGCACACATCGAGAGTAGCTGGCGCACGCAACCCAGGTGCTTTTCCGATGCGCGGCGATGTCTTACGGACAGCCCACCAGCCGCCGCGCTGCCTCGGCGGCGGCGGCGCGGCGATCCGCGAGCGTGTGCTCGGCGAGCGGTTCACCGACAATCCGGTCGATGCCGAACCCGCTGGCCGCCATCGAGTAGGCGATATCGATCAGCATCATGAGCAGACTCATGGGATCCCACGTCGGGTCGATGAGCCCGGTCTGCTGCCCCTGGCGTACCTCATCGAGTTTCGCTTGGAAGATGCGGCGCAGCACGTGGTTGTCGAACATCCCGTCGGGGGCCTCCAGCTCGATCCAGCGCTGTAACCGTGCGCCTTGCGGATCGGCGACGATGTTGTCGAACAGCCCCGCGACGTACCCGGGCACGTCACCGGCGCTAAACGGCACCTTGTACGGTGCATCATCGATCCATTGCGCCACAACGGCTTCAAACAGCTGTTCCTTGCTCTCGAAGTAGCTGTACAGCCGTTCCTTGCTCGCGTTCGCGTTGGTGGCAATCCGGTTCAGCCGTGCGCCGGCGAAGCCGTACTCGGTGAATTCGGCCTTGGCCGCGGCCATGATCCGATCGTGGGTGGCCTGACCCGCAGCGCGCATGGCACTCACCAGAGCAGCACCGGTTTGATCGCGGCACCGGACCGCGCATCCGCCACGGCCTGATCGATCGCGCGCGCCGGGTATCTAGTGATCAGCGATTCAATCGGAAAGCGGCCCTCTGCATGCATGCGCAGCAGTTCCGGAATGAATTCCTGTGGGTTCGCGTCGCCCTCGATGCAGCCGCGAATCATCTTGCCGCCGAACATGAGATCGGTGAGGTCGATTGTTCCGCGGGAAGCCCCCAGCCCCACCAGAACCAGCACACCGCGCTGCCGCAACAGACCGAGCGCCGTGGCGATGACGTCGGTGTTCGCCGTGGTGTCGAGCGCATGGGTGGCCCCGCGTGCCACCGAGGACACGTCCTCCGTCGTCGGGTCCACGGCGCGGGTCGCGCCCAACGCGACGGCCTTGGCGCGTCGTGAGGCCACCGGGTCCACCGCGATGATCGTGTGCACCCCGATGGCCTTGGCGGCCATCACCGCGGCCAGGCCGACACCGCCCGCGCCGAATACCACAAGACGCGAATCTGGTTCGGGTGTCAGTACATTGAGCACCGCACCGGCGCCCGTCTGCAGACCGCATCCGAGCGGTGCGGCAGTTGCGAGATCGGTCGACGCATCGACCACGACGGTGTTGTCGGCCGCGGCCAGTGCGTACTGCGCCAAACTGGATTGCCCGAAGAACGAGCCGAACAAGCCGTTCCCGTTCTGGGACAGTGTCGATGAGCCATCGAGCCGGGTGCCGGAGAGGTTGAGCCGGGCGGCACGGGAGCAGTACGCCCGCTCACCTGAACCGCATTGTCGGCATTCGCCGCAGCTGCGGTAGCTCAAGACCACGTGGTCTCCGGGACGGATGCTGGTCACCTCATCGCCCACCGCCTCGACAATCCCGGCGCCCTCGTGGCCCAGCACCGCAGGGATCGGTACCTGTGCCTTGAAGGTCAGATCGGTATGGCACAGGCCGGTGGCGTGAATCTTGACGAGCACCTCATCGGGGCGCGGTCCGTCGAGTTCGACCTCTTCCAGCGTGAAGGGAGACTCTGCTGAACGGCTCAGTGCTGCAGTGACTTTCACTGATCGCGTTCGAGTAGGAAATAGAGGTAGTTGCCGCTGGCACGCTGGCGCTTGCCGTTCATGATGCCCATCAGCGTGTTCTCGTCGACCCATTTGAAGTGATCGAAGGTGGGCTGGCCGTCGTAGACCATGGTGCCGGTGACCTCGCCGCGGAACTCGATATCCCACAGGGTCGCACCGCCCAGGCTCAACGCGTTATTGGAAAACAGTTTTCCGTCGTCGTCGTAACAGACGATGGGTTCGACATCGTTGATGGACGTGAAGATCTTGCCGTACCAGCGTGCGGCGGCCAGTTGACCGTTCATCTTGTGCCCGGTGTGGAACTCGTCGCCCTTCCACCTGCCCAGCATGTCCTCGGGTCGAACGGTGTCGAGCGCGGCCCAGATCTCGTCGAGATCGGCGGGGCTGACGTCCCGCTGGCTGCGAAGTTCGGCGAAACGAGTGCGGGCCTTGTCGACGTCCATGTCTCTCCCAAGTCAGTTGGTTCGGGAAGGACGCTAACACCGAACCAAATGGTTCGGCAAGGGTGATCAGATGACCAGTGAGATGCCCAATGCGATCATCACGACGGCGATCCCTGCATCAAGCACGCGCCAGGTTCCCGGACGCTGGAACAGTCCGGCAAGATGCCGTGCGCCGAATCCGAGTGCCACAAACCAGGTGACACTCGCGGTCAGGGCGCCCGCACCAAACAGCCAGCGTGCGTCCTGGTGTGCGTTGGCCAGGGAGCCGAGCAGTACCACAGTGTCGAGGTAGACATGCGGGTTCAGGAAGGTGATGGCCAGCGCGGTCGTCAGCACCGCGCCGAGGCGGGCCGGATTGGATTCGGCAGGCACCAAAGTTCCGGGGCGTAATGCGCGGCGGGCGGCCAACAATCCGTAGCCGATCAGAAACGCCGCGCCACCCACTTTGGCCACGGTGAGCAGGCTCGGCGTGGCGGCAATCAGGCCTCCCAGGCCGCCGATGCCCGCGGCGATGAGGAGGAAGTCGCCGGTGATGCACACGGCGACCACTGGCAGCACGTGTTCACTGCGGATCCCCTGCCGGAGCACGAAGGCATTCTGGGCGCCGATAGCGGCGATGAGGGACATTCCGGTGAGAAAGCCGAGGAAGATAACGGTCACAACATCGACGCTAGGGTCGCGGCGATATGCAGTCCAGCTAATGATTCTTACTATGCATTAGAATTGCTAATGTGAGTCTGGACTCGCAACAGCTGATTGCCTTCGCCGCCGTCATCGAGGAGGGCAGCTTCGATGCCGCCGCCCGGCGGCTTGTCATCACCCCTTCGGCGGTGAGTCAACGCGTCAAGGCACTGGAGCAATCGGTGGGGCAGGTGCTGGTTCGCCGGGAAAAGCCCTGCGTGGCAACCGATGCGGGTGCCTCGTTGATGAGGTTGGCGGCCCAGGTCGGCACGCTGGAGCGAGAGGCGCTGCGCGAGATGGGGGCCTACGGCGCGCCGATACGGGTAGCGATCGCGGTGAACGCCGACTCGTTCGGAACCTGGATGGGGTCGGTCTTGGCGTGGATTCCCGACGGTGTGCTGGTCGATATCCGTATCGAGGATCAGGATCACTCCGCGGAACTGCTGCGCGCGGGCGTCGTCATGGCGGCGGTGACCACCGAACCCAAGCCCATCGCCGGATGCCGCTCCGAACCGCTGGGTTCCATGCGGTACTTCGGGATGGCGTCACCGGAGTACGTCGCGCGCTACCTTCCGGGTGGGCTGCTCGACTCGGGGATCGACGCCGTGCGGCAGGCGCCGATGATGCGGTGGGACAGGCGCGATGCTCTCCAAGACCAGTTCTTGCGCAAGCTCTTTCGCCGGGATGTCACCGTGCCGGAGCACTATGTGCCGACGACGGGCGGAAACACCGAGGCGCTGCGGGTGGGGCTGGGTTGGGGAATGATGCCCGAGCAGTTGGATCGCGACGGCCTCGTCGATCTAGCGCCGGGGCTGCATCTCGATGTGCCGTTGTATTGGCAGCATTGGAAGTTCGAGTCCTCGACACTGAGCGCGATTACCTCGGCGGTGCGTGAGGCGGCCTCCGTTCTGCGGCGCGGAAGCTAGCGGCGTACGGTGCGGCTGAGTCGATGCGCGTGCCGCAGGAGTAACTGTCCGAGAACTGGCTGGCGTGCGGCGTTGAACCGGGACTCGATACCCGTCAACGTGAGCGCGCCGATGGGGTTGTGGTGGGCATCGAACACCGAGGCGGCCATCCCCCAGGAGCCCTCGACTACGTGACCAGGGTTGACGGCCCAGCCGATTTGTCGGGTGGCAGCGATGCGCTCCCAGACGGAATCGGCGCGAAAGTCCTTGCCCCACTGAGATTGTAGGTCGGCCCTGTCGAGATACGCATGAATCGTCTCGTCGGGAAGGTAGGCCAGGACGACCATTCCGGATGAGACGACGCCGAGCGGAAAGCGTGCGCCCTCGTACAGCACATGCGACCGGATCGGGAAGTCGCCGTCCTCGCTCAGTAGTACGACGGTGTGATCACCGCGGCGCAGTGAGAAGAACGCGCTCTCGCCGGTTTCACGTGCCAGTGCCGTCACAACGGCGGCCGCCTTCTCCGTGATGTTGTATCGGGGCGCGGACGTGGCACCGAGGAGGTAGATCTCTGGCCCCAGGAACCACTGACCGGAGCGGGTGTCTCGTTCCACCAACCCCTCGGTGGCAAGCGATTCCAGCAGGCGGTGTGCGGTGGCCCGTGGGATGTCGGTACGGCGAGCGAGTTCGGTGGTGCTGACACCGCTTGCGGTGTCGGCCGAGACCGCTCGAAGGAGCGCCGCGGTGCGGCGTACCACGCTGGGTGCCTCGGTCACCCCGCTCACGATACGCGTCCGCTGAATGGACGTTTATACCCTCTCGTGTTCATCGGGTGGGAGCTTCGTGCACCATCCTTGCCGTGCAACATGGTTTTCGTCCATGGTTTCGTGACACCGGTAAGTGGACGCCCGGCTGGGCATGGAGGTGGTTGTGGGCGTCAAGCGGACCGTCGAGCAGCGTGGTCTGTGGTTCGAGGAATTCGAGACCGATGTGCTGTATCTGCACCGACCCGGTCGGACGATCACCGAGGCCGACAACGTTCTGTTCACGACGTTGACCATGAACACCCAGGCGCTGCACCTCGATGCTGCGTTCTCGGAGGCACTACCACCGTTCAATCAGCGCCTGGTGAATTCGATGTTCACGCTGTCGACGTTGGTCGGGTTGTCGGTCGCGCAACTCACCCAGGGCACCATCGTCGGGAATCTCGGATTCTCCGACATCGCCTTTCCCAAACCGCTGTTCCACGGAGACACGCTCTACGCGGAGTCCGAGGTAATCGACAAGCGCGAGTCCAAGAGCCGCCCGGGAGAGGGCATCGTCACCTTTGCGCACACCGGCAGGAATCAGCACGGTGATGTGGTGGCCACGGCGTCGCGACAGACCATGGTGCGCAAACGTGCTGAAGGACAGGGGCAATGACACTTACCAGGCGGGGACCGGGCTGGCTCTTCTGTCCCGCCGATCGTCCCGAGCGCTTCGAAAAGGCCTCCATCGCCGCGGATGTGGTGATTCTCGACCTCGAAGACGGGGTGGCGGCCACCGATCGTCCCGCCGCCCGCGACGCGCTGATCAGTACCCCGCTGGATCCCGCCCGGACGGTGATTCGCCTCAATCCCGCAGGCACCGCCGATCACCTGCTGGACGTGGAAGCGATCGCGCGGACCGCGTACACCACGGTGATGCTGGCCAAGAGTGAGCATGCCGATCAGGTTGCGGCTCTGGCGCCGCTGGACGTGGTGGTGCTCGTCGAAACTCCATTGGGGGCGCTCAATGTCGCCGAGTTGGTGCGGCCCGGGAACGTCGTCGCGGCGATGTGGGGCGCGGAGGACCTATTCGCCGCGATGTGGGGTACCAACAACCGGTGGCCCGATGGCAGCTACCGCGATGTGGCACGACATGTTCGTTCTCAAACATTGTTGGCGGCAAAGGCATGTGGCCGGATGGCGCTGGATTCGGTGTACCTCGACATCAAGGGCCTCGACGGGCTACGTGCGGAGGCCGATGATGCCGTGGCCGTCGGGTTCGATGCCAAGGTGGCCATCCACCCCACCCAGGTGAACGTCATTCGGCAGGCATACAGGCCGACCGAGGAGCGGGCACGGTGGGCGCGCGGGGTCCTCGAGCTGGCAGGCCGGGAACGTGGTGTCTTTCAGTTCGAGGGTGCGATGGTGGATGCGCCCGTGCTCAGACATGCTGAACGGATTGTCGAACTGAGCACCGGAATTCAGGGTGGTGGTCCGAATGAGTCATTAGAGTCGGGCTCGATCCGTCCCGCTGATCGGCGGGCGGAGGGCGGCGGTGCAGGTGGTGAAGCGCGACGATGAAGTCCTATGACGCCGGGTCGTCGGCGTCGCCGATCATCGAGGAGACGATCGGCGAGAGCTTCGAGCGCATAGTCGGCGCCCATCCGGATGTCGATGCCCTCGTCGATGTGGCCGGCGAGCGGAGATGGACCTACCGGGAGCTCGACGCGGAGATCAACCTCGTGGCGCGCGGTCTCATATCGCGCGGGATCGCGGCGGGCGACCGAGTCGGGATCTGGGCGCCGAACTGTGCCGAATGGGTTCTGGTGCAATACGCGACGGCAAAGATCGGCGCAATTCTGGTCAACATCAATCCGGCCTACCGAACCCATGAGCTGGCCTATGCGCTCAATCAGTCGGGGGTTCGCACGTTGATCTGTGCCACGGCGTTCAAGTCCTCCGACTACACGACGATGGTGGACCGGGTGCGTCCTGATGTCTCCACCCTGCTCGATGTGGTGTTCATCGGGACGGACGGCTGGACCGATCTGGTGGCGGGAGCCGAACAGGTTCCCTTGGCCGCGCTGCGCGACCGGATGTCGCAGCTGTCCAACACCGATCCCATTAACATCCAGTACACCTCGGGGACAACGGGTTATCCCAAGGGGGCGACGCTCTCACACCGCAACGTACTCAACAACGGATACTTCGTGGCCGAGTCGATCCACCTGGAAGTGGCTGACCGGCTGTGTATTCCGGTGCCCTTCTATCACTGCTTCGGCATGGTCATGGGCAATCTCGGATGCACGACGCACGGGGCCACCATCGTGATACCGGCACCGGGATTCGATGCCGCTCGCACTCTCGAAAGCATCGAACGTGAGCGCTGTGTCGGGGTGTACGGGGTGCCCACCATGTTCATCGCGATGCTCGCAGACCCCGATTTCACGCGGCGCGACCTGTCCTCGTTGCGGACGGGAATCATGGCGGGTTCGGTGTGCCCCATCGAGGTGATGAAGCGGTGCATCGACGAGATGCACATGGCTGAGGTCGCCATCGCGTATGGCATGACGGAGACTTCGCCGGTCTCTTGCCAGACGCTCGTCGACGACGACCTGGATCGGCGCACCGCGACTGTTGGACGTGCGCATCCGCACGTCGAGGTCAAGGTCGTCGACCCCGGCACCGGAGAGATGGTGGAGCGCGGCCAATCCGGCGAGCTGTGTACCCGTGGGTACTCGGTGATGCTCGGCTACTGGAACGACGAGGACCATACCCGGGAGGCGATCGATGCCGAGGGTTGGATGCATACCGGTGATCTGGCGGTGATGCGAGAAGATGCCTACTGCACCATCATTGGGCGAATCAAGGACATGGTGATACGCGGCGGCGAAAACGTCTACCCGCGCGAAGTCGAAGAGTTCCTGCTCACTCACCCGGACATCGAGGACGTGCAGGTGGTCGGGGTGCCGGATGAAAAGTACGGCGAGGAGCTGTGCGCGTGGCTCCGGATGCGGACAGGCCGTGCGCCGCTCGACGCCGGTGCTATCCGTACCTTCGCCTCGGGGCGCCTTGCTCACTACAAGATCCCGCGTTACGTGCACGTGGTCGACGGCTTCCCGATGACCGTGACGGGAAAGGTGCGCAAGATCGATATGCGGGAGCAGGCCATGGAACTTCTGGGATTACGAGAGCCGGGCCAGAAACATGGGAAGTAGTACCTACGAACGATTCGTCAACCACGTCGAGCGACGGTATGCGTTGTCACTCACGGACTACGAAGACGTGAGGCGCTGGTCGGTTGACTCCGTTCCCCAGTTCTGGCGCGCGTTGTGGGAGTTCTTCGATGTTCCGGGACGCGGGTTGCGTGACGGTGACGAAGGTGTGCTTTCACGTGCGGTGATGCCTGGGGCGCAATGGTTTCCGGGTGCCGAGCTCAACTATGTGGATCCGGTCCTGCGCCACGCGGATCAAGACGGGGCCGCCATCGTGGGTGTCGACGAGGCGGGGGAGCGCACCGAGATCGGTTGGCGTGAATTGCCCGGCCGGGTTGGTGCGGTGGCCGCCGAGCTGCGTCGTCTCGGTGTTGGTCGCGGTGACCGCGTAGCCGCGTATCTGCCGGACGTGCCCGACGCGATGGTGGCCTTCCTGGCCACCGCGGCGGTGGGTGCGGTGTGGGCGGGATGTGGTCAGGACTACGCCCCTGAGGGCGCGGCATCGCGGCTGGGGCAGCTCAATCCGAAGGTGCTCATCTCTGGTCCCGGGTACCGCTACAACGGTCGGTGGGTGGACAAGGCGGCCGATACCGCAGAACTGCATCGTCTCTTGCCGGGTGACCCCGCGCTGATGCTCGAATTACCCACGGGCAGTGCAGATCCTGTCGTCGATATGGTGCCATTCGATCATCCGATCTGGGTCTTGTTCAGCTCGGGTACCACCGGTAGGCCCAAGGGCATCGTGCACGGTCACGGGGGCATGCTGCTGGAACATCTCAAGGGTGTCGGGCTGCATTGCGATCTGGGGCGAAGTGACGTCTTCTTCTGGCAGACGGCGCTGTCCTGGATGATGTGGAACTTCCGGTTGAGCGGTCTGCTGGTCGGTGCCACTGTGGTCTGTTACAGCGGACATCCTTTGTATCCCAATGCCGATCG
This sequence comes from Mycobacteroides salmoniphilum, assembly GCF_004924335.1. Taxonomy (NCBI): domain Bacteria; kingdom Bacillati; phylum Actinomycetota; class Actinomycetes; order Mycobacteriales; family Mycobacteriaceae; genus Mycobacteroides; species Mycobacteroides salmoniphilum. Next base: position 4,292,070 of record NZ_CP024633.1, on the reverse strand, counting down.
GCTATGGGAGCTGTTGGAATCTGAAAAGGTCAGCTACTTCGGCACCAGCCCTGGGCACTTGCAGGCAACCAAGAAGGCGAGGCTGGAGCCGTCGGCTGAGCACGACCTGAGTGCGCTAAAAACGCTGGGTAGCAGCGGATCGCCCCTTTCGCCCGATCTGTTCGAATGGGCGGGCTCGTGTGTCGGCGTCGCAGTGTCCTCGCTCTCGGGTGGTACCGATGTCTGCACCGCATTCGCCGGCGGCACACCGGGGGTGCATGCCCGGGCCGGCGAGTTGCCCGCGCGCTACCTGGGGGTGGATCTGCGCAGCTGGTCACCCGAGCGCCGGTCTCTCATCGGGGAAGTGGGCGAGATGGTGATTCTACAGCCCATGCCGTGCATGCCGATCCGATTCTGGGACGACCCCGACGGATCACGTTATCGAGCAGCATATTTCGACCACGAGTGGACCGATGGTCGTGACCCTGGGGTCTGGCGGCACGGCGATTGGGTCACCGTCACCGAGCGGGGATCGCTGGTGATCCACGGCCGCAGCGATGCAACGTTGAACCGCAATGGAATCCGGATGGGGTCGGCAGATATCTACGAGGTCGTGGAATCGATGGACGAGATCGCCGAGGGATTCGTCCTCGGCGTCGATGGTCCCGACGGCGCCTACTGGATGCCGCTGTTCGTGACCATGGCACCGGGGCACACCTTTGATGAGGATCTGGGCGCGCGCATCGCGCGGGAGATCCGTGCCCGCTTGTCGCCCCGACACGTTCCCGACGAAGTGATCGAGGCGCCCGGAATTCCGCACACCCGTACCGGCAAGAAGCTCGAGGTCCCCATCTGCGGCGTGCTGGCCGGACGCGCGGATGTGTCCTTGGATCCGCGGTCGATCGATAATCCGGATCTTGTCGACTGGTACCGCGGGCAGGGGCGCGACCATCGCTGGTAGTGGCGCCCGAGGGCATCTTGCGGGCGCCCGCGATGCCGCCTAGTATACCAATCGGTATACATCTGCCGATGTGTCGATTCTCTTGTACTACAGCGTCTTATCGGCAGAACTCAACGAGGAGGATTCCATGCCAGCACGAGCGGCCGACCGTTCACGTCCCTTGAAACTTCTCATCCTGGGGCGCACACTCGTCGCCTCGGGCAGCCTGCTGACTCCGAACGTATTCGGGCGTGTTTTCCGGATGGAGGTCGCTGGGACGGCCGCGGTACCCATGGGTCGTATGTTCGGCATCCGCAACGCGCTGCTGGCTCTTGGTCTGTCGCGCCTGGGGGCATTCAGCGCCCCCGGCACGTTCTTGAAGCTGAACGTACTGACCGATGCGGTTGACGCGGCAGTGTTGGTCTCGGCTGGGCGCCGCGGCGAAATCAGTACGCTCACGTCCACTCTCGGCACCGCGGTGGCGTTATCGGCCGTCGCGGTGGGTGTTGCCTCGCTGGCCGCGTTACCGGCACCACAGGGCTAGCCCCAGGGCGAGTAGTCGGCAATCAGCTCTTCCTGTGGCGGGCGCTCCGGCTCCGGTACGTGTACGAGGTTGACCCGCACCCGGTACCAGACCGAGCTCGGGCCACGCATGCCGTCCACGAGAACATCCTGCGGTTCAAGGAGTTTCGAGACATCGGGATACTTGTCGTGCCACTCGGTCAAGGCTGCTTCGGCTTCCGGCTTGGTCTTCGTCCGCGCGATCTCAATCAACGGCATCATCGACTGCCGCCGTCCGTCGCGGGAAGTGCCCTTGGGCGCCTTTTCGGCGGGTCCGAGCTCTGCTGCCAGTTCCAGCAGCTGATCCAGCGTGCCGGTGGCGCCTTCCATGCCTTGCCACGGATCGCCGATATCGGCGAATCGCTCCCGCACCGTGGTCAGCGTGAATTCCGCAGGGCGGCAGCCCGCCACCTCGTCCCACCGCAGCGGCGTCGACACCCTGGCGTCCGGGACGGCACGCACCGAATAGGCGGAGGCCACCGTGCGATCCTTCGCGTTCTGGTTGAAATCGACGAACACCCCGTGACGCTCCTCCTTCCACCACCGGCTGGTCGCCAGCTCCGGGGCACGGCGTTCCACCTCACGGGCCACCGTCTCGGCGGCCAGCCGTAGCTCCCGGAATGTCCATCGCGGGGCGACCGGCGCGTAGATATGAAAGCCGCGCGACCCAGACGTCTTGGGCCACGCGGTCAGACCGTGATCCTCCAGAACCCCGCGCACGACAAACGCGACATCGAGGATCTGGCTCCACGGCACCCCCGGAACGGGGTCGAGGTCGATGCGCAGCTCATCGGGATGGTCCAGATCGTCGGCGCGCACCGGGTGCGGATTGAGATCGACACACCCCAGGTTGACCACCCAGGCCAGCGAAGCCGCGTCGGTGACGACGGCTTCCCGGGCGGAGGTGCCGCGTGCGTAGTGCAACTCGGCGGAGGCGATCCAGTCCGGCCGCTTCTCCGGCACGCGCTTTTGGAACACCGCCTCCTGCGAGATGCCCTTGACGAATCGCTTCAGGATCATCGGCCGGTCACGTACTCCACGCAACGCCCCGTCGGCGACATCGAGGTAGTAGTGGACCAGGTCACCCTTGGTGATGGCCGCGGTGTTTTCCCCGCTGGGAAATATCACCTTGTCGGGGTGCGTGATGGTGACCTCGCGCCCCGCGACCTGCAGCACGACGTCTGCCATGGCGTCATCGTAGGGCTGCAGACCGACTTTCCCGGGGGTACTTGGTGACGTGCCCCCGACCGACCGGTTGGCTGTGCTGCTGAGAGGGAGGTCACATAGGCTGTCGATCATGTCGATCACCGCCGAACGGCCGCTCTTCTCGAAACTTCAGACTCTTGCGAAGCGCGGTGGCGCTGAGCTGCATTATCTCCGCAAGGTCATCGAGGCGGGCATGCTCAAACTGGACCCGCCGAACGTGCTGGCAGGGATCGTCCGCGACTTCTACCGGTTCGGCGAGATCGGTGCGGTACCGGCGTTCGGCGCCCATCGCAGCCCGTCGCGGACTGCGATCATCGATGACGAGGGTTCGATCACCTACGCAGAGCTGAACGACGCGGTGAACGCCCTGGCTCACGGCCTGAGTCGTCTCGGTATCAAGGGCGGCGACGGCGTCGCGATCCTGGCGCGTAACCACCGTTGGTTCATCATTGCCAACTACGCCGCACATCGTGCCGGCGCCCGCGTGATCCTGCTCAACACCGACTTCTCGGGACCGCAGACCAAGGAGGTCGCTGAGCGTGAAGGTGCCCGCGTCCTGATCTACGACGCCGAGTACGCCGAGTTCCTGGACGGTTACCGCCCCGAGCTGGGTCGGATCATGGCGCTGCCCACCAACCCCGAGAACCCGGACCAGCCCGCCTCCACCGACGAGACCATCGCGTCGGTGATCAAGCGCAACAGCACCACGCCGGCGCCGCGTCCGTCGAAGTACTCCTCGTTGGTGATTCTCACCAGCGGCACCACCGGAACCCCGAAGGGCGCCCCGCGCAAGCTGGCGCTGACCCTGGCGCCTGTCGGCGGCATGTTCTCGCATGTGCCCTTCCGTTCGGGCGAGGTGACGTCGGTGCCTGCCCCGATGTTCCATGCGCTGGGCTATCTGCATCAGAGCCTGGCGCTGACACTGGGTTGCACGTTGATCCTGCATCGGAAGTTCAAGCCCGAGAACGTGCTTGCCGATATCGAGAAGTTCAAGGTCACCGCCATCGTGGTGGTGCCGGTGATGCTTAATCGCCTGCTCAACGCTCTCGATGAGGCCGAGGGCAAGCCCGACTTGTCCGCGCTGCGCATCGTTTTCGTGTCCGGTTCGCAACTCGGTGGCGAGCTGGCCGCCCGGGCGCTGGACACGCTGGGACCGGTGATCTACAACCTGTACGGATCCACCGAGGTCGCCTTCGCCACCATCGCGCGGCCCCAAGATCTCGCCATCAACCCGTCCACAGTGGGCCCCGTGGTCAAGGGTGCGACCGTCAAAATCCTTGACGACGAAGGAAAGCCGGTCTCGCAGGGCACCGTCGGGCGGATCTTCGTCAGCAACGCGATCCCGTTCGACGGTTACACCGGTGGTGGGCACAAGCAGATCATCGACGGTCTGATGTCCAGTGGTGACGTCGGCTATTTCGACGAGCACGGACTGCTGTATGTGTCCGGGCGCGATGACGAGATGATCGTTTCGGGCGGCGAGAACGTGTTCCCCGCCGAGGTCGAAGACCTCATCAGCGGGCACCCGGATGTCATCGAGGCCACCGCACTCGGTGTCGACGACCCGGATTGGGGAGCACGGTTGCGGGCGTTCGTGGTTCGTCACCCCGAATCGACGGTGGATGCCGACAGCATCCGCGCGTACGTACGCGACAACCTGGCGCGATACAAGGTGCCGCGTGACGTGGTCTTCCTGGATATCTTGCCGCGCAATCCTTCCGGCAAGATCCTCAAGCGCCAGCTACGCGACTTGGAGGTGTAGCGCATGTCTCGGGAACACGACATCGTTCTCTACGGGGCAACGGGATACGTGGGGAAACTGACCGCGCTCTATCTGGCCGGACGGGTTGAGGCCACCGGGGCACGGATTGCGCTGGCCGGGCGAAACACCGAAAAGCTTGCCGCCGTGCGTGCTGCGTGTGGTCCGGCGGCGCGGGACTGGCCGTTGATCGAGGCTGACGCCACCCGACCGGCGACGCTGGCGGCCATGGCGGCTTCTACTCAGGTGGTTGTTACCACCGTCGGGCCGTACACAAAATACGGGCTGCCGTTGGTGGCCGCGTGCGCCGAGGTGGGAACCGACTACGCGGACTTGACTGGTGAGGTCAACTTCGTCCGGGAGAGCATCGACGTCTACGGCAAGCAGGCCGCGGACACCGGTGCCAGGATCGTGCATTGCTGCGGATTCGATTCCATTCCCTCGGATCTGAGTGTGTATGCCCTGTATCGGCGGGCTCAGGAAGACGGCACGGGCGAGCTGCTCGAGACGACCTATGTGCTGAGCAAGTTCCGCGGCGGTGTCAGCGGTGGTACGGCGGCGTCGATGGTCGAGGTGATGGAGGCGAGCGCCGAGGATCCGGAGGTGCGTCGCAACTCTCAGGACCCCTACTCGCTGAGCCCGGACCGCCCGGCCGAGCCGGAGGTGGGGCGGCAGCGTGAATTTCAAACGCTCCGTGGCGAATCCGTGGCACCGGAGTTGGCGGGCAAGTGGCTGGGTGCCTTCTTCATGGGGCCGGTCAACACCCGGATTGTGCGACGTAGCAATGCATTGTTGGACTGGGGATACGGAACCCGGATACGTTATCGCGAGGTCATGAGCCTGGGAAGTTCGGTGGTCGCGCCAATCGCCGCGGCCGCCGTCACAGGTTTCCTGACAGCGGGTTTCGGTCTGGGGACGCGGGTGCCTATGCCGAAATTCGTTGCCCAGCGCCTGCTACCGAAGCCGGGTTCGGGTCCCAGTGAGCGCACCCGGAACAAGGGCCACTATCGGGTCGAGACCTACACCACCACAACCGAGGGGGCGCGTTATCGGGCGGTCATCGCGCAGGAAGGCGATCCCGGTTACAAGGCGACCGCGGTGCTGCTGGGCGAGAGTGGCTTGACCCTGGCTCTGGATCGCAGCGAATTACCAGACCGGCTAGGGGTTTTGACGCCCGCGGCTGCCATGGGTGATCCGCTGCTGAAGCGGCTGCGGGTGGCCCAGGGCGTGACGGTCGAAGTCGAACGGCTCTAGGTTTCTCCGCTAAACGAAGGAGTGGATGTATGTCTGTATCAGTGGCAGAGGCGGGGCCTCAGCAGATCAGTCGCTCAGTCGAGGTGTCTGCCCCGGCAACGGAATTGTTCGGCATCGTCGCGGACCCGCGGCGTCACCACGAACTCGACGGGTCGGGCACTGTCGGCGAGAATATCCGCACGCCTGATCATCTCGAGGTTGGCTCGCGCTTTTCCACAGGAATGCGGATGTTCGGGCTTCCTTACCGCATCACCAGCACCGTGACGGCGCTCGAACCCGACAGGGTTATCGAATGGCGGCATCCTCTGGGCCACCGGTGGCGCTGGGAGTTTGACGCACTGTCGCCGACCAGCACGCGTGTCACCGAGACGTTCGACTTCCGCAATGCCGGCCCGATCCAACTCCTGTTGAACTACAAGCTAGCCGGCTTTATCAAGGCAAACACCCGAGGGATTGAGGCCACGTTGACCCGACTTCACAGTCGGTACAGCTAGCCGACAACAGCCTGCCGCCGGGACGCCGATTACCCGGCAGACTCCGTGGTGACTCTGGTGGCTGGCTCCTGACGTAGTGCCTCCAGCACGGTCACGATCTCGTTGACGACCTCGCTGGCGCGTTCGTTGGGCAGCATGTGGCCCGAACCCGGATAGGTGCGCAGCTCGTTGGTCTGCAGGGCCGCGGCGATGATGCGCGAATCGCCGGCCGGAGTGAGGAAGTCGCGCGCGCCTGCGAGCACCGCAGCGGGCTTGCCGCGGTAGGCGCCCAGGCCTTCGGTCAAATCCTCGTGGAGCACCATGCTCTCGGCGGCATCCTTGTAGCTTCGCGGGGTACCCGAGCGGATCTGGTCCCAGACTCGGCTGACGTCATAGGGCCGTGGGTCGCGTCCGAACACCAGCGTCGAGATGATGGGGCGCATGAGGTAGCCCTGCTGGAGGAACCAGCCCTGCGCCACGACACCCAGGATCACCGCCTTGACGACCTCGAAAACCGGCGGGACGACCCGGAGCCGGTGCAGAAGCCTGCCCGCGGAGGTGGCGACGAATACCGCACCGGAAATCCGCCGGGCCACGAGCTCTGGGTGATATTCACCCAGACCCATCATGGTCATGCCGCCCATCGAGTGGCCGACGATCACGATCTGCCCCGTGGGGATCTCCGCATTGATGAAATCGGCAGCATCCGTGGCCAGTTGGGGAACATTCACGGTGCCCCCGGGCGCGGGATCAGACTTCCCGTGGCCCCGGTGGTCGAGCGCGATGACGCGTAGTTCGGGATTGCGCTCGTGCAGGGGACCCGCGACGTCGTCCCAGGCCTCGCGATTCTGGGTCCAGCCGTGCAGGAATAGGACTGTCACAGGCGCCGCACGATTCCCGGTATCGGAGAATCCAATCTGGGTGCCGTCGGCGGCGGTGAAAAATCCCTCGTTCAGGCGCCAGCCGGTTTCAATAGCGGAATTACGGGTCACGTGGCAGTCCTAACAGTCGCTCGGCAATGATGTTGAGCTGCACCTCGGAGGTGCCGCCGTAGATGGTGGTGGCGCGGCTGGCGAGAAGATAGTCCGCCCAGCGGCCTTGCTCCTGCTCAGAATCGCCGATGGCGCCATCCGGTCCGAAATGGTTCACGACGAATTCGGCATATCCCTGTCCGGTGCGCATGCCAAGGAGCTTGGAGACCGCTGCCGACGGCATCGGGTCGCCACCGGCAAGGGTCAGCAGGGTGGAGCGCAGGTTCAGCAGCTTCACCCCGTGCCCTTCGGCGATGAGCTGTCCGGCCCGGTCGCGCGCGACCTCGCTGAGCTCGCTCTTGCCGACGAAGGCCACCAGGTCGTCCAGGCTGGCCAGGAACGGCAGATCCGAGCTGCCGATCGAAACCCGTTCCGCCGTCAGCGTGTTGCGGCTGACCTCCCAGCCGCGGTCGACCTCACCGACCACCAGCTCATCCGGCACGAACACGTCGTCGATGAACACCTCGTTGAACAGTGCGCCGCCGGTCATCTCCCGCAGCGGCCGAACGGTGACGCCCTCGCTTTTCATGTCGATGAGGAAGTACGTGATGCCGTTGTGTTTGGGCGCGGACGGATCCGTGCGGGCCAGGCAGGCGCCCCAGTCGGCGAACTGCGCCACCGAGGTCCAGATCTTCTGGCCGGTGAGGCGCCAGCCGCCGTCCACCTTGACGGCCTTGGTCGACAGAGCCGCGAGGTCCGACCCTGCGCCGGGCTCGGAAAACAGTTGGCACCACATCATCTCGCCACGGAACGTGGGAGGCAGGAACCGCTGCTTTTGTTCCTCGGTGCCATACGCGACGATGGATGGCACCAGCCAGGTCGCGATGCCGAGCTGCGGCCGACGCACCTTTCCGGTGAGGAACTCCTGGGAGATGATCACCTGCTCGATGGGCGACGCGGAGCGTCCCCACGGCGCGGGCAGGTACGGCAGCACCCACCCGCCCTCGGCGATGGCCGTGTTGCGTTTGCCGGACGGGATCTCCTTGAGCGCGGCGACCTCGGCGCGAATCTCTTCGCGCAGCGCCTCGGTCTCCGGTGCCAGATCGATGTCCACCTTGCGCAGGCCGTGCTCGACGGCGGTGCGCACCACGGTCGCCGGTGCACTGCCGGAACGGCCCAGGGCGGCAATGAGACCCAGCGCTCTGCGGTAGTAGATGTGGGCATCGTGTTCCCAGGTGTAGCCGATGCCTCCGTGCACCTGAATGCAATCCTGCGCGCACTGCTGGGCAGCCGCCGGTGCCAGCGTGGCAGCCGCGGAGGCCGCGAACTCCACTACGCCGGCGCTCTCATCGGCATCATCGAGGGCGCGCGCGGCATCCCATACGGCCGCGGTGGCGCGCTCGGTGACGGCGGCCATGGTGGCGCACTTGTGCTTGATGCCCTGGAACTGTCCGATGGGACGGCCGAATTGCTCACGCACCTTGGCGTATTCGGATGCGATATCGGTGGCCCAGCGGGCGACACCGACGGCCTCGGCCGAGACGATCGTGGAGATGATGCTGATGGCACGGGCGTCGGTGAGGTTGGACAACACGCGGTCGGCGGGAACCTGCGCCCCGGTCGCCGTCACGTGCGCGACCGGTCGCAGCCGGTCCACACTCTGCTGCGGGGCGAGGGTGAGGTCATCGGCGCTCAGGACCACCCACACCCGATCGGTGTCGACAGAAACGGGCGCCACCACATACGCCGCCGACGCGGCAGACAGCACCGAACGGGCCTGCCCGTCCACGGTAAGGCCGCCGTCGGAAGCTGTTCCGGTGAACGATGATGCGGAGGAGAAGGTGGCGATGGACGCGCCCGAGGCGAGATCGTTGAGCAGTGGATGGTCGGGATCATGGGCGCTGATGAGCGCGCTCGCGATCACCGACGGGACGAACGGTCCGGGGACGGCTCCCCGTCCGAACTCGGCCACCACGATCGCGAGCTCCAGTGCGCCAAATCCCTGGCCGCCAACGGATTCGGCGAGATGTACGGAGGTAAGACCCTGATCGGCGGCGGCCTTCCAGAATGGGGGCGGCCACGGCAATGGCGTTTCGAGTGTTTCGTGGAGCAGCTCGGAGGGCGCCACACGTTCGACGAACGCATGCGCGGAATCCGCAAGTGCTACATGCTCACTGTTGATGGCGATAGGCATGGGGCTGCTTCCTAACTAGTCGGCGCTGGGCTCGCTGTGGCTGGCGCGGTCCTCATAGGCGGCACGCGCCGAGGTGCCATGGGCGTCGAGCATGAAATGGTCCATCCCCAATGATCGCGCCGCGGGACCGTACAGCGCTCGGGGCAGCATGGCGGTTGTCCGCAGCAGTGGGCCGAGTTTCTTGGGCACCATGACGGGGAACTTGCCCTTGCGCACGGCTTTCAGTACGCCGGCGGCAATGTCTTCGGGCTGAACGATTCCCAGCAGCCAGTGCTCGTCGAGGCCGGCCACCAACTCGGTGTTGACTACGCCCGGCATCACGCAGACAACGGAGATGTTGTCATCCTTGAGTTCGAGGGTCAGTGACTCGCAGAGACCGACCACCGCCCACTTCGTCGCGCAGTAGGTGGCGAGTCCGGGCACGCCCATCTTGCCTGCTGCCGACGCGATGTTGACGATCACGCCACCACCGCGCGGCTTCATCCGCTGGACGGCGAGCTGACTGCCCCACATGACGCCGCGCACATTGATATCCAGCTGGCGCTGGATGGATTCGAGCGATTCTTCCCCGAACGGTGTGATCGGCATGATGCCCGCGTTGTTCACGATCACGTCGACAGGTCCGACGGTGGCCGCGATGGTGTCGAAAAAGGCCTCGAAGCTGCCATGGTCGGTCACGTCGAGCGGCAGACCGATGGTGCCGTTTCCGATCTCGGCGGCGGTGTTTTCACACAGCTTCTTGTCGATATCGCCGATCGCGACCTTCGCGCCCTCGGCGGCGAACGCCGTGGCGATGGCCCGGCCGATTCCGCGTGCTCCGCCGGTGATGGCGACGACCTTGCCCGCGAGCTGTACAGCTGTTCCCATTCGTCCTCCCACGCCATTGTGGTTCGTTTACGAATACTCTCTAGTGTAAATCTCCGGGCGCTAGCCTAGCGCACGCGGTCAGCTAGCGGCATCCCCTCATGTATACGCCGGGAGTTGTCTATCGCATGCTCCAGGTAGCGCGTCATGGTGTCGGCGGTGAACCACGTGACATGCGGCGTGAGCACCACGTTGGGCAGGGTTAACAGCGGATTCTCTGGCGAGATCGGCTCTTGTGCAAAGACATCGAGACCGGCGGCACCGAGCGGCCCCTGCCGTAGCGCCTCGACCAGCGCCGCCTCGTCGACCACCGCGCCGCGGGAGGTATTCACCAGAACCGATCCGGGTTTCATCCGGGCCAGCGCCGCGGCGTCGAGCAGGCCGGAGCTGGCCTCGGTCAGCGGCAGATGCAGCGACACGATATCGCTGCTGGTCAACAGGTCATCGAGGCTGCGCCAGCCGGTAGAGCCGTCATTGCGGGTGCTGGTGTGCACCACGGTGGCTCCCATCGCCAGCAAGATCCGTTCCAGGGTCTTGGCGATGTTGCCGTATCCCACCAATCCTACTGTGCAGGAGCCGATATCGCGAACGGTGTCGCCGAGGGACTGATCTGTGGGCCACCCGCGACCGGCCCGAATGTCCTGGTCCAGCCGTGGCAGCTGTCGCAGGGCCGCCAGCATCAACAGCAGCGCCCCCTCGGCGACCGACGGTGCATTGGCGCCCGGCATGTTGGCGACGGCGACACCCTGCGCGGATGCGGCGTCCAGGGCAATGGTGTTCACGCCCGCGCCGAACTTGTGGATCAGCCGTAGCCGTTCGCCCTTCGCGACGTCGTCGGCGGACAGTGGACGAAGCACATGCCACAGCACCTCGGCGTGCGGCAGTTCGGCGTAGAAGGCGTCGTCGTCGTCTTCGGCGCAGAAATGGACGTCAAGCCAATCGGTGTGTGGTGCAAGCTGTTCACGGACGCGCGGCCCGCCCAGAAAGTGCGCGAGGACTCTCACCCGATGATCTTCGCGCGAGTGGCTCATCTCAGCCCCACCGCGTGCTTGCCCACTCTGCGATGGTATCTGCCTGCTCCTGGCGGGCCCCGGGGTTCTGGAAGTAGTGGTCGGCGTCGATGGAGGCCTGGGACTTGTCGGTCGAGCCCAGTGCGTCGTAGATGTGCTGGGCGTCTGCGGGGAAGACTCCGGTGTCACCATCGGCATTGATGACCAAGGCAGGGACGGTGACATCGGCCAGATGTGGCTCGGCGCGGGTCTGGGCGTGCGACAGGCTCCACATGCCGAGCCAGTTCTTCAGCGTGGTGGCACAACCGATTCCGAATGTGGAGCGGTTGGCCTTAACCGGTACTCCTGCGTAGCAGAGGTTGGCCGGGCGCTTGGTGGGCTCCAGGGTGGGGTCGACCATGCGGGGATCGGCCCAGGTGCGGTGCACGGCGAAGGCACGGTCGCTGAACCCGGCCGCGCGCACCCGGGCGAGCTCGTCGAGTGCCCACGCGGTGATCCGGTGATTGCGCGCCACCTGGCCTTCGCGGTACTTGGCGACGAAGGCGGGGGAGTACGCGGGCCCGTTCTCCTCGTTGAACAGGTCGAGGGCCGGGTCGGTGGAGGCCGGGTCACCCTCGTCGATCACCGAGGCGTCCATCCAGTCGGTCAGCACATCGGGGCGGCCGAGATGGGCGGCGCTGGCCACGTAGCCCGCCGCGGCGGGCAGGCTGTCCAGGCCCTCGGCCGGGCGCATCCCCTCCAGCGGTGTCACCTTGGGAGCCACCGCCTGCGACTGGTAGGCCGCCATCAGCGATCCGCCCCCCGAATTACCCAGCAGCAGCACCGTTTCCACGCCGGCCTGTTCCTGCAGCCAGCGCACCCCCACGCCGATGTCCACCAGCGCGTGGTCAAGTAGGAAGTGACTTTCGAATCCCCGGAATCGGGTGTTCCAGCCCAGGAATCCGTACCCGTGCCGGGCCAGGTATTCGGCGATGTAGTGCTCGGAGAAGTCGATCTGATAATGGGTGGCGATGAAGGCGACCTTGGGTGTGGTTCCGGCCGCCCGGTGATACAGACCCTGGCATGGATGCCCACCGGCACCGTTGCGTCCGGCGGTCGGCGATGGTAGCCCGACGAACTCTCGTTCGACGGTCAGTTCGGTGGGCATTCAGCAGACCTCCTTGGAATAGATGGCGCGGTAACAGATTCCGGCCAGGGTTTCTATGCAGGCGTCGTCGTCGACGGTGGCGGCATTGCCCTGGCTGAGCTGGTTGTAGGCGAACTGGTTCATCATCGAGACGATCGCGGTGGCCATGAGATGCGGATCATTGCCGGGGCTGTAGCCGTCACGCTGTGCCCGTTTGATGGTGCTTGTCAGGAAATCAATGGGTTCGGAACATATTTGATTCCAGAACTCGGCGAACTCACTACTGATCATGGCCATCTGCGAGACGCTGATCATCTCGGCCAACTGGTGGCGCCAGGTGAGCCAGTGCGCGGTCGCGATGTCTCGTGCGCGCTGTTTATCTGTCTGTGCCCGTGGCTCGGCGACCAGCGAGGAGACCCGTTCCTGCGCCTCGGTGCGAAATCGCATGGCCCACTGCGCGACCATCGCCTCTTTGGAGTCGTAGTAGTTATAGAACGACGCCGTGGACCGGCCGGCCTCGCTGGCGATATCGGCAACGGTGGTGGCAAGGATTCCCTTGCGGGCGATCACAGTTCGCGCAGCCTCATCGATCGCAGCCTGGGTTTGACGGCCTCGCACGGTGGGTTGGACCACGCTCACCCCTGTCTGCTCGTCATGCGCTATTGACCCGTTTCTGAATCTGATGTTAGATTCAGGTTAGCGTAAAACGCAAGGCAGTCATGCGGTCGGATCAAGGAGGCTCCCCATGACGATGATCAAACCGAACAACCCCAACTCCGAATTCGAGTTCGGCGGTTTTAACCATGTGGCGCTTGTGTGCTCGGACATGGAGCGCACGGTGGACTTCTACACCAACGTGCTGGGCATGCCGCTCATCAAGTCGCTCGATCTGCCCATGGGGCAGGGTCAACACTTCTTCTTCGACGCCGGTGGTGGCGACAGTTTGGCCTTCTTCTGGTTCAAGGATGCGCCGGACGGCGTCCCGGGCATTTCGGCCCCGGCCGCCATCCCGGGAATCGGCGACATCATCAGCGCCGTCAGCTCCATGAACCACATCTCGCTGCATGTTCCCGCCGAGAAGTTCGATGAGTACCGCGTCAAGCTCAAGGCCAAGGGTGTGCGGGTGGGGCCCATTCTCAACCACGACGAGAGTGAGTTCCAGGTGTCGAAGGAACTACACCCGGGCGTGTACGTGCGGTCGTTCTACTTCCTTGACCCTGACGGAATTACACTCGAATTCGCATGCTGGACCAAGGAGTTCAGCGCAGCGGATGTCCGTGTTGCACCGAAGACGGCCGCCGAGCGCACCCCGCGGGAAGTCGCTACCGCCTGACCGGATCGAGTAGTCGGGTGAGTACGACGACAAGCTCGTCTGCACTGAGCTTCAATTGGCCGGTCACCCAGGCCGCGAGCGTCTGGCCGACGCCGCCAACAGCGAAATAGGCTGCGGCGCGCATCGATTCGTCGTTCGGGAGCTGATATGTCTTGTTCAGGTGCTGGCCGGAGAGGGCGGCAAAAAGCTGTTCTGCCGCGCTACGGCGTTGTGCGATCACCGAATTAGCGGGATTGCTGCCGAAAAGTAGATGGCCGATCCGGGGATCAGCCGCGATAACATGCACGATGTTGGCGATGCCTGCCTCGGTCTTCTTGCGCAGCGGCGCGGCGTCCACGGCTTTCTGGGTGGAGGTGGCGACCTCGCCGATCACGCCGTCGTAGACCTGCGCCGTCAGCTCGTCGAGATCTGTGAAGTTCTCATAGAAATACCGGGCGACCACACCGGCGTGCTTGCACACGCCGCGGACCGTCACATTGGGTGCGGGACCGGAGGTCAGCAGGTCCAGGCCTGCCTCCAGGAGCCGGTTTCGGCGCTCGGCCTGGCGGTCAGGGGCCTGCACGCCTCCATAAACCCGCGATGACGTCACCAGTACATCTTGACAGGTGGCACCCCGCTGGAAGATATTTGAGAACAAGCGTTCGCAGATTAAGGGGTCAACGGTGACAATCGAACGGGTGTCAGAGGTCGATCAATCGATCGTCGGCGACGGAGGTCCGGGTACACGGAGTCGCCGTGACGAGCCGGTGCCTCCCGCCGCGCGTCTGTCGCCGTGGTGGTCCTGGCGCCGTCAGAGCACTATGGCCGACAACCTGATGGGGTTGGCCCTGCTGGGAGGTCCGGCCAACATCGTCATGCAGTTGGCACGCCCCGGCGTCGGGTACGGCGTCGTCGACAGCAAGGTGGAAAGTGGCCGCGCCGATCTGCACCCCGTGAAGCGGGCCCGTACCACCTTCACCTTCCTGGCGGTGTCGTCCTTGGGGAGCCCGGAGCAGAAGGCGGCATTCCGCAAGGCGACCAATCGCTCCCATGCGCAGGTTCGCTCGGCCCCGGGGGACGCGGTGCAGTACAACGCCTTCGACCCGGATCTGCAGAAATGGGTGGCGATCTGCCTCTACAAGGGATTCGTCGATGTGTATGAGGCCTTCGTAGGTCCGATGTCGGCCGATATGGCCGAGCGGTGCTTGCAAGAGGGGGCCGTCATGGGGACGACGCTGCAGATGCCCCTCGCGATGTGGCCGAAGTCCTGTGCGGAGTTCGACGCGTACTGGGAGCAATCCCTGGACCTGGTCCATATCGATGATCACGTGCGGCCTTACCTGTATCGGATCATTTCCGCGGCCATTGCGGTACCGCGGTTCATGCGTCGGCCGGTGGGTGCCTTCTCGCGACTCATCTCGACGGGATTCTTGCCGCAGCGGTTCCGGGATGAGATGCGGCTGCCCTGGAGTCCTGCGCGTGAGCGAACCTTCCGGGCCGTCGTCACGCTTCTTGGTGTGGTGAATCGCCTCCTACCTAACGGGCTGCGACGCTTCCCGTTCAACGTGCTGATGATCGATCTCGACTGGAGAATCCGCACCGGCCGCGCGCTGGTGTGAACCATATTGGGCTAACGCACGTATCCAATTAGCGGTGCGACTTGCGCCACATCGACGTGCTGACCATGTGATTCACTGTCGTTACCAGAGTTAGTGGACGCTTCTTCTGCTGGTGAGCAAAATCTGTCAGGTCGAAAATGGGTGACCCGACGACTCTCAGGCTGCCGTCGACGCCCCCTTGTCTCGTCTTCTAGATGTTGCACAGCCGCCTCCGTCGATTAACGCTGACATTGCTGCCGTTGTGCACTACGGCGTTTGTAGTGAGCTAATTTGTACATGATGAACTTTGCTTCAACTTGACAGAGTCCATTGTTTCCGCAGCTCACAGCGGCTTTAGCCGCCTTCCGATAAGAACAAGCTGTTCATTTACCCTGAGTGCTAGTGACCTCAATCACAATTGCAGGCCACCGGCAGTGAGATGTTGCCCGACGGCGGTTCTCTGGATACATTTCCTTCCGTACGAAACTGGGTAACGGGTGTTTCATCTTTGGCCTGGCCACCGACCCGATTCGTTCGCGCGATGGTTGTCATCGTCGGGTTGCACGCATACTTCGGCGCCTGGCGCTTCATGACACAAGGCTCTTTGGTTTTTGCTGTTGGGGTTGTTCTGGAAGGACACGCTCGTGGTCGCGGTGAACGAAGGCTCGCCTGCGCCGACCCGGCTGAGGGGCCGGATCGGCAGCGTGCGGCGCCCGCGCCGATCCCAAGCGGCCGGTCAAACCTCCGCGGGGCACCGGGCTGCGCAGTGGGGCGAGCGCTACACCCGGTGGCTGATGCTCACGGACACCCTGATCGTCGCGGTCGCCGGCTGGACCTGGATCGAACTGCGCAACGCGACCAACCCGATGAACGCCACCGAGCTGTGGATCAGGATTGGCTTCTTTTCCTACTGGGCGCTGCTGCTCGGTGTGTACCGCAGCAGGGAACCGCACCTCATGGGCAGTGGTGGCGAGGAGTATCAGCGGGTACTGCGCGCGACATTCCACATGTTCGGTCTTTTCGCCATCGTCAGCGTGCTGTTCAAATTCAATGTCTCGCGTTTCGCGATGGGGATGTCGCTCATCGTCGGGATCGTGTTCCTGTTGCTCAACCGGAAACTCAGTCGTAGTTGGCTCAACCGCCAGCGTGCCCGCGGCAAGCAGATCTTCAGGGTGGTGGTGCTCGGCGGCGACGCCGCGGCGCTCAACCTCGCCGAGGCCTTCGGGCGTGACACCGCGCTCGGGTATCGGGTCGTCGGCGTGTGTGTTCCCGGATATCTGGGTGCACCAGGCCAGAACATTGAGGTCATCGACCGGGTGATCCCCATCCTGGGCTCCGAGGACCGCATTATCGCCGCGGTGCTGGAGGCCGGTGCGGACACCGTGGCGGTGACGGCCACCGAGCAGCTCGGCCCGGAGAAGATGCGCGAACTGGCCTGGCGCCTCAGCGAGATCGGTGTCAATCTGCTGGTAGCGCCCGGTGTCTTCGACGTCGACCAGCCTCGGGTTCGAGTGCGACCGGCCGGGTCCGTGCCGCTAATCCATCTCGCGGAGCCCCAGTACGAGGGTGCTTCGCGCATGCACAAGGTTCTGTTCGACCGCGTGGGTGCGCTGTTGCTGATCATCGGGTTCAGTCCCATCCTGTTGGCCTGCGCCCTTGCTGTGAAGCTGGAGTCGCGTGGGTCGGTGTTCTACTCGGCCGAACGCATCGGTGTGCGGTCCAAGCCGTTCCGCATGATCAAGTTCCGGTCCATGGTGGCGGGCGCCGACCAGATGGTGGCCGAGTTGCTGGCGCAAAATGACGGCGCCGGACCGCTTTTCAAGATGCGCGAAGACCCGCGGGTCACCATGGTGGGCAGATTCCTGCGCCGCACCAGCCTCGACGAACTGCCCCAGCTGTTCAATGTGCTGCGGGGTGAGATGAGTCTGGTGGGCCCGCGGCCGCCGCTGCGGCGTGAGGTGGAGGAGTACACCGACGTCGTCAGGCGCCGGCTTCTGGTCAAGCCCGGGATGACCGGTCTGTGGCAGGTCAGTGGGCGTTCCGACCTGCCGTGGGATGAAGCGGTGCGACTGGACCTGTCGTATGTCGAGAACTGGTCCATGGTGTCCGACGTGTCGATCCTGTGGCGCACGTTCCGCGCGGTGGCGCGCAGCGACGGTGCGTACTAGCGCCATCCACGCGCCCACGCATGTCAACCTAGTTGTCACAGTCGCGGGGTATTGTCGCGACCATGCGTACCGATCGCGATCATTGGGACATCAACACCAGCGTCGGCTCGACCGCGCTGTTCGTGGCGGCCAGCCGAGCGCTCGAGGCCACGAAACCCGCGCCGCTGGCCGCCGATCAGTACGCGGAGGTGTTCTGTCGTGCCGCAGGCGGGGAGTGGGCCGACCTGGTCGCCGGTGGCGTACCCGAACACCCTTTGCGTTCAGAGGAATTCGGGCAGTACTTCGTGAGCTTTCAAGGCGCTCGCACCCGCTACTTCGACAACTACTTCGGTAGGGCGATCGAGGCCGGAGTCAAGCAGGTGGTGATCCTGGCCGCGGGGCTGGACTCGCGGGCCTATCGACTCGACTGGGCTCCTGGGACGACGATCTTCGAGTTGGACCAGCCCTTGGTGCATCAGTTCAAGCGTGAGGTACTCGCCGAGCATGGCGCCGAATCCAAGGCGTCTCGCCAGGAAATCTCTATAGACCTTCGTGAGGACTGGGGCAAGGCGCTGCAGGACAAGGGTTTCGATCCATCGGCGCCGTCAGCGTGGATTGTCGAAGGACTGTTGATCTATCTGCCTGCCGATGCCCAGGAGCGACTTTTTGAGTCCATCGACCAGCTGGCCGCACCGGGCAGCTTCGTGGGTATTGAGCAGATGACGACGTACGCCGACGTGGTCTTCGACATGTTGGTGGCGGGCGCCAAGGAAAGTGGAGACCAGTCGAACTCGGACTTCTTCTCCCTGATCTACAACCAGCAGCGCAGTGAAGCCTCGACCTGGTTCCATTGCCACGGTTGGGATTCGGAGCGCACCGAGCTGCTGGACTACCTGAACATTTCGGGGCGTGCTTTGCCGGAGCCCAGTCAACCCGCCTGGTACATGTTCAATTCGATC
Source organism: Mycobacteroides salmoniphilum (assembly GCF_004924335.1). Lineage (NCBI taxonomy): Bacteria > Bacillati > Actinomycetota > Actinomycetes > Mycobacteriales > Mycobacteriaceae > Mycobacteroides > Mycobacteroides salmoniphilum. Next base: position 4,273,717 of record NZ_CP024633.1, on the reverse strand, counting down.
AGCCTGGTGTCGGCCGTCAAGGGTTAGGTGGCGAGATATCGATCCAGGAAGTCGGTCATCTGGTGCAGGTAGTCGCCCTGATTCACGTGCAGAATGTGATTTCCGGGGAACCAGTGCAGTGCGCAGCGATCCCAGTGCTCCCACAGCATCTCGGATTGCTCCGGGGGTGCTAGACGGTCGCCAAGCCCGGTGATGATGAGACGCCGCTCCTTGGGTACCACCGGCCGATACGTCAGCGGTGATGAGTAGGAGAGGGCCCCGTCCAGCTGGTTTTGATCGAGGTGGCCGAGCTTGGCGGCAAGCTTGATTGTGGGCTCCGCCGGAACCCAGCCGTGCAGAAGCGATTTCACGTCGACCACGGGCACGTTGGGAATGGCGACATCGATACGGTGCTCCACGGTGGAGATCAATCCGGTGGTGTATCCACCCAGCGACAAACCTGTGAGCCCAATTTTCTCCACTCCGGTGCCGCGCAGGTAGTTCACGAATATCCGAAAGTCGTGTACGGCCTGGCACATCGACTCGGAGAAACCGGTGAACCCGTGGCTGAAGTACCCGGCCCCGCTGAACGGCGAGTATTTCTCGGCACGTCGTCCATGAAAAGGCAAGGTGTACAACAAGATGTCGTAGCCGTTGCGGAAGAACCAGGGGAGTGCGAAGAACACACCGTTGAGCAGGTACGGCGATCCGAAGAATCCGTGGATGACACACAGGGTGGGGCGGGGTCCGTCGTCATGGCGCCAGTGTTGGGCGCGCGCGACGCTGTTGTGCGGAAAGCTTTTCCAGAGGTCGCGCATCGCTGGATTGCGTGCCACGTAAGGGCTTTCGAAGTCCAGGTTTTCCACGGTGCCCTTGGCCAGGGCCTGTGCGACCGGTCCCGCGGGGCGGGAGAACACCACGGGCGTGGTCTCCGGCGCCGGGAAGGAAAGATCCGCATCGCCCATCGCGGCGAGCTCGCCGTAGAAGGCCAGGTTGTCGCGTTCACGCGCCACGAACTCGCGGTCGATGAGCAGGCTCGGCGCCACCACTCCCATGACCGAGAGGGCGCCAACGGTGCGCAGGGCGATATCGGTGAGCGCGGAGGTCTCGACCAGCGCGCGTTCTCGCAGGGTTAGGTCGCCGCGACGCGGCAGCTGTGGGCGTGCCGTGGGTGCGGGGCGCGGGGTAATTCGCGGCTGGTCGATGTCTTCCGATAGCTCCGCTGTCATGGGTGTACCTTTCGCCCGCGTGCTAGCCACGCTGCTAGCTCACAGCGAATGCTAGGGCACCCAAGCGAAATTCGTTCGTCAAGTACGGTGACGCCGCGGTCTCGGCAGAGCCCGGAAATGGCGTGAAAGCCAAGCAAAACTAACGGCTGCCCACGGTCCGCGGGCAGCACAAATAACGTTTACGTTTCGTCCAGTTTCGACAATAAAACTTGTGGCGTCAACCCCTTGTGCGGGCCTCTTGGGTGGGTTCAGAGTGAAGGTATGTCCGAAGCATGGATTGAGGGCTTGCCGGTCCAGCGGATCATGTTCCGTGACGGATTGGTAATCAGCCTGGGTGACTACAACGAGGTGGTTATCGCTGTGCCGATGTGGCTCACGCTTCCCCCGGCGGGGAGGTGGCCACGGGAAATCGTCTGCGTCGATCCGAAGGCGATCCTGGATGAGGAGCGTCCGCTCTTCAGCATCTCGGGTGCTACGTGCATCGAGGCCAGGTGGAACGACAAGGGTGATCTGCACATGGAGTTCTCCGACGACCACGCGATCGACGTGCCGCATCACGACTTCGACACGGCGTGGGAGGTCTATGGCAAGTACCACGGGTACGTGGCCAGCCTGCCGCGCGGCAAGGTCCGCGTGGTGCGTCACGATGTGCCGGAGGAGGCCGGGGCTTAACCGGCTTTCGCCGCGATCGAACCCGACGGTGGGTTGGCTCGTGGTTACTGCGTGAGACTTCTCGCGGTGGCATGTGCGTCAGCGGTACTCGCGACGTCCGTAGGAGTGAATGCTCCGCCGGGTCCGTCCGCGCGCAGCGCACGGTTCGACGTCGATCTCACCGCGGCGTCGGCGCAGCCTCCGCCCGGTGCGTTGATCACCCAGTTCTTGGCCAATCAGGTACAGAACTGCTCGCTGATCTGTCCCTTCGTCGTCCAGGGTGCCGTCCAGGTGCCGACGGCGGCGCTGCTCGCGCCGGGGACGTTTGTGACCCAGCTGCAGTCGGGACAGCCTCTGGTGCAGGCACTCGGACTGGCCGGCGCGACGGTGAGCGGCGCGGCCAACGATGTGTGGACCGGGCTCATTCGCACCGACCTGGACCAGGTGGTGCCACGCACTCAGTTCGGCACCGAGGTGATCGCGGTGGGGCTCGTGCGGATCGGCGAGGCGGCGCTCACCCAGCCCGGTCAGCTCCCGGGGGTTCTTGGGCAGGCGCGCTCCGATCTCTTCGATGCGTTGAACAACCCGCCGGGCCCCGAGTCCGTGCCTGTCGTGCATACGCCGTTGGAGGCGGCCGCGGTGCGCGGCACCGAGGTGTTTTGGGCGGTGGCCTTTCATTCGACAGAGCAGCTCACGCTCATCGTGACGCGGGTGCCCAATGTGTTTCTGACCACGTTGGGAAATGCCGGAGATGTCGGAAAGGCGGTGCAGGCTACGGGGGAGGCGGTGGTGACGACGGTCTCCGAGTCGGTTGCGCCGATCCGTGATGCGCTGACCAAGCCCATCCCGATCACGCCGGTGGCGGCGTCCAAGCCGGCGGAGAAGCCAGCCGTCACGACAACCGATGTGAAGGCAACGGACAAGGCGACTGACGCCAAGGCAACGGACAAGGCGGCGGACGCCATCAAGGCCACCCCGCAGACGAAGGCGCCTACGGTGCGGCCCGATCTCGCACCGAAGCTGCCGACAATGTTGACGAAGCCGCCGGTGCTGATGTCGAAACCTGATCCGGGAACATCCCCAACCACCAAGCAGCCGAACGTGATGCGCGGTCTGGGTGGGGCCATCAAGAAGGTGCTGGGAGACGTCTCGGGAAAGAAGCCCAGCGCCCCGGACAAGCCCGCGAAGAAGGCCACGGGCGACTAAATCCGTTGCGGCATTTTTGGGGTCAGAAATAGATTGGACCGATGACGTCCAAAGAGCTGCACGCGTCACCCATCCCGCTGAGCGAACGAGTCAGTGCCCCGGCCGTGGTGGAAATGCCAAGCGCCGGAGATGACTTGACGTGGCGGGTAGCAACCGAAGATGACATACCGCTGCTGTTCGACCTCTGGCGAGCCTCGGGAGCGATTGATCACCCCACGAGTCTGGTCATGATGGACGAACTCGTAGAAGAATTCGATGACGACGACTTCGATCCGGCGCTCGACTCGGTCATCGCCGTCGACCAATCGGGGCGAGCGGTTGCGTTCGGCTCGGCAACCGTGAAGTCCAGCAATGAAACTGTCGTATGGGTGACGTTGGATGGCACCGTTCATCCCGACCGGCGCGGCGAAGGAATCGGGACCAGTCTGCTCCGTTGGCAGGAGCAGCGCGGGCTGCAGCATCTCGTGGAATCGGATGAATGCTTGCCTGGTTGGCTCGCCGGACTCGCGGAGGAACACGCTGTCTGGACGATCGATTTGTTCCACCGCAACGGATACGAATCGGTGAGGTGGTGGCATGAGCTCGAGCGCGATCTCAGTCAACCCATCCCTGACGTCACTCTTCCTGAGGGCATGCGGATCGAGACCTATGGTCCCGAATGGTCTGAAGCAACCCGGGACGCCCACAACGAGGCGTTCCGTGATCATTGGGGCAGCCAGCCGATCGCCCGCGTGGACTGGGAATCGGACCACAGGCTGAAGGCGTTCCGCGCTGACCTCTCATTCGTCGTCGTCGCACGTGATGCCGCGGGACAGGATACCGTCGCCGCGTACCTGCTCAGTGAGGTCAATGAGGAGGAGTGGGAGGCGAACGGTTACTCGTTCGGGTTCATCGACTTGGTGGGTGTCCGGCGCGACTGGCGTGGACGCAAACTCGCGCAGGCGGTGTTGACGTACGCCATGCGTACCTACAAAAACGAAGGGCTTGAGCGGGCCGTTCTTGACGTTGACGCGGATAGCCCCACCGGTGCCGTGGGACTCTATGAGGGGCTGGGGTTCTCGGAGGTCAATCGCTCGGTCAGTCTGGTGAAGCAGTTCTAACGCTGCACTCGACCGAACCGGCTTCCTAACGATCTCCAACCGACGGTCCAATCAATTTCCAACGGCGCTGCGCAAGATCGGTGTGTGTCGGCGGCGCGGACGTCGCTGCGCGCCACGGTGATGCGGTTCGGGGATCGCTCAGTACAGGAAGGGGTGTCATGACCATCTCCGTCACACGCGCACTACTCGTATCCGGTCTCGGAGCCGGGTTGATTGCTGGTCTGCCGGGCTGTTCCTTCTCCCTGGGTTCGGGAGATGTCAAGAAGTCGGATGTCATCGGCCAGATCACGGCAAAGATGACCGATGCGGACGGCAACAAGCCCGAGACGGTGGCATGCCCGGATGCGCTGAAAGCAGAAGTGGGGGCGCAGACCAACTGTCAGATGAAGGTCAAGGGAAAGCCCTACAACGTCAACGTGACCGTCACCCAGATCAAGGGTGACAGTGTCAATTTCGACATGGTCGAGACGCTCGACAAAGAGGCCGTCGCCGCCGGCATCAACGATCAGATCACGCAGCAGTTCCACAAACCGGATTCGGTGACGTGCCCCGACAACCTGAAGGGTTTCACGGGCGCGACGCTGCGATGCGAGATCAAGGACGAGGGGCAGACCTACGGCGTGACCGTGACGGTCACCGATGTCCAGGGTGGAGACGTCCGCTACAACTTCAAGGTCGACGAACAGCCTAAGTAATGGTCCGACAAGGTCATTCGATCACCTAGGGAGTATGAGATGCGAACGGTTGGAGTGATGTCCAGGACGCTGGCGGTGGTTTCGGCGGTCGCGTTAGTGGGTGCTGGGTGTGCGAAATCGGACACTATCGTCGGTAAAACCTCGACGGTGACACCGACGTCGACCGTGCAGATACACGGCGATGCATCCGCTCCGGTGAACCAGATTGCACTCCAGTCGATCTCGGATCTTCAGGACTTCTGGGGCGGTGAGTTCCCCAAGCTCTACGGCAAGGAGTACACGCCGGTCACGGGTGGCTTCTTCGCCGTGACGCCGTCCTCGGGCGACCTGCCTCCGTGCGCTGCCGCAGCAGCCGATGTTGCGGGAAACGCGTTCTACTGCCCCAAGGCCGACAATGTCGCATGGGATGCAGAAGGGCTACTTCCGGATCTACGCAAGCGATTCGGGGATTTCGTGATACCGGTGGTCCTCGCGCACGAATGGGGACATGCGATACAGGCACGCGCCGGCTTCGAGGGCGCGACGGTGACCAAGGAGATACAGGCCGACTGCTTCGCCGGGGCGTGGACGGCGCACGCGAAGGCCGAGACCTTCAGGCCCACCGACGACGAGTTGGACCGGGCGTTGGCCGGGTTCCTGTTCCTGCGTGACGAACCGGGCACCGCCAAGGCCGATCCGAGTGCTCACGGCAGCGGATTCGACAGAGTCAACTCGTTTCGCACCGGTTTCGACAAGGGAGTCCAGGCGTGCAAGGGCTATCGCAACGGTGATCCCGTGGTGGTGGAGGTTCCATTCCGAAATGCTGCCGACGCGGCGGCCGGGGGGAACGCCCCCTACGAGGACATCGTGGCGGGTGTCCCGGTAGACCTCGAGGATTACTGGACGCAGGTCTATCCGAGACTCACCGGTGAGCCCTGGGTTCCGCTGCAGCCGATGCGTGCGTTCCATCCGTCGGAGGCGCCCGCGTGTGGCCGTCAATCCACGTCGGGCTACGTGCTGTTCTATTGTGTCCCCGAGGATTACGTCGGATTCGACGCCGCCGGGTTCATGCCCCAGATCTATAGTCAGGGCGGGGATTTCGCGGTGGCCACGCTCATCGCGACGCAGTACGGGCTGGCCGTTCTCACCAGGATGGGACAGGACTCCGCCGACAAGAAGGTATCGCTGCGCGCGGACTGCCTCGCCGGGGCGTGGGCGGCGAGCATCCTGCTGGAGGATCGCCCCGGCAGCGCCTACCGGCTGTCTCCGGGCGACCTGGACAAGGCGGTGTCGGCGCTGCTCATCTTCCGGGGATCGGGCGACGTGGAACGGCAGGGGCAGGGTTCGGATCGTGTCGACGCGTACCGCGACGGTGTGTACAACGGCGCCAAGAGCTGTCTGGCGAACTGAGAGAAGTATCGCGGGTAACCCCAGTTTCGAACTTGCGCGAATTCAAGATCGCGTTGGCCCGCCAATCGCCTGACCTCGGAGTATCGTCTCAGCGCGTGAGAACAGCCGCCGATAGTCAGGGTTAATGGTCGGGTACTTCCTGTCGGGTGGGATCGAAGCCCACGTCGACAGTTGTGTCCCGTCGCTCGGGGGGCCGAAGCAGCGATGCGTGCTGGCTGTGCTCCTGGCTAGTCACGGCACCGTCGTGAGCATCGACAGATTGGCCGACGCTATCTGGGCGGACGATCCGCCCGCGAAATCTGTTGCTTCCCTTCGCTCTTACGTCGCAAACCTGCGCCGGGTGCTCACATCGGGCACCGAGTCCGGTGGCCCCCGCTTCGAATCGCGACAGCACGGTTATCAACTCAACGTGTTGCCCGGCGATACCGTCGACCTGCACCAGTTCGAGCGGCTGGTCAACGACGGGCGCGGCGCGCTGATCAGGGGTGAGGCGCGATCGGCGGCGGACACGCTCGGGGCTGCGCTGGCACTGTGGCGGGGCGATCCGTTCGGCGAGTTCACTCACCACGATTTTGCGCATGCGGACACCCAGCGATACGCGGCGCTGCGCACCACCGCGATCGAGGCGCGGTTCGACGCGCTGCTGCAGATCGGTGACGGCGGAGCCTGCATTCCCGAGATCGAGGAAGCCCTCGCGCAGGAGCCATTGCACGAGCGGCTCTGGGGGCACCTCATGCTGGCGCTGTACCGGGCGGGACGCACCACCGAGGCCATCCGCGCGTTCGACCGGGCGCGCGTCATTCTCGACCGCGAGATCGGAACGCGGCCCGGAGAGGGATTGCAGACCCTGTACCGCCAGATATCCCGCGACGCTCCCGAGCTCAAGGTCAGTCTGGCCGGGCGTCGGATGACCACGACCGGCTCCCGGCCCGGGAAACGGGAGTCGCTGGTCGGGCGGGACGCGGAGCTGTCCGTCATCGCCGATGCGGTGGGCCGGACCCGAGACGGATCCGGTGGCCTGGTTCTGCTCGCCGGGGAGAGCGGGATCGGCAAGACATCGCTGGCGCAGGCCGTTTCGGAACAAGCCCGTGCCGATGGGCTGGCCACGGCATGGGCCACCCATCCGATGGGAATACGGCTGCCGGTGCTGTGGACCTGGATTCAGATTCTTCGGCGGCTGGGCCGTGCGCTGGGGCCGTCGGCACGCGAGTCGGTGGTGCGCGCGGCACCGGGTGTCGTGGACGCGCTGGTGCCCGAATGGAACGGTACGGACGCCCCGGCCCCGCAGGCCCGGGCCGCCGCCTCCGGGTTTCAGCTGGTGGAAGGTCTGGTCACGGCGCTCAGCGAATTATCCTCTGCCCAAGCACTTCTTCTGGTGCTCGACGATGTTCAGCGCGCCGATCCGGCGTCGTGCAATGCACTGATCCTGCTGCAGGAACAGCTGCCCTGGCTGCCCATCCAGGTGATCGGAAACTGGACCTACTTCGGCAGTGACCGGCCGGTGAACCGGAGTTCCTTTGAACGGGTGGTGCGGAGCTGCGCGACCACCACCATTCATCTGGACGGGATGGACCTTGACGCGACCGCCGGCCTTGTCGAGATCCTCACGGGCTCAGCGCCGTCGACCGTGAACGCCAACCTGATCTGGGAGCACACCGGCGGAAATCCGCTGTACATCACGGAGTTCGTCCGCGTTCTCGACGCCAAGACTCGTTCCCAAAGCACCTTGGTGCCCGATGGAGTGACGGTGCCGGACGCCATCTCGGCCGCGGTCGGCCGACGGCTGTCGGTCCTTGACACGGCCTGCCGCCACACACTGTCGGTGGCGGCCGTGCTGGGCCCGGTCTTCGATGTGGCAGCCCTGTCCGACATCGTCGATCTGCCGGTGTCGGTGGTGCAGCGGCGCCTGCGTCCCGCCTACGAGACCGGGTTGCTCGACGAGGTGCCGGGTAACCCGGGCGTGTACCGCTTCAGCCACGGCCTCGTTCGGGATGCGGTGCTGGCGCACACGATGGGCACAGATCGCATGAACGCCCACGCCGCGATCGCCCGCAGCCAGTCGGCAGGCATTGTCACCATGGCCTATGAGGAGGCCATTGCCGCGGCCGATCATGCCTGGCGCGCCGGGGTGGAAATCAACCCGCACACCGCGCTGGAAATCCACGAGAGCGTGGTGCAGCGGGCCGTGGACCGGTCGGCGTACGAGGATGTCACCGTCCTCTGCGACCATGCGATAGCGATCTGCCGACGGCTGCCGCCCAAGCCGGAGCTGCTGGGACGCCAAGCGACCCTGTGGTTGCACCTGGCCGGGGCACGCGGCATCCGTGAAGGACACTCCAGCGAGCCCGCCCTGGACGCGGTGCAGCGCGCCTTCGAGCTCGGCAGTGCCAGCAGCGGCCGGAACTTCTACGGCGCCATCGTGTTACAGATCATGATGCTGTGTGCACGCGGTCGGCTGGATGAGGCGCAGGTGATGGCCAAGGGCCTCGATGATCGGCATGCGGCGACCGGTGACTCGGACATCGGCGAGGCGAGTCACTTTGTGCGCATGATGATTCACGGTCTGCGCGGCGAGTTCGAGGACACGCTGTCCACCGCCAAGAGCATGTTCGCGACGTTTCCCGCGCCGGTGACCGTCGCCGATCCGCTGCACTTTCTGCATCCACGCGCGTACTGCTTTGTCGCGGTCGCCGAGGCCAACCGTGGCGATCGCGAGGCCGCTCGGCGCAACTGCCAGCTGAGCCTGGACCTCGCGCGGTCGCACGGCGATGTATTCAATGTGCTGGCAGCCAAACTCGCCCTGGTAGAGGTGGATGCGATCCTCGGCATTCACGACGGCATCGCGGGCGAGGCCGAGACCATCTACAACGACATGGCCGCCGCCGGGGCGCATCAGTGGGCCGGATGTGCCCGGCTGGTGAGTCTATGGGCGCGCACCTTGAGCACCGGGGAGGATCTGGTGGCCGAGGCATTTGAAGCGCTGGATGCCATCTCCTATGACGGCAGCACCGTCATGATGCCGTTCTGGCTGTGCCTCATGGCCGATATCGAGAAGCGGCACAAACGCATCCAGCACGCACACGACCTGCTCACCCGTGCGCATTCGATCGCGCAGGTGACCGGCGAGCATGCCTGGGACGATCAGATCACGCGCAGGCTGGCACCCGTAAGCAGGTGATGGTCAGGAGGTAATGGTGATCGACTTGTCGATGGCGCTCATGGCGGTGAACAGCGCATCGCTTTGTTCTTCGTTGCTGGTGGCGTTCATCTGCAGGATGTACAGCGCGCCGTTGCTTGTGATCAACACGGTCTCTTGGCCGGAGGCGGCCTTGATGCCCTCCAGGTTGTAGGAACCCGCGATCCGATAGGCGGGATATCCAGATACCTCGGCGGATCCGTCACCGACGGGCACGAATTCGGGGAGGTTCTTCATCTCACCGCCGGCCAGTGTCAGCAGCTGCTGGGGGTCGACATTGCCCTCGAGCCGGGACAGGATCGCGATGATGTTGGGGGTGTAGTTGGCCCCTTGTGCCTCAGGGCCGGTGTACACGATCGCGCCATAGGCGTAGTCCGGTGTGTCGGGCCCGGCGCTGACCCAGCCGTCCGGGAACTGGATATCGACCTGTGGCGCACCCGAATCACCTTGGTGGACAGGTGTTTCGGTGATGCGCTGATCCTTGATGTAGTCGGCGATGGTGTAGTTGGCCGCACCGGCCTTGCTCTGCAGATTGCGTGGTGCCAACTTGCTCTTGTCCGGCTGGGCCACCGCCGAGGTAGTAGTGGATGAGGACGAGCTCTTCGATGACGACGACGTCGCCGCGTTGTCCTTGGAACCGCCGCCACACGCGGCGAGGGTGACGGACAGACACAGTGCCGCGAATGCAAGGGCTACCGGGGGGCGCTCCGTGCGCATGGTGTTCTCCTGATCATCTGACCGGTGGACGCCGCGCGCGTCCAGGGAACGTCACCATAAGAAGGGGTGATTGGAAATCGGTTGGACCCCGTCCGGGTGCTGTGTGCAGGCATTCAATGGATCTCCAACGTGCGTACCTAGCGTCAATGACATGACCGCCTATGAGCCCACCGGATCCGCGGGTATCGAGCCTGTGTCGACAGCCTCCGAGCAGACCTCCGCGCAGATCGAGGGCGCGGCCACCACGCAGAAGCCCGCCGGCAAATGGATCCTGGAGGCTATGCGGCCCGGGTTCTTGATCTCCATGGCCGAGGGACAGCCGGTGGGGATCAAGCAGTTCGCACAGTTCTGCTTGATCTTGATCTATCCGGGCTGGCTCTTCGCGTTGATGATCATGCTGCCCATCTACTGGGCGGGGTATGGGGTGCTGTGGGTGCTGTTCTGGCCGGTGCGCGCCTGGGTCAAGCGCACCAATCCCGAGGAGTACGAAGCCACCATGAGGAAGTACCGGAACTAGTCGAGCCGACGACGGGAATCGAACCCGCGTATTCAGCTGGGGAAGGCAACGTCCGATCAAGCCCCTCCGGTGGCTCATACGGACGCGGTGCTGCGGGATCGCCTAACGGCTATCCAGAGGCACAGTTCTGCTATCTGTCGACTAGTGAGACTTCCGCGACGCAGCCCGAGCCGCGGCCGATCAGAAAAATGAGCTTTCCCCACGCCCGGTTTTGCGCCCAGCCCTCTTTGAAGTGGGGATTGTGCGGTGATACGTAGTATCGCTCGAGGGTGCTGTACCTGGATTCGACATCGGCCTTTGTGATGCATGGCCGGGTTGACACCATGAAAAATGTGAGTCGCTGTTTGTCGTTGTCATTCGCGAAGGACTCGACGTTCTGCACGGTGAGTTTTGAACTCAATTCAACCGACTTGTCGCCACGCCACCGTTGATCGCTCACCTGTTTGAGCGGTATGCCGAGGATGTCCTGGGTCTTATCAATCGTCAGCGGGACGTTCTGTTCGGCCTGATCTACCAGCCACCAGAGATCACGATCACCGTCTGGCACTCCAGTCGCGTTGGGCGGGCTAGCGCAGCAACTCAGAAATACGGCCGTCAACGCGACCGCCACAACAGCGGATCGCCGACGGACTGTGGGGGTAATCGTCATGGGCATCCCGTCTTGTAGTACTGCACACATCGCACCTGCACTTGTCCAGGATCTAATGTTTGCTAGATCGGTTTAGTTGCTCCTAGTTGTGAGTGTCGCGCGTGGATTGGGCGAATCGGTCAGCAATCTGCCAGGATCATCGCTGGTGCCGCCCCCGTGTTCCTCGGAACCCCCCAGATGGGGGCGGTACTCTCCGTTCTGGAGTACGGCAAAGCCCATCCGTAAGAGAGCGGGGGCATCACTCGACGGCCGACAAGAGTGTCATCTGACTTGTGATCTTTGGCGACCCTGAGGGCCCCGGTCCAACAGGATCGAACGGCGTTACCGCCGCTCACTTATGGAGCCGATGACGGGAATCGAACCCGCGTATTCAGCTTGGGAAGCTGATGTTCTGCCATTGAACTACATCGGCGGGAGACTAGATGAAAACCCTGATGACAATCCCTGCCAGGTGTTTTCGTACCGGTCTGCGGTGTTGCTGCGGCGATGAAACGCGAGAAAATGCCACCGAGTGTTGGTGTTTTCTCGCGTTTCAGACTGCGACGGGAGTGTATCAGGGATGGTGTTGACCCCCGCTGGCCCAGAAGCGAGATGCTTGGGGAGCTGTTCGCTGGTCGGGGCTGGTGTGTGACCGACGAGTTCAGGGTACGGGGACGCCCTCTTTGAGGAAGTACAGACCTGCGACGGTGCCGTCGGGGTGCACGGTCAGCCTGAACTGGCCAGGCGCGTGTTCCATTTGGAGCGGCACGTTGACCACGGTCAGCTCTCCGCGTTGGACGTCTTGCGGATCACCGTGTGATTGGTATGTGCCCAGCAGTTCTTGGTAGGTGATCCATGCTTGCCCCAGGGCAGGAGCCGACAGCGTATCCGCCATGGTCTGGTCGAAATGGGCGGTGGCGGCTGCATTGTCGCCTTGCACGATCTGATCCAGTGTTGCTAATGCCAGTTTGTCCGGGCTACCGGCAGTGCTCGCTGGTGGTGTGTCCGCCCCACCGCAGGCGCTCGTACTCATGGCAAGAGCGCCGAGCACTGCCAGAGTCGCCAGTGCTCGCGGCTGCAAGCTACGGAGCCTTTGTGTTTGCCGCATAGGCCGACGGTACTCCCCATCGTGTGTCGGCGTACTCCGTAGGCTTGCCGCCTCAGCGAAACACGATGGGTGGCCGTTGTGGGCTCGCGGACGCTACTTGGTCAGCAGTCTTGTTTCTATCGCGGCTATTCCGCCCGCGATGTAGGCGGTCGCCAGCTCGGCGGCATGCGCGGGACTGAGCCCGTCGACAAGGATTCCCTGACGCGCCGCTTCCAGACCGCTCGCAACAGCCATCGCCGCCACCGTTCGCGTCGGTAGCGCCGGTACGGCGCCGCGACGACGGACCGCGTCATCGACGATTTGGGCGATTCGATCAATGAAGCGGTCAAGCATCGACCGCATCGATTCGGCCGCCGGAGTCCCGGCCTCTGAGGTACCAACCAAGACGCGAAAGCTGGTGGGATTGTCAGCGACGTAGCTCATTCCGGCGTCCAGTGCCGTCTTCACCCACCCCTCGACGTCGCCCTCCGGCAGGTTCTCGTACACCGCGAACAGGTGATTCTGAATGGCCTGGGCCTCGCGTTGGAAGACCAGCGAATACATCGCCTCCTTCGACCCGAAATGTGCGTACAACGTCGGCTTTGTGGTCGACGCACGCCGGGCAATCTCGGCCATACTCGCTGCCTGGTAACCATATTCGGCAAATACGTCACGGGCGCCGTCCAGCAGCTCGTCATCGGACGGCCTGCGATGGGTGGGTGGCATCGTCACAGGATGGCATGAATGACTTCCGTGATCCGGCACCTGTGAGCAGTCTTGACGGAACATCTCACTAGCTTTACTCTCGGGTAAAGCTGATGTGGCAGGACCGCCGAAGTTCCTTCATCAATCGATTGGGTCAGTAGATGACATCCGAGCCCGAATTTTCTCCCGATCTGCCGGGGATCGCACCCCGAGCCCCTCGGGAGCTATTGGTGGACAATAGATTCCGCTTGTTGGGCAAGGCCTTTAATGCGCTCTTTAGCAACCGGCTGCGTGGCGGCGGGGCCTTGGCCGTCTACTACCGGGGTGAGAAGGTTGTCGATCTCTGGGCGGGTACCAGCGACCGAGCCGGCACCCGTCCGTGGTTGCCGGAGACGTCCGGCGTCATCTATTCGGCATCCAAAGGGCTCTCGTCCCTGGTCATCCACCGTCTCGCCGACCGCGGCCTGATCGACTATGACGCCCCGGTGGCGCAGTACTGGCCCGAGTTCGGCGCCAACGGCAAAGGCGCCGTGACGGTACGTGCCGTGCTCAACCACACGGCCGGACTATCGCAAATCGTCGGAATAGCCGAGAGTCTCGAGGAGGAGCTCGATCACCGTCTGATGGAGGAGCGTCTGGCCGCGGCACCCCTGGACCGCTTGGCCGGAAAACCGGCCTATCACGCGCTGACCATCGGCTGGCTGCTCGCCGGTCTGGCACGAGCGGTTACCGGGCAAGATATGCGCGACCTCTATGCCCAAGAACTGGCTGCGCCGTTGGGTCTTGCCGAGTTGCACCTGGGTCGCCCACCGGGGCTACAAGGCATCCCGCTGGCGCAATTCGTGGACCCGATAGGCGGTTTCACCAGGGTCTTCTCGGAACGCTGGCTTGCTCGTGTCGCGCGCGGCCCCGGTTTCGTCAGATCACTGGCGGGCAGTCTCTACGCCGGTCCCGGTATGTCCCAGGCGATTGTGGACGCCGACTCCGTAGCCCTCGATGCGCAGATGCCCGCTGTCAACGCCGTGGCATCAGCGGAGTCGCTGGCCAAGTTGTACGCGGCGGTGGCAGGCGACGGCAGTGTGGATAGCGTGCGGCTACTGTCGCCGTCCGCGGTAGCCTCCTTCACGCGAAAGCCAAGTCTTCGTGTCGATGGCGTCCTACACGTTCCGATGATGTGGCACATGGGATTTCACTCGATGCCGCTGCCTCTGCTGTCGAGTGGTTTCGGCCATGTGGGACTGAACGGGTGCTTCGGGTGGGCAGATCCCACGCGTGAGTTGTCGATAGCGCTGGTGCACAACAGACTGCCGTCGACCCTACTTTTCGACCTACTCGCGTTCCTGTGGCTCGTTCCGCTCGCGGCCCGAGCCGTACCTCGACGCTGAGATCTGGGACGGACAGGCGATCAGGAACTGCGCTTCACCAGGGCGCCGGCGATGAGTCGGGCGAGCATGGATTCCAGGTCGGCGTCGAAGTTCAAATGGATATCTGCCAGTGTGGGGTCGGCCTCAATGGCGGCGATGGCGCTGGCTGACGGTCGCGCGTACATCCACAGCGCGGAGCTCGTGACCAGGATGGACAGGGACACGCTCTGGGCATCTTCACCGAGCTCGGGGATGTAGCTGCGGATGGCCGCAGTGAGCGCGGTGATGCTGTCGCGGGCGGATCGCCGGAAACACAGCAGCGTCTCGTCCGCGACATTCTGCTCCAGTACGCCTGGCTGAGCGGTCATCAAGTCGCACAGCACCGCGTGCTGCCGCAGCGACCTGCTGAGCAGGGTGGCCAGGTGGTCGGCTCTCTCCTGCGCGGTACCGGAGTGCGTGTCGTGAGAGAGCTCCGCCACAATTTCGGTTGCCCAGCACCGCAGCGCGCCATCGAGCAATTCCAGCAATACGGCCTCGCGGGACTCGAAGTAGCGGACCATCGCCGACTTTGCCAGGCCGGTGCGTCGGCTCAGCTCATTGAGGGTTATCTGGCTGACCGGCATGTCGCTGAGCATCGACGATGCGGTTTCCAGGATGGCTTGCCGGCGGATCTCGCGCTGCTCCTCACTGCGTGCGCGCCGGAAGGTCATGGCCCGATGTTAGTGCGCCGCCGGTCACCTCATAGTGAACCGCCGGTCTATTACCGTGGTACGGTTCCCGCCGTAATAGACCGGCGGTACACAAAGTGGTGTCGCCGGTCCTTCGGTAGTCGCCTCATCGGCAGGTGCGGAAGGGGATGCGCACGGTGTATCGACTGTTGAAGCGGTTCTGGATTCCGCTGCTGCTGGCAGTCGTCGTCGGGATTGGCGGATACGCGATCTCGCAGATCCGTAGCTCCATAAATCCGCCTCCTCCCAAGCCGGGCGAGGGATCGGGCATCACCGCGAACTTCAACCCGAAGCACATCACCTATGAGGTCGTCGGGTCGGGCGGCACTGCGAACCTCAACTACCTCGATGAGAACGGGCAACCCCATCTCATTGAGAATGCCCCACTCCCTTGGTCTTTCACGATCGTGACAACCATGCCGTCCATGTCGGCCAACATCGTCGCCCAAGGCGATCGCAACGTCAGCGGTCTTGGGTGCCGCGTGACGGTCGATGGGGGCGTGCGTGACGACCGATCCAGCACGGACCAAGTCAAACCGTTCATCTACTGCTTGGTGAAATCCGTATGAGCAACGTGCACGCGAAGCCGCACCGGCCGTTTGTCGGCCACCTGATCCGGATCTTCTCCCTGCCGATCATCTTGTTCTGGGTCGGGCTGGCGGTCGTCCTGGGCACGGTCACGCCGTCGCTCAACGAAGTGGCGGCCAGCAGGTCCGTGCCGCTGAGCCCGCAGAACTCGGAGTCGTACCAGGGGATGCTGAACATCGGCAAGGTGTTTCAGCAGTACGACTCGGACTCTTCGGCGATGGTCGTCCTGGAAGGCGACGACAAACTCGGCGATGCCGCGCACAAGTACTACGACGACATCGTTGCCAAGCTCAAGGCCGATCACGAGCACGTGCAGAACGTCCAGGACTTCTGGAGTGATCCGTTGACCGCGGCGGGCTCGCAGAGTGTGGACGGTAAAGCCGCCTATGTGCAGATCTTCCTCAACGGATCACAGGGCACCAGTGCCAGTTACGAGTCTGTCGCCGCGGTGCGCGAGATTGTCAGCTCCGTGCCCGCGCCGCAGGGCATCAAGGCTCATATCGCCGGCACCTCCGTGCTGAACGCCGACACCCAGGTTGCCGGTCACCAAAGCATGGCGACGATGGAATTGGTGTCAGTGGGCGTGATCATCGTGATGATCCTGTTCATCTACCGCTCCATCGTCACGATGCTCATATCCATGGTCATCATTGGCTTGGAACTGTTTGCTGCACAAGGCGTTACGGCTACTGCCGGCTACCTGAACATTATCGGTCTGACCCCCTATGCGGTGAGCATGGTGACGATGCTGGCACTGGCTGCCGGTACCGACTACGTGATCTTCCTATTCGGCCGCTATCACGAGGAAAGATCAAAGGGACGCAGTCGCGAAGACGCGTATTACATTGCCTACCATGGCGTCTCGCACGTCATTCTCGGATCCGGTCTGACCATTGTCGGCGCCTGCATGTGCCTGAGCATGACCACGCTCCCGTACTTCCAGAGCATGGCCTTGCCGTGCGCGATCTCGGTTCTGGTGATCGTTGTCGCGGCGCTGACGCTGGCGCCCGCCGTCCTGACGGTGGCCTCGAAGTTCGGGCTTCTCGAACCCAGGGGCAAGCTCTCCACCACAGGTTGGCGCAAGGTCGGTACCTCGGTGGTGCGCTGGCCCATTCCGATTGTCTTGGTGACCAGCATGATTGCGATCATCGGCTTCGTCAGCCTGATGACCTATGTGCCGCAGTACAACGATCAGAAGTTCACGCCCGCCGATATGCCGGCCAACCGCGCGATGGATGTCGCCGACCGCCACTTCTCTCAGGCCCGCATGAACCCGGAACTGTTGATGCTGGAGGCCGACCACGACCTACGCACCCCGGCAGACATGCTCGTCATCGACAGGGTGGCCAAGGGCATCGTCCATATGCGCGGTATCGAACGGGTGCAGACGATTACCCGTCCGCTCGGTGCGCCGATTGAACACAGCTCGATCCCGTTCCTGCTCGGTGCCCAGAATGCGGGCACGCTGCAGGCCGCAAAGTTCAACAACGACAGCTCTGCCCAGATGCTTGAGCAGGCCGACGAGCTGAGCAAGACCCTCGCCAGCATGGAGCGGATGTACGGCATCATGCAGGAGCTCACGGGCACCATGCACAGCATGGTGGGCCGGACTCACGAGATGGAGGCAACCATCCAGCAGATGCGTGACAACCTGGCCAATTTCGACGATTTCTTCCGCCCGCTGCGCAACTACCTCTATTGGGAGAAGCATTGCTTTGATATCCCGATCTGCCAGTCGCTGCGGTCGATCTTTGATGTTTTGGACAGTGTTGACGTGCTCGCCGACCAGATGCGCGGCCTTGTCGCCGATATGGATCACATGGATCAGCTGATGCCCCAGATGCTGCCGGTTCTGAGAACGACCATTGATTCGATGGGCAGGATGCGCGATTTCATGATCGCCATGCATAGCACTCAGGCCGGCACTCAGGCCCAACAACAAGAATTGGCCAAGGGCTCCACGGAAATTGGCCTCTACTTTGACCAAGCCAAGAACGACGACTTCTTCTATCTACCGCCGGACGTGTTTACCAACCCGGACTTCAAACGTGGGCTCAAGATGTTTGTATCGCCGGACGGCAAGGCGGTTCGATTCATCATCACCCACCAGGGCGACCCGGCGTCGGTCGAAGGCATTGAACACGTCCGTGACATCAAAGGTGTTGTCGCCGACGCGGTGAAGGGCACACCTCTGGCCAATGCGAAGGTTTCACTGGCCGGCACCGCATCGATGTATGCCGACATGCAGGACGGCGTGACCGTCGATCTGGCGATCGCGATCCTCGCATCGATGATCCTGATCTTCGTGATCATGGTGCTGATCACGCGCAGTGTGGTGGCCGCCTTGGTGATCGTTGGCACCGTTGCCGCATCCCTGGGTACGGCCTGTGGCCTGTCAGTACTGTTGTGGCAGGACATCCTTGGGCTGGGTGTGCAGTGGATCGTGATCCCATTGTCGATGGTGATCCTGCTGGCCGTGGGTTCGGACTACAACCTGTTGGTGGTTTCGCGACTCAAAGAGGAAATCCACGCCGGGCTCAACACCGGCATGATTCGCGGCATGGGCGCCACCGGCCGCGTCGTGACCGCCGCCGGACTGGTGTTCGCGTTCACCATGATGTCGATGATCGTCAGTGACTTACGCGTGGTCGGTCAGCTCGGCATGACCATCGGTATCGGCCTGATCGTCGACACGCTGATCGTGCGGGCTTTCATGACGCCGGCGATCGCCGCGGCACTGGGGCGCTGGTTCTGGTGGCCGATCAACACCTTCGAAATCGTTCGGCGTGGCCGCGACGTTCAATCACCGGAACCGACGACGGCACCGCTTCCTGTAGTGGATGCGGGACCGCATTCGCCCCCTGACGGCCGGTTGTAGCAACTGACCTCGGTGGGCGCCGTGGCGCCACAGCAAATGCTGGCAGGCGATCACGTGAACCCGTTCGACCCGGACGGCACTGTGAGATCGCTCAACTTATATAGCGTTATGTAGTGGAGATCACTGGTCTCGTTAGCTTCACGATGCGATTCCTGCAAACTCTCTTGATACCGTTGCGCGATGACATGGGACGCTCATTCCCAGGTAAATTCTCGCCGATGTGCACCGCTTCGCTCAATAGCGCCAGAGGCGTCTCTTCGTGTCCGCACAGTCATTCAGGCCACCGCAGCAGCCCTGTTGGCAATGACGGTGTCGGCCTGCGATCCGCCGACGCTGGAGAGTCTTAACCTGCCGGCGCCAGGCATCGGTTCCGACGCATATGCGTTGACCGGCAAGTTCGCCAATGCCCTGAACCTCCCAAACAGGGCGAAGGTGCGCCTCAACGGTGCCGATATCGGCGAGGTCGAATCCATCGACGCAATCGACTATGTGGCCGTCGTCAAGCTGCGGATACTCAGGGGCGTGCGACTGCCCGTTGGCTCAACCGCCCAGCTGCGCAGTGCGACCCCGTTGGGCGATGTATTCGTGGCTCTCGAACCGCCCAATCATCCGGCTACGGAACTCCTCAAGGACGGCGACGCTCTCGACCTACAAACCACGTCGTCGGCTGCCACCGTAGAAGGTGTGCTGAGTTCGGCAGCGGTATTGGTCAACGGCGGCGTGGTGCGTAACCTGACCCACCTGGTCAACGGGCTCGGCAAGGCTTCGGCCGACAATGGTCAAACCCTGGGAAACATCGTGGGGCAATCGAATCAGCTGCTGGACACCCTCAATAGGCGTTCGGTACAGATTCAAAACTCCTTGGACAAGACATCGCAACTGGCTGCCTCGATTTCGTCACGAGAGAAGACGATCAATAATCTGCTGGAGGCATCGGCTCCGGGCGTGCGGGCCATCGATGCCAACCAGATCAGCGACCTGGCCAACACGAGCGGGCAGATCAGCGACCAACTTGCGAAGCTCCCATCGATTCAGGGCACCGACGGTCGCAGCACCGTCGCCGACCTCAACTCGATCGCCCGCGGCTTCAATGACATCGCGGTGAGCCCCGACACCAGCCTGGTCGCACTTAACCGGCTGATACCGATGCTCATCAAGGCGAACGCAGGCAGCGCGCAGGCACATGACGTCAACATTGCCAAGCTCGCGCTGGGCAATATCGACGATGCGGGCAACAAGGGCTCCGACGATTACCACGGACCCAAGCAGGCAGACTGGGGCTACTTTGTCGGTAGCTTCAAATACACCCTGTACCGCCTGCAGGAACGCGTCGTGGGGCAAGGCCCGAATCCTCCGGCGCCCGCCGATAGTCCGTCACGACCAGGCCGGTGACCACTTCTGGCCAGCAAGTAGCAGCAGTTGGTCGAATCTATCTGCATCGCAATGTAATTCGGCCTCGGCTGGGCCTGGTTCCCCGCATATATTCCGCTGATCGCGCGGAATGACGTCCGCGTACTCGGGCTAGTGATCTGGTGGCTTGCTTGCCTGGGCCGTCCGTACATACGGCTTCGAGGAACAGGGCATCAAAGGCGGTTGGCCATGGTTGCACTAGGGCGCAACGGAAATCGGTCTGTACTTCGATCAGGCCAAGAACGACGACCTCTTCTGTCTACCGCCCGATGTGTTCACCAACCCTGACTTCACACGCGGGCCGCTACCCCCAGAAAAGTCTTGGGCTGCAGAGAGGAAATTCTCAGCCTGGCCTCAGTGGATGCAGGCACTGTGACAGTGCGTACCAGAGGCGGACAGTGCCCTGACTGCATCTTGAGGAAGAAGGAACGATCGATGAACTACCAGCCTGGGCATCCGCCGTACGGAAACGAATTCCCGCTGGGCCAGCACGGCTATCGGCAGGTGCATGGTGCATCCACCGACACCAGGACGCGCTACGCGTATGGCGAGACATTCCCGGACCGTGCCGAACTGGCTCCGAACCCTGTGCGCCGGAAACGTCTTCGCGCCATGGGGCTGACGTGCGGCGCCGTTGTGGTGGCCATCGCCGCCAGCGCCACCACGGCGGTGGTCGTGGTGAACCGCTCCGGGCACCCCGCCCCCGTAGCGCAGGTGTCGAGCCCAGGAGTCGCCGGAAAGCCTTCGCTGCCAACGGGTTCGATACTGGGAAAACCTGGCAGCACGCCCGCGGGTAACTCGGTCGAAGAGGTATCGGCCAAGGTGTTGCCCAGTGTGGTGCAACTAAAGATCCAAAGCGGACAACAGGGTGAGGAAGGGTCCGGCGTAGTCCTGAGCTCTGATGGATTGATCCTGACCAATAACCACGTGGTGGCCGCGGCCATGTCGGGCAGCGGCGATCTTGCGCCCTCGGCTCCCGCGCCCCGCGGGCCGCTCTCCAACCTTCCGCCCGGCATCCTCCCCGGCGAACAGCTTCCCGGCGGTTACCGGGACGGGCGTGACGGCTCAGAACTGGACGGCTCCGACGGGCGTACCACTCGGCCCTCGGCCCGGACCGGTGACGGTGTCAAGGCAACGGTGACCCTGGCGGACGGCCGTACGGTGCCGTTCACCGTGGTCGGCGCCGATCCCGCCGATGACATCGCGGTGGTGCGTGCTCAAGGCGTTTCCGACCTGACCCCGATCACCATTGGTTCGTCGAAAGACCTGAAGGTGGGGCAGAACGTTGTCGCCATCGGCTCGCCCTTGGGCCTGCAGGGGACGGTGACCACCGGCATCATCAGCGCACTACGTCGCCCGGTCGCTACCGGCGATGAGCAGAGTGGCCAGCATTCGGTGATGAGTGCCATCCAGACGGATGCGGCGATCAATCCGGGCAACTCCGGTGGTGCGCTTGTCGATATGAACGGTGCCCTCATCGGTGTGAACTCGGCGATAGCGTCGCTGGGTGGGGGCCAGGACTCGCAGGGCGGCGGACAGGCCGGGTCGATCGGCCTGGGCTTCGCCATCCCGGTGGATCAAGCCAAGCGCATCGCGGATGAACTGGTGGCCACCGGAACGGTCCGGCAAGCCTCGCTGGGTGTCCAACTCGGCTCCGACCAGGACGCACGCGGCGCGCTCGTGGCAGGTGTGGTGCGTGGCAGCGCGGCGGCAACCGCCGGTCTGCCTAAGGGTTCGGTGATTACCAAGGTCGACGACCAGGTGATCGACGGTCCCGAGGCCCTGGTGGCCGCGGTCCGCTCCAAGGCTCCTGGGGACACCATGGCGCTCACCTACGACGACCCGTCGGGAACCTCGCGCACGGTCCAGGTCACCCTGGGGCAGTCGCAGACGTGACAGCGCCGTACCGGAACCGGCCAACTCGCGTGAGCCGGTTCCGGCGAGAATGAGTGGATGGCTGACCGCGACGATCTGACCGCAGGCGGCAAGCCGACCGGTTCGACGGCGTGGAGCCCGGCACCGTGGTTCCTGGCCACACCGCCAGCGGCGAGCCCCGAGATGATCGCCCGTACGGGCGTCCATAGTGCTCTCGACGTGCATGTTCAGCAGTCGCGGGCCGTCGTGGTGCTCGCACCATCGGGTTTCGGCAAGACCGTCGCCGTGGGGCAATGGGCTGCGGGCCGCCGGCTGCGGCGGCCGGGTTCGGTCGGATGGCTGACGGTGACAGAGCAGGCGGCAGACTTCCCGGAATTGGTTCGCGGCATCATGACCGCGCTGCGCCACGCGGTGGGCGACGGCGCCGATACCCAAGTCCGGCGGGCTCTGGCCACCGCCTTCGAGCTGCCGTCTCCGGGACTGATGTTCACCGCCCTGTCCACGATCGACATGTCGGGCCCGGTCACCATCGTGCTCGACGATTTCCAGAAGGCCATTGCCGTCACGCAGTCCGCGGAGTTCGTCGAGTTCGTTGAGCACGGCCCGCCCTGGCTGCGACTGGTTCTGATCACCACGGAGGCGCCGGAGACGCTGCTCACCCGGTTGCGGGTACATGGCCAGGTGGCAGTCATCGCGGCGGGCGAATTGGCTTTCACCGCTGCGGATGTGCTCACGGCCGCCGGCCATGGACGCCAGAACCTCTCGGCCGGGGATGCCGAACAGATCGTGCAAAGCACCGGAGGCTGGCCCGCGGCCGTGCGACTGGCCTTGTTGGACGGCCAAACACTCAGTGCCTTAGATGATCTCGATCTCACCGAGTACATCCGTGCCGCTGTTCTCGGACGGCTGCGCCCGGAGCTAGCCGAGTTCGTGCTTGCGGTGACGGTATGTACGCGGGTGGACCAACGCCTGGCAGGTGTGCTCGCCGGGCGTGCCGATGCTGCCGCGCTCCTCGCCGAATGTGCGTCATCGAGCCTGTTCATCGAACGCTTTGGATCTGGCGAAGATGCTGTCTACCAATGGCATTCGATGTTCGCGCAGGGCTGCGGCGAAGTGCTGAGGCAATCGGATCCCGCGCGGTGGAGCGCCTTGAATCTGCTAGCCGCACGCGAACTGCGGGACCGCTACCCCTTGGATGCCGTCGAGCATGCCGTCCGCGGGGAGGACGCGCAGCTGGCCGCGGAGACCATCACCGATCACTGGCTCGAGCTGCTGCTGGAGGCCAGATCTGTGGCACTGGAGGGCGCGTGTATCCAGGTGGCCGAGGCATTCGGGGAGAGCGCCGATGTGGCGATGGTGCGTTCATGCTGCCGAGAGGTCGCGGGCGACCGCCTTGGGGCACAACTGCATTTCGAACGCGCTCAGACCCTGACACATAACAACGCCGAATCTCGGCGTGTGCGCCTAGTCGCGGACCTGAGCCGCATTCTGATCTCCGATGACCACAGCACCATGGCGGGCGCCGTGGACGCGGTCTCCGAGGCCCTCACCGATCGGGCGCTTGTGCCCGATCGGGTGTATGCGTGTGCGCTGTTCCTGTTGGGCTGGGCTGAAACCCGGCTCCGACGCGATGTCGGTCACTCGATGCGGCTGCTGGAATCGGCCGCACAGGAATGCCGCGCGCTGGCCCTGACAGCGGTCGCGGACAGGGCCACCGAGAGCCTGGCCTTCGCCCATGTCCATGCCGGACAGTTCGGCCGCGCCCAGCGGTCGCTGAGCATGGCAGAGGTTCCGTGGCTTTCCCACGAGGGTGGTGGAATAGCCTGTTTCACCAAGGGGTTCATACAGTTTTGGCAGGGCGAGCTGGCCGGGTCAGTCGAGGATTTCACCGTGGTGGATGCGGCGGTGGGGGAGGGCTATCCGGACATCGGTCGCATGATGTTGGTGTTCAGTGCTGCGGCGCTGCGTAACCAGGGGCGCGATGCCGCCATGCCGCACCTGGAGGCGGTTGCCATGCGTATCGGTGAGGGAGACAACAGGGCCGTCCCGTTGGGCAGTTTCCGCACAGCCGCACTCGCGAGGATCGCCGAGATGCGCGGGCACGCCGGGGAGGCATTCGAGTTGGCGGCGAGGCTCGTTGGTGTGACACCGCTGCCCATGGCCTCTGCGATCGTCGCCGGTATATGTCGGCGACTCGGGAACCCCGAGTTGGCACAGGCTTTGGTCGACAACGCGCGTGGCGAGTCAGTGGCTCCATACACGCGCGCCTATGCCCTGCTGATCGGTGCACTGCTGGCGTGGGAGCGTGCCGACAGCACCCAGGCCCACCAGCTCCTGGAGGAATCGTTGGCACTGGCCGCCCCCGAATCCGTGCGCTACCCGTTCCTGGACAACGCGGACCAGCCGTGCCGCGAGCTACTGGGGGCGCACAGCTCCCGCACGGCATATCCGGATTTTCTCGCCGAGTGCCTGCTGGCGTGCGAGACGGGCGCATCGGAGAACCCTGCGGTGGCACTCACCTCGCGGGAGCGAGAAGTGTTGGCGTACCTGCGGACTCCCATGACCACGGCGGAGATCGCTGCGAAGCTCTCGGTGTCGGTCAACACCCTCAAGACGCATCAGCGTTCTATTTACCGGAAACTCCAGGCATCGAACCGCCGCGAGGCCATCGGTATTGCGCCGCACTGACACCCTCGCGCAGAACCTGGAAGAATCGTGAGATGGCCACTGTTCACGGCGTGATCGTCACCGACCGTCCCGAGCGCTACGCGAAACAACTCGCGCAGCACTGGGCGGCCAAGAGCACGGTGACCGAGCTCGACGGCGGTGCGATACAGATCGAGCTGGCGCCCGATGCGATCACCGTGCTGCGCCCACAGGACGGTGAACTGCATGTCGAGGCGAGCTCCGCGGAATTCGGTGACGTCGTGAAACGTCACCTGGAGCGGTTCGGCATCCGCGACGAGCTCACGCTCACCTGGGCGAGCGACTAGTCCCGCGCGAATGCTGCGCGTGCCTCTTGCTCCAGATCGACGAAGGTCTCCTCGCTGACGTCGACCGCGACACCCTTGATGGTGCCCCCGGTGAACGTCCCGGGGTGCTTGTAGAGCCGCGAGACGTTGTCGCCGCTGTCGTAACCGATGCACAGACCGTCGCCGGCAAGGGTGAAGTTGCCCAGCTGCGTCCGCATGGGGCCGTTCGCCACCGCCTTCCCGTCAAGGTATAGCGTTGTTGTTCCCAAGGATTCGCCGTATTTTCCCTTGTCATGGCGGACGAACTCCATACCGAGTGTGCGCTTGCCGGGGGTCAGCGGCGGTGAGACGAACACCTGCTCAGGCTTGATGCCGAGGAAGTTGTAGACGTAGTGGAGCCGGCCGTCCTTGATGAACAGGGAGTGCCCTCCGAAGCGTGAGCCATGCGCGAAGATCACGCCCTGTGAATCCTTGGTGGTTTCGACGTCGGCGATGATCTTGTAGGACCGGCCACGGATACTGACCGCCACGGCTTCGGGAACGGGTGCCGTATCAGGGTAGTAGATGTAGCGGCTGCGCTTCGGCTCGGTTGAGGGCCGCTCGATCGTCAGCAGCTCGGTGGCTGACCGGTCGTCGAGGGGCAGCACGAAGTTCTTGTCGGCTTCCTCGGCCCACGCGGCGATCAGCCCCTTGAGCTTGTCGGGGTACTTGTCGGCCAGATTCGTTGACTCGGAACGGTCTTCATCGACGTGGTACAGCTCCCACTTGTCCTGGTCGAAATGACCCTTGCCGCTGATCGGTGCGTGCAGGGCCGCCGCCTTCCAGCCGTCCTCCCATATTCCGCGGGTGCCCAGCATCGCGTAATACTGCCGCTTCTTGGTGGTGGGGGCATCTGCCTTCTCGAAGCTGTACCGCATAGACACCCCGTTCACCGGGTACTGCGTGACGCCGCGGTAGGTCTCGGGCATCTTCAGACCCGTGACATCGAGGATGGTGGGCACGATGTCGGTGACGTGGTGATACTGGTGGCGCACTTGGCCCTTGTCCTTGATGCCCTTGGGCCAGTGGATCACGAGGGGATCGCAGGTTCCGCCGGAGAACTGTGAGTAGCGCTTGAACATCTGGAACGGGGTGGAGAAGGCCACCGCCCATCCGGTGGGGTAGTGGTTGTAGGTGTCGGGGCTGCCCAGCGTGTCCAGATACTTCATGTTCTCCGACAGCTCGTCGGGATAACCGTTGAAGAACTTGTTCTCGTTCACCGAGCCGTTCGGGGAGCCTTCACCGGAGGCGCCGTTGTCGGCGCAGTAGAAGACGATGGTGTTGTCCAACTGACCGCTCTGCTCGAGGTAGTCGATGACCCTTCCGACCTGGGCATCGGTGTATTCGGAGAACCCGGCGTACACCTCGGCCATCCGCGAGAAGAGACGCTTCTCATCGGCATTCAAGGTGTTCCACGGCCGCACCGAGTCCGCCTCGTTGGCGACGTCCGCGGGCATGGGGGTCAGCGGGGTGAGTTTGGTGTCCTTCGGGATGACGCCCTTCTCGACCATGCGGGCCAGCGCCCAATCGCGATACGCCTCGTAGCCGTCGTCAAACTTGCCCTTGTACTTCTCGGTGTACTCGGCGGGGCTGTGATGCGGTGCGTGGTTGGCACCGGGGCAGTACCACAGGTACCAGGGCTTGGAAGGGTTGGTGGCCCGCTGGTCGCGCAGCATCCGAAGTGCTTGGTCGGCAAGGTCTTTCGACAGGTGATAGCCGTCCTCGGGAGTGGACGGTGGCTCGATGAACCGGTTGTCCTCGACCAGGTCGGGGTACCAGTTGTTGGTTTCCCCGCCCAGGAACCCGTAATAGCGGTCGAAGCCCTTCTGTAGTGGCCATTCGGATCGGCTGCCGCCGCCGGCGATGTCTTCGACGGGCACATTGTGGTTCTTGCCCACCCAGAACGTGCTGTATCCGTTGTCCTGCAGCACCTGACCGATGGTGGCGCACTCCGCGGGCAGACGGCCCGCGGCACCGGGAAATCCGTTGGAGGCCTCGGTAATCGAAGCAGAGCGGTTCACGTGGTGATTGCGTCCGGTCAACAGGCACGACCGCGTCGGCGAGCACAGTGCCGTGGTGTGCCATTGGGAGTACCGCAGCCCGTTGTCGGCGAGGCGCTGCATGACCGGCATGTTGATGCGCCCGCCGAACGGCGACCAGGCCGCCAGTCCGGTGTCGTCGTAGAGCACCACCAGCACGTTGGGCGCCCCCTCGGGCGCGCGCTTCAGCTCGTAAGGGGTCCAGTCGGGTGTGGAATCGCGAACGTCGAGGGCGATCTTCCCGTGGAAGTCCTCGTTGGTTGGCCCGGTGCCCGGCGTACCGGCACTTGTCGTGTGATCGGTGTCCTCGAACCCCTTGATTACGGCGGTTGCCGCGGCGGCGCCGACACCGGCGGCCGCGATTCCACCCAGAATCGAACGCCGCGAGAAGCGTCCGCTTGTGCCGTTATCGGTGGGTTGGGCGGTGTCCCCGTTGGTGGGTTCCATGGGTAGTCCTCTCGGAGCGAAGAATCTGGGTCAGCGGTGGCGTCACCGCGGCGCTATTCATCAACGTGATTCATTGTGTCTCGCCAAGATCCGGAAACGGAAGGTGATCACGAAGAACGGCGCGACGATGTGAAGAGACATGCTCATATCGACGCTAGTCAGCAGCGCGAGGGTGAGCATCACCCTTTTCGGGTGATTCTTCAGGAAGCCCGTGAACTGAACTCGCCGCACTGGGGAGATTTCGTGCGTAGTGTCGGAAGTGGCGTTGACGATAACTGCCGGGAATCGATGTGATGAACCTTCGGCTCGCGCCTGTCTCGAGTGGAATACAGAAAGGTTTGAAACACATGGGAATTGCTGACGACGCAAAGAACACGGCCGAGGATCTCAAGGGCCGCGCCAAGGAAGCCGTTGGGGCTGCCACTGGCGATGAGGATCTGAAGGCCGAAGGCCAGGTCGATCAGGGCATCGCATCGGTCAAGCAGAAGCTGACCGATGCCGCGGACAAGCTCAAGGAAGGCGTGGACGCGGTCAAGGACAAATTGACCGGGAACTCCTAGCCCTCTGTCTCAGCTGGTCTCTCTTCGGGTGTCATCGCAGGGAGACCAGCTGATCGACGTGATCCTCGGGTAGGTCACCGTCGACCACGGCGGTGACGAACGATTGGTTCAATACGATCTGCCCACCGTGGTTGTCGAGGAACGCCGTGTCTGCGGCGTCGCGACCGGTGGTGATGCGAACCATCGTTTGTCGCGGCGCCAGACAGGTCGCGTCCACCACCTGCCAACGGTTGTCGACGACTGCCTCGGCAACAGCGTGAAAGTCCATGGGGTCGCAACCCGGCGCATATACGGCGACAAGCCGGGCCGGTACCTTGACGGCTCGAAGCAGCGCCACCACGAGGTGTGCGTAGTCGCGGCAGACCCCTGCCGCCGCCAGGAGGGTGTCGACGGCGCCATCGATGGGATCGCTCGATCCCGGTGAATACGTCAAACGGGAGCCGACCCAGGATGAGACCTTCTCCAACAGCACCGTGGGGTCGGTGTGATCACCGAATTCGGTTGCCGCGAAACCGTAGAACTTGTCGGCCTCGGCGTAGCGGCTCGGGCGCAAGTACGTCGACAGGTCCGCGGCCTCGACGGGCACTTCGTCGGCTTGTCCGAGAATGGTTGCCGTGTAAGAGACTTTGAGGTTTCCCTGCCCGACGTAGAGCCGGTGAATACGGTTGCCGTGCTCGCCCGCTACCTCCTGGGCCTGCACCTGCTGTCCGTTCAGCTCCAGTGACAAGCTTTCCGTCACCTGGGCGCCGGGTAGCGGCGACACAGCGATCTGGAACTCCAATGTTGATGGCGCCAAGATGTCGACGTCGAGTTGGGCTCCAACATCACGTTTCATACCGTTCCTCCCACAAGTCAATACGATGATGTGCGTTGCCGTCAGACCGGATCAGTCTGACATCGGAACCATCGGCCCGCTTGCTGCTAGTGGCGCCCTGCGGTGTGGGTGCCACTACAGCGTATGTGTTATGCCCGGCTCTCCACGCAGCGGAATCCAATATGGGTCGTCGCACTGTCCTGTGACTGTGGCGAGCGCGCCGCAGGACGATAGCGGTGGCAGTACTCGGGTGCACACAAATGTGAGCCGCCCTTGAGTGCCTGGATCACCGACGTGTCGGGGTTATCGGAAGGGCTGCAGCATGACGTGGGGGTGTGCGCGCCGGGTTCGAATCGCGTCGAGGTCCATTCCCAGACATTGCCGATCATGTCGAGAAGGCCGAACTCGTTCGGCGGGAACGTGCCGACGGGAGACGTACCGCACCAGCCCAGCGCACCGTCGTTGCGATACGGGAACCTGCCTTGCCAGGTGTTGGCCATCAGTTGTCCTGCGGGGGACACCTCGTCGCCCCAGGCGTAGGTCGTATCGCCGCCACCGCGCACCGCGTACTCCCACTCGGTCTCGGTGGGCAGCCGCCTGCCCGCCCAGCGGGCATAGGCCGCCGCATCGGTGTACGCCACCTGGACGACGGGATGATCTGCGGCGCTATCGATATCGCTGTCCGGTCCGGTGGGCCGTTGCCAGCAGGCACCTGGAACCCAGTCCCACCATTGCTGCCAGTCATGCAAGTTCACCGGGCCGCTGGTTGCCCGGAACACCATGGCCCCGGGGACCAGATCCTCGGGCGAGGCGCCCGGGTAGAGGGCCGGATCGGGGGCACGTTCGGCGACGGTCACATACCCGGTCTGGGTGACAAACTCCGCGAACTGAGCGTTGGTGACAGGGTGCCGTTCGATGGCGAAGGCATCGACCCTCGCGGCGCGTACGGGCCGTTCCTCGGGGTAGAAATTGTTGCAGCCCATGGAAAATGGCCCACCCGGTAGCTCCACTAGCTCGGTCAGTGCCATCCACCCGTTCTATCAGATCAGCGGTTGTAGGGCGCTTCCTGCACCCAGTTGAAACCGCGCTCGACAAGCGGGAACGAGGCGGGGTCCATCCTGGTGACGCGCAGATGGACCGTGTGGCCGGCGTAATCGTCACCGTCGACGATCATCTGATTCGGCTGTCCGGGCCACCAATAGGTGAGCCGGATCCGCACCGGGGTCTCCTTGTACGTGCCCAGCTCGATCTGATGGGTGAGGTCGATGAAGTGCTTGCGCGGATCGATGGTGCCGCCGAAGACCTCGAACGAATCGTCCATGCGCTGCACCGTTACCATTACTGGCGCAGACACGTGGAATGGTCTGTCGAATATCACTCTGCGCCAACGGATTTTGTCCGTAATCAGGGGATCGCGCGGATATCCCTCGGAAGAGAACGTCTCCACCTGCCAGATGCCGTACAGGTTGGGGGTGGGTCTGGTGAACTGCTGCCACCCCTGTCCACCGAAAGCCGCCAGCAGCGCAAGGCCCACCGCCAGCTGGGTCGCCAGCGCGATCCGGTTGGCTCGGGGGCGGGCGAACAACTGCGGCATCGTGGCCGCGGGAACCGCACGATCGGTGAAGAACGCCGTCAACAGCCGTCGCGCATAGGGCGCCAGCAGGAACAGGCTCAACAGCAGCAGCTGGGAGGACACCGTCTTGAGGCGGATATCGTAGGTCATGTTGAGCAGGAAGACCTGCGTGAGGTCGACCACGCACACCAGGGCCCCCGCCGCGGTGGTGCGGGGCAGCAGCAGGAGCAGGCCGCCGAACACCTCGGCCAGGCCGAGCAAGATTTGGTACGGCTGCGAAATGCCCACCTGTGCCCACAGCACACCGGCCGGACTGAAGTTTCCGTACGGCTCCACGAGCCGGTTGAGCACGAAGGGCATCTGCGTCGGGATCACCTTCGCCATCCCGAAATAGAACATCGCGGTGGCCAATACGAGCCGCAGGACGGTCCACACCCAGGCCTGCAGGCGGTCGTAGCGTTGGCGTCCCCGATCGAGCACGGTCCACATCGCTGTCGCGACAGCAGCCAAGAAGGCGATGCAGAACAGCGCCGTCCATTGGAACGCGCTATCGCTACCCACCTGGGTGCTCTGCACGCTCAGACCCAGGAGATGTTCGCCGATCCATGCGATAGGGGCTCGGGCCGCGTGGAACAATCCGCGAATCACCGACCACGGGCCGTCGATGCCGATGCCCTTGAGGATGACCGGGATGAGACCGACGGCCACGACCAGCCCGAATGCGCCGAAATAGCAGGTCCCGAATCGAAAAGCGACCAGTGTCGCCTGCCCCCACGCCGGCCCTTTGTCGTTCTCGCCGACCGTGTCTTCCAGGTCGGCATCCCCCACGATGCTCATCACCCCATAGTCCGGACCTATCGGGGTTTGCTCAAGTAATCGGGCAGAAGTGCTCTCGATCACGGCCTCAGCAGACGCCCAGAAAATCCCTGTAGCGTGCCTAACGATCTGTAAACCTAACTGACATCTCGAGGTGTTCCATGACTGTCCGTCGACTACTTGCCGCGTCAGCCGTGGCCTCAGCCTGCGCGCTTAGCTTCCCCGCGGCGGCACACGCGGATGACAAGACGGTGACCTACGAGGTCATCTCGTCCACCGCCACCACGGCCAACGTCCAGTACTGGGACGGCACCGAGATGCAGCCCGCCGACGGCGTGACCCTGCCCTGGAAGGTCGATGCGACCGTCGGCGATCTGTCCCGTGGCGCCAAGATTCCCAACCACGCGGAGCTCAAGGCCGACTGGCGTTCCACCGCGACCCCGGACGCGGCCGTGACGGTGCGCATCTACCTGAACGACAAGGTGGTCTGCCAGAGCACGACCGGCACCGGAGAGGCCGACTGTAACTACGCGACCTTCTCGTCGTTCCTGGATATGGCCCCGCCGGCGCCGCCTAAGTAGTCACCCGATCGATGTGCGCGAGGAAGTGCGTGAGCACCGCTTCGGGCGCCTCGATCTGCGGCCAATGGCCGATGTTGTCGTCGAGTAGCACCACGTCGGGGTCGTGGATGACCTCGAGATAGCGCTCGGCCATGTGCAATCCGGAGTTCGGGTCGATCGGTCCGTCGATCATCCGCATCGGCACGGCGGTTTCGCGCATGGCCCGCACCCATCGGCTCCGGTTGTCGTACCGGTCGTTGATGAATCGGCCCACCTGATGGGTGACGCGCGCGCCGTCGTTGTACTCCAACACCTGCTGGAACAAAGACAGCAGCCGCGCCGACGGTTTGGTGTCGGGGCCGAACATCTCACTGACGGCGGCATCCAGGATCCGGCGCGACAGCGGTGTGCCCTGGAATCGGCTGACCAAGTCGCCCAACGGTGTTCGCGACATCAAGGTCTGCGCGATGCGGGGACGGTAGGCCTCGATGAAGAGCCCCCCATTGAGCCAGGTGACCGAGTCAATGGGTACCCGGCCGCGCGATTGTTCCTCGAATTCGAAGCGCGCCAACAACTCCTGGCCGACGGAGTTGCCCAGATCATGGGTGAGCAGGTGCACCCGCTCTATCCCCAGATAGGACAGCAGTGCCTCGTGCATATCGGCGTGATCGAGAACCGAGTACCCGTACTGAACGGGTTTGTCGGAAAATCCCATGCCGATCATGTCCGGTGCGATGACGGTGAACCGCTGCGCCAACTCGGGCCAGATCAGCGCCCAATCCCAGGAATTGAAGGGATACCCGTGAATGAGCAGCAGGGGAGGCCCGCTGCCCTCGATGCGGTAGAAGATGTCGAAACCCAGGTAATCGAAGTAATGCCCGGCGGCTTTCCATTCTTCGAGCTCTGCGTCCATGGCCGAACTATACCGATCGGTCCGTGGCGCAACTGTGTCCCAACCTTGAAGGATTCGAGAACAACATCGGCGAGGATGGTGTCGTGTTCCGTCCTGTGATGCTGCTGTGTGCGGCCGTACTCGCCCTGGCTACCTCAACATCTGCTGCGGCGGAACCCTTCGTGCCCTGGTTCGCCCAGTCCGTCGGCAACGCGACGCAGGTGGTCGCGGTCAACGGCGCCGGCGGCTCCAAGGCCAAGATCGACGTGTTCCAGCGCAGCGGCAACGAATGGAAGGCTGTGTCCACGGGAATCCCAGCGCATGTGGGCTCGGCCGGATTCATCGACAAGGCACGCGAAGGGGCGTCGGCCACCCCCAATGGCGTCTACTCGCTGGACTGGGCCTTTGGTACTGCGCCGCCGCCCCCGAGCGGGCTGCGGTACGTCCAGGTCGGACCGAACGACTGGTGGGACGGGGATAGCAACAGCCCGACCTACAACACGCATCAGCAGTGCGCCAAGGCCGAGTGCCCGTTCAACACCTCGCAGAGCGAGAACCTCCCGATCCCGCAGTACAAGCACGCCATCGTCATGGGTGTGAACAAGGACAGAGTCCCCGGCGGCGGTTCGGCCTTCTTCGTGCACTCCACCGACGGCGGACCGACCGCGGGCTGCGTATCCCTGGACGACGGGATGCTCGTGCAGTTGATCGGCTGGCTGCGGCCGGGTGCGGTCATTGCCGTTAAAGGTTAGTTACTGACAGGCGTTTTCCAGGTTGAGCCATCACCATGGATGAGTGTCCCCGATCCGTCTGCTGCCGCTGAGTGTTGTGCTTCTGGCGGGTGCGTGCGGCACCGGTCCCGGGGTGCACCCGGTCGCGGTGGTTCCCGCCGCCGCAGCGCAGGCCACGCCACCACCGTGGTTTGCCGAATCTGTCGGTACCGCAACGCAAGTGGTGTCGGTCCAGGGAACCGGCGGCACCAAGGCCATCATCGGTACCTGGCAGCGGACGGGTGATACCTGGGAACCTCTCGAACAGAACCTTCCCTCCGACGTCGGCTCGGCCGGGTTCGCGGACACCGCCAGCGACGACAATCCGGCGACCCCCACCGGCGTCTTCAGCCTGGACTACGCCTTTGGCACTGAACCGTCGGTGGCGCACGACCTGAACTATCTGCAGGTGGACGCCGACGACTGGTGGGACGGCGATCCCGCCAGCCCGGGTTACAACACGCACCAGCGTTGCGCTCAATCCGCGTGTGCCTTTGACACGTCGCTCAGCGAAGAGCTCGATGGCTACTCGCGCGCGATCGTCATGGGCGTCAATGCATCGCACACACCCGGCGCCGGGTCGGCGTTCTTCGTGCATGCCTCCGACGGCGGCCCCTCGGCCGGATGCGTGACGCTGGACGATGCCGCGCTCGTGCGACTCATCGGCTGGCTGCGGCCCGGGGCTGTCATCGCCATCAAGGGGTAGGTGCGCCCACCGAGCCTCTTCGTGCGGGCGGCTCATCGGTAGGCTGCTCGCGTGCTGCTGTCCGATCGCGATATTCGCGCCGAGCTCGAGGCCGGGCGCCTCGGCATCGAGCCCCTTGATCCCGCCCTCATCCAACCGTCCAGCATCGATGTTCGGCTCGACAGCCTGTTCCGGGTGTTCAACAACACCCGCTACACACATATCGACCCCAAGCAACGCCAGGACGAGCTGACCAGTCTGGTTGAGCCGGACAAGGGTGAGCCGTTTGTGCTGCATCCCGGTGAATTCGTGCTCGGGTCCACGCTGGAGATCTGCTCGCTGCCCGACGACCTCGCCGGACGGCTGGAAGGAAAGTCCTCGTTGGGGCGCTTGGGGCTGTTGACCCACTCCACCGCCGGATTCATCGATCCCGGTTTCTCCGGACACATCACCCTGGAGCTTTCGAACGTCGCGAACCTGCCCATCACGCTGTGGCCGGGCATGAAGATCGGGCAGCTGTGCCTGCTGCGCCTGACGTCTCCGGCCGAGCACCCGTACGGAAGTGCCGGGGTAGGGTCGAAGTACCAGGGGCAGCGCGGTCCGACCCCGTCGCGCTCCTACCAGAACTTCATCGACCCCTAACCGGGGGTAACGGGGAAACGCGCCGTACCGATACACAATCGGCAACAACTCGAACTATTTGACGGCCTTGGCGCGTTTGTTCGGGTGACCCTGTCGATATGTAGCGGAGGATCTGACGTGGACGTCGTACTTGGTGTCTCTATGACACCGACGACTGCCCGGCTGGTACTGGTCGAGGGCGCGGGTGCGGACGGCAGGATCGTTGACACCGACACCATCATCGTGTCCGACGGCGAAGGCTCCGCCTCCGAACAAGTGCTTTCCGCCATCGTGGGCACCCGGGACGGCATGCTCGACGGCGGCCATCATCTGGTGTCCACCGGCGTGGTGTGGAGCGATCACGCCGATGCCGCCGAGCTACGCGACTCCCTGGCCAGCCGCGGGATCGACGGTGTCGGATTCTTCTCCGCAC
This sequence comes from Mycobacteroides salmoniphilum, assembly GCF_004924335.1. Lineage (NCBI taxonomy): Bacteria > Bacillati > Actinomycetota > Actinomycetes > Mycobacteriales > Mycobacteriaceae > Mycobacteroides > Mycobacteroides salmoniphilum. The sequence continues at coordinate 4,238,554 of NZ_CP024633.1, read as the reverse complement.
TGCATGCCGGCGGTGCGCTGGCCAAGGCGGCCAGCAATGTCACCGGGTACGACAAATCGGCACTGCTGGTCATCGAGCCGGAGAACGCGACGCTCGCGGTGGTGGACTCCGCCGACGGCTCGATCGTCGGTCTGGCCAGTGAGCCGCTCATCACCGGAGTTACCCCCGGGGTGTTGGCAAGCCTGGTGAATCCGCTCAAGGGTCACGAGAACGCACCCGACGGGGTGTTCTTGCTGGGCCTGGGTACCGATGTCTCCGATCTCACCGATCCGCTGGGCGAGGCGATCTCGCTACCGGTGAATTCCCCGGAGCAGCCCGAGCTGGCGCTGGCCCGTGGTGCCGCGCTGGCGTCGGCGCAGGAACCGGATTTCGAGGCCAGCACCGCGCTGCTGGGGCAGGCCTACTCGCTCGAAGGGCCCACCGGAACGGGCTTCGCGCATCCCGGAGCGGTCACCGAGGGTGCCAGCGAGGCGGGGGAAGCGCAGACCGACCTGCGCGAGTACGAGGACTTTGATGACCAACCCGCCGAACGCAAACCGTTCCTCCTGGTGGGTGCGCCGCTGCTGTTGGTATTCGGCATCTGTTCGATAGCGCTTGCCGTCTCGCTGACAGTGACGGTGCGCTCCACGGTGGACCAGGGGCCGTCCTCACCGGACCGCGCCGTCGTGCAGAACCCGGTGCAGAACGCCCTGCCGCCCGAGGCCCCCAAGCAACCCCCAGCGGCACCCGTGGTGGAGGCGCCCGCGCCTGCCGCACCCGCTCCGGTGCAGCAGGTGGTGGTGGCTCCGGCGCCGCAGCACAACCCCGCGCCGGCGGCCGCCAAGCCCGCGGCCCCCGCACCTGTTCAGCCCGCGCCGCAGGCACCCGCACCGGAGGCACCTCCGCCGCCCGCCGCGCCCGCTCCGGAGGAGCCCGCGCCCGTCGCGCCGCCGCCCGCCATCGTGCCGGTGCCGATTCCGTTGTTCCCGCCGGTGTGGGAGCAGCCGCGGCGCCAGGAGAATCCGTGGTGGCCGGACCGCAACCGTCCGACGTACACGCCTCCGGTCCAGACTCAGCAGCCGCCGATTATCTCGATTCCGGGCCTGCCGCCGATCGGGGGTGGCGACTCCGACAGCGGTTCCCACAGCGGATCGCGTGGCGGTTCGGGTCGCGGTGGTTGGGGCGACGACGGAAATTCGCGTGGTGGCTCGGACGGTGGCTCTCGCGGTGGCTGGGGCGACGACGGAAATTCGCGTGGTGGCTCGGACGGTGGCTCTCGCGGTGGCTGGGGCGACAGCGGAAGCTCGCGTGGTGGCTCGGACGGTGGCTCTCGCGGTGGTTGGGGCGACAGTGGCGGTTCCCGTGGTGGGTGGGGTGGCAACAGCGGCTCTCATGGCGGTGGATCGAGCGGATCCGGCGGCGGGTCGAACTCGGGATTCCCCTGGCCGTTTGGCGGGCATTAATCCGTAATTCACAGTGCTTTTCGCCGTACATCCGGCGTTAGGACACCGATGGTGCGGCGTATCCAGGTTGCTAACCCTGGAGGCCTATATAGGCAGTATGAGATGCACCGTTTTCGGAACCGGATACCTCGGCGCCACCCATGCGGCCTGCATGGCCGAGCTTGGCCACGAGGTGCTCGGGGTCGACATTGACCCAGGCAAGGTCGCCAAGCTCTCGGGCGGCGACATCCCGTTCTATGAGCCCGGCCTGCGAAAGATCTTGCAGAGCAACATCGCAGCCGGCCGGCTGCGCTTCACCACGAGCTATGCCGAGGCGGCCGAATTCGCCGATGTGCACTTTCTGGGCGTCGGTACGCCGCAGAAGAAGGGTGAGTACGGCGCGGACCTGTGCTACGTCCACGCGGTGATCGATACCCTCGTGCCGCTGCTTTCACGGACGGCGGTCATCATCGGCAAGTCGACCGTTCCGGTGGGTACCGCACGCGAACTGGGCCAGCGGGCAGCAGGATTCGCGGCCGAGGGGGTTGATGTCGAGGTGGCTTGGAACCCCGAGTTCCTGCGCGAAGGCTTCGCCGTCAAGGACACCCTGCACCCGGACCGCATCGTGCTGGGTGTGCAGCAGAATTCGGACCGTGCCGAGAAGCTGGTCCGCGAACTGTACAGGCCGATCCTCGACGAGGAGGTTCCCTTCCTGGTCACCGATCTGGAAACCGCCGAGTTGGTCAAGGTTTCGGCCAATGCCTTCCTGGCGACCAAGATCTCCTTCATCAATGCCATCTCCGAGGTGTGCGAGGCCGTGGGCGCCGATGTGACCACATTGGCGGACGCGCTCGGATACGACCCGCGTATCGGCCGGCGATTCCTCAACGCGGGCTTGGGTTTCGGCGGAGGATGCCTGCCCAAGGACATCCGGGCCTTCATGGCCCGCGCGGGCGAGCTGGGCGCCAGCCATGCCCTGACCTTCCTGCGCGAGGTCGACAGCATCAACATGCGCCGCCGCACCCGGATGGTGGAGCTCGCCACGAAGGCCTGCGGTGGATCGCTGCTCGGCGCCAACATCGCGGTGCTGGGTGCGGCGTTCAAGCCGGAGTCCGATGATGTACGCGACTCGCCGGCACTCAATGTCGCCGGTCTGCTGCAGCTCAACGGCGCGGCAGTCAATGTGTACGACCCCAAGGCTCTGGACAATTCGCGCCGGCTGTTCCCGACGCTGAACTACGCCACTTCGGTGCTGGAGGCCGCCGACCGTGCCGATGCGGTGCTGCTGCTGACCGAATGGCAGGAGTTCGTCGACTACGACCCCGCTGAGCTCGCCAAGGTGGTGCGCACCAAAGTCATTGTGGACGGTCGCAATTGCCTGGATGCCGCCAAATGGGTCAACGCCGGATGGCGCGTGTTCTGCCTGGGCAAGCGTGTGGAAGAGTTGCCGCAGGCTTCCTGACCTGCGCGCAGGGAACGTTACTGGCGGTAGCTCGCCAGGAAGTTGCCCAGCCGCTCAATGGCAACCGCCAGGTCGCGGGCCCATGGCAGCGTGACGATCCGAAGATGATCGGGCTCAGGCCAATTGAAGCCCGTGCCCTGTGTCAGCAGGATCTTCTCGTTGAGTAGCAGGTCCAGGACGAGCTGGTCGTCATCGTGGATCTCGTGCACCTCGGGGTCCAGGCGCGGGAACGCGTAGAGCGCGCCCTTCGGCTTGACGCAGGAGACGCCGGGAATCTCGTTGAGCTTGGTCCAGGCCACATCGCGTTGCTCCAGCAGGCGACCGCCCGGCAGCACCAGGTCATCGATGCTTTGATGCCCGCCGAGTGCAACCTGAATCGCGTGTTGGGCGGGCACATTCGGACACAGGCGCATATTGGCCAGCAGGTTGACGCCCTCCAGCAGGCTGGCGGCGTGATCCTTGGGCCCCGTGATGGCCAGCCACGCCGATCGGTAGCCCGCCACCCGGTATGCCTTGGACAGGCCATTGAAGGTGAAGCACAGCAGATCCGGGGCCAGTGATGCGACGCTGATGTGCTCGGCATCGTCGTAGAGGATCTTGTCGTAGATCTCGTCGGCCAGCAGCAGCAGCTGATGCTTGCGCGCCAGTTCCACCATCTTGGTGAGGATTTCGCGGGTGTACACGGCGCCGGTGGGGTTGTTCGGGTTGATGATGACCAGGGCCTTGGTGCGCTCGGTGATCTTGGATTCCAGATCCTCGATATCCGGCATCCAGCCGTTGGTCTCGTCGCACAGGTAATGCACCGCGGTGCCGCCGGCCAACGAGGTGGCGGCCGTCCAGAGCGGGTAGTCGGGGGCCGGGATGAGCACCTGGTCGCCGTTGTCGAGCAGTGCCTGGGTGGTCATGGTGATGAGCTCGGATACCCCGTTGCCCAGATAGACGTCGTCCACGTCCAGGTACGGGAACCCCTCGACCAGTTCGTAGCGGGTCACCACCGCGCGCCGCGCGGGCAGGATGCCCTTGGAATCGGAGTACCCCTGCGCGTAAGGGAGCGCCTGGATGATGTCGCGCATGATGACATCGGGCGCCTCGAACCCGAATGGCGCCGGGTTGCCGATATTGAGCTTGAGGATGCGGTGCCCCTCGGCCTCCAGCCGGGCGGCGTGAGCGTGTACCGGACCCCTGATTTCGTACAGGACGTCTTGCAGCTTGGTGGACTGCGCAAACACCCGCTGATGCTGCCGCGGCGACGGGCCGGGCACGCGCGGGGGCACGTCAGTCGGCAAGTTATCGGTACTCACGGTCTCAATGGTGGCATTGCTGTCCAGCCAATATCTAATTTCGGCGGCCTGGACGGCGTGCTCCCGGGGCCATACCCAGGCCCTTCACCGGCGGCTCCGGGGCGGTGTTGGCCTCGGGGGCCTCTTCCTTCGGGGCCGCAGCGGCGGGTTCGGGGGTGGATGCGGGCTGCTCGGGCTCCGGCGCCGGGGTGGCCGCGCCAGGAGCCGCCTTCTTGGCTCCAGGACGTCGCGCACCCGTGGCAATGCCGAGGCCCTTCACCGGAGGCTCCGGCGTGGCAGGGGCCGCTGCTGCCGCGGGTGCTGACGGTGTCGCCGCCTCAGGTTCGGACGTCGGCTCGGCAGCCGGTGCCACAGGAGCCGCCGCCGCAGGGGCCGCCGCCGCAGGGGCCGCCTTCTTGGCGCCGGGACGCTTCGCGCCGGTGGCCATGCCCAAACCCTTGACGGGCGGTACGGGGGTGGCAGCTGCGGCCGCTGGTTTCGCAGGCTCGGCTGCTGCGGGAGCAGCGGCTTCGGCGGCGGGGGCCGGGGCGGTGGCCTTCTTGGCGCCTGGGCGCTTGGCTCCGCCTGCCACGCCGAGTCCCTTGACGGGTGGTACGGCCGCAGCGGGAGCGGCGGGTGCAGCCGATGTTTCGGTAGCGGCCTCGGCAGCGGGGGCCGGGGTGGCTTTCTTGGCGCCTGGGCGCTTGGCTCCGCCTGCCATGCCGAGTCCCTTGACGGGAGCGGCTGCTGCGGCCGGTGCTTCGGTAGTGGCTTCGGCGGCCGGGGCGGTGGCCTTCTTGGCGCCCGGGCGCTTGGCACCACCCGCCATGCCCAGCCCCGTGATGGGCTTGGCGTCGGCCGTGGGTGCGGAGGCCTGAACGGCTTCGGCCGCCGGCGCTTCTTCTTCGGCGACAACAGCTTCTGGCTCCGCGGCCTTGGTGGCGGCCCTCTCGGCTGCCGCGGCAGCTGCAGTTCCCTTGGCGGGCAAAGCCTTTCGGATCTCATCGGTGCGGCCCACGGATTCGAGCAGCAGCTGCGCGACGTCGACGACCTCCACGGCCGCGGAATCTTCGCGGGCGGTCACGCCGTCGGTCAGCATCACGCGGCAGAACGGGCAGCCGGTCGCGATCTTGGATGCGGGCGTGGCCAGGGCCTCGTCGACGCGATCCATGTTGATGCGCTTGCCCAGCTGCTCTTCCATCCACATGCGGGCGCCGCCGGCCCCACAGCACATGGAACGCTCTCCGTGCCTTGGCATTTCAGTCAGCGCGGCGCCCGAGGCGCCGATCAGCTCACGCGGGGCCGTGTACACCTTGTTGTGGCGACCCAGGTAGCACGGGTCGTGGTAGGTGACATCTTGTGAGACCGGTGCGACGGGCACCAGCTTCTTGTCGCGCACCAGCCGGTTCAACAGCTGCGTGTGGTGCACCACCTGGTAGTCGCCACCGACCTGCGGGTACTCATTGCCGAGCGCGTTGAAGCAGTGCGCGCAGGTCACCACGATCTTGCGCTGCTTCTGCTCCACGCCATCGAACACCGAATTGAGCAGCTCGATGTTCTGCATGGCCAGCTGCTGGAACAGGAACTCGTTTCCGGCGCGCCGGGCGGAGTCACCCGTACACGTCTCGTCCGCGCCGAGCACCAGGAACTTGGTTCCGGCGAGCGCGAGCAGCTCGGCGACGGCCTTGGTGGTCTTCTTCGCGCGGTCCTCGTAGGCACCCGCGCAGCCCACCCAGAACAAGTACTCGAAGTCGGCGAAGCTATCGACGTCCTGACCGAAGACCGGGATGTCGAAGTCGACCTCGTCAATCCAGTTGAGGCGGTCCTTGGAATTCTGGCCCCACGGATTGCCCTTGTTCTCCAGGTTCTTGAACAGGCCCGCGAGCTCGCCGGGGAATTCGGATTCGATGAGCACCTGGTAGCGGCGCATGTCGATGATGTGGTCCACGTGCTCGATATCCACGGGGCACTGCTCGACGCACGCGCCGCAGGTGGTGCAGCTCCACAGCACCTCGTGATCGATCACGGCACCCTCGCCGCCGACCAGCTGACGCTCGCCCTCGGCGATCTCGGCCTCACTCAGCTTGGACTTGTCCTCACCGGCGAGCAGGTACGGCGCCTTGGCGTAGGTGTGGTCGCGCAGCGAGGTGATCAGCAGCTTGGGTGACAGCGGCTTGCCGGTGTTCCAGGCGGGGCACTGGCTCTGGCAGCGACCGCACTCGGTACACGTCGTGATGTCCAGCAGGTCCTTCCAGCTGAAGTCCTCGACCTTGCCGGCTCCGAAGGCGTCGACATCGGGGTCGGCGCTCTCCATTTCCAGCACCTTGCCGCCGGACATCATCGGCTTGGCAGCGCCGAGCGCGACGCTGCCGTCGGCATTGCGCTTGAAGTAGATGTTGAAGAAGGCCGCGAAGCGGTGCCATGCGACACCCCAGACCAGCTTGCGGCCGACCAGCATCAGGAACATGCCGCCGGACACCATCTTGATGAACGCGAAGACCGAGACCATGATCGGGCTCGCCGGCAACAGCTGCGCGACGTTCATGGTGAAGAAGTCGGACGCGGCGTGGCCGCCACCGAAGGTGGAAAGCTTCCCGGACTTCACCAGCACCATGCCCAGGCCCTCGACCAGCACGATCATTTCGATGGTGTACGCGGCGACGAAATTGGAACCACCGAAGCGCGATAGCCGCTCGGGCTTCCGAGGGTGGTTGAGCTGCCGGATGATGATCAGCGTCACGATGCCGATGACGGTGCCGATACCGAGGATCTCGTCCCACAGGTGCCACAGGAATGTGTCGCCGATGATCGGCCAGTGGAACTCGGGGTTGAAGGTCTGGCCGTAAGACTCGAAGTACAGCGGGAAGCCGCCCAGGAAGCCGACCATCACCAGCCAGTGCGCCCAGCCGACGGTGCGGAACTTGTTCATCCGGGTGTGCGCGACCACCTCGACGATGACGGTCTTGACGCGCGGGACGATGGGACGCCAGCGGGTGCGATCGGGCTGGCCCGAGAGGACGACACGGATCATCTTCAGGACGCCGCCGAAGAATGAGCCCCAGGCAACCAGGCTGAAGGTGACGCCGATAATTCCGAGAATGATCGTCGCGGTGCTCACGGTGGTGCTGACCTCCCGGTCCCGAGAAGTTACTCGTCAGTAACAAGTCTAATGTTACTCGCGGGTAACTTATGTCCGATGCCCGGTCATCGTCGCATTGACAGGGTAGAAAGTCCTAGTCAGGCTTACCTAACCCGCCGAATGGGTGAACTTTCTCGCACTTATGTCGCCAGAATTGCGCGCAGCATCGAGAACATGTCGGAGCGCGATTCGGCGCCGAGCCGACGTCGAATGCGGGCGACGTGATGCTCGACCGTCTTCGCTGAAATGAACAGTTGCGCACCGATATCGCGATAGGGAAGGCCGCGGAGCAGCAGCTCGGCAACCTCGCGCTCGCGATCGGAAAGACGCGTCGATGTCGGCGAATGTGAAGCCGAGGAGGGCGGGGCAGTCCCGTCGGGGCTGTCGGTCGCGGCCGACGGTGCCCGGAGATCGCGGGCCAGCGCGAGCATTGCGGCGGCCACCTTAGGGTCGTTCGCATGCAGCGCGGCCTGGCTGGCCAACCGGGTGGCATCCCAGCCCAGACCGGCATCGGCCAGCATCCGCGCGGCGGTGTCCACCTCTGCGCCGTCCACCTGATGGGCGAGCACGCGCAGCCAGGTACGCCCGGCGGTCGCCAGCGTGCGCGCGTACGGGCTGGATCCCGCGGCCGCGGCAAGCGCCTGCCCGTGCGGAGCGAGGCTCTCGGGGGAATTGGTCAGGATCGCCGCGTGCACCCCTGCCCACCGCAGTGGCGCGGACCAGGCGATGGGATCGCCGAGCTGCGCCAGCACCGCGAAGGCGCGGTCGACATGGTGTGCCATCGCGTCCAGGGTGCGTAGCCGCGCCGCGGCCACCCAGAGCTCACCAACGGGCAGCAGCGTATAGAGGTCGATCGAATACGCCGACAAGGCATCCATGGAGGCCTGCCAGTGCTGACGCAGCGGACCGGTGTCGCCGTGACGGCGGGCGATGCCCGTCCGTAGCGATGCGGCGAACAGGCGGTCGCGGCGGGAGAGTTCGGCATCGGCCCCGGGCAGCCATTGGGTGGCTGCGCCCAGGTCGCCGGACAACATCGCGATCCAGGCGGCGAGCAGCCGATGCCGCACCGCGAAGACGTCATGCGGCAGGTCGGTGCGAATCGCTCCGGTGAGAATGCTGCGGGCCCGTGCCGTGTCGCCGCCGTGCAGCATGGTCAATGCCGCGAGCGCCACGGTGCTGTCCGGGGCGAAGGAAGACGTCGATGGCTGTTGCGTGACGGCCTGTCCCAGCAGGGACAGTGCCTCCTGGCTCCGGTCCTCGGCAGCGGCGATGACCCCCAACGCGGCGTTTCGTGTCGCGGTGGCCGATGTCGTTGGTGGAGCTCCTACGTTGTCTTCCAAAATTTTCCGCGCACTCGCCAACTGGCCGATGCCGACGAAAACGGGCGCCGCGGACAGGGCCGTCTGGCTGTCCAGATCCGAACCCAGCCAGTCGTATAAGGCCGCGGCCTGACCGGAGTCTCCGTTATGGCAGGCGATGGCCGCCGCGATGCGCACGGCTGCCGCGCGATGTCCCGGGTCGGTGGCGGTGAGCACCTGGTCGGCCTGGGCGGCGGCCGCGGCCAGGTCACCCGCGCGAGCCAGGGACTCGGCCAACGGCACCCTGAGCGGGCCCGGATCGGCGCCTGCTGTCAGGGCAGCCCGGTACAGGTCGGCGGCGCTGAAGGGGTCGGATTCGGTTGCCGCCCAGTCTGATAACAGGCCGGCGATCGCCGTGTCGCGCAGTCCGTGCGCTACCAGGGCCAGGGCCAAGTCGGCGGACACCGAACCGATATCGAGCTGTGTGCGCAACAGCGATCGCTCAAGATCGAGGTGCCGTGCAGCTCCGAGTAGTCGCGCGGAGCACCCGTGCACTCTCGACGCGAACGCGATCTGACCGGGGCCGGGAACCAATCCGCTCGTCAGTGCCTCGTCGAGAAGATCTTCGGCATCGGAAAGTGTAAGCGCCGCAGCGATATCGGAGGCTCCGATGCCGGCGTCCAGGGACATCAGCAGCACGGCGGCCTGAGCCGGCGTCGATAGGCGGCGCAGGTGTTCGTCAATGCGGGTATCGATCGCGCGCAGTGCCGATTCGAGTGGATCTGCCCCGCTCAGATGATCGATGGCTGCTGCGGTCAGCGCCAGCACACCGCCGGAGGCGGCGGCGATCTCCTCGGCATGAGCGGCTGAGCGAGGTGAAAGCCGGGTGATATCACCCGTGTTGACGGGATCTAGCGTGATGGAGGGCGACTCGCGCTCCAGAGCCTGAAAGAGGGCGCGCAGGGCCGGATTGCGTCGGGGTGTCGCGGCCACGACCACGATGGCCCCCGGATCGTTCTCCACGACAGCGCGCAGGGTGTCGAGCTGGCGGTCGGTCAGACAGTGGGCATCGTCGATGACGAATGGGCCGACTTTCCCGCCGGGCGCCGTCTCGGGGACATGGTTGACCGGCGCTGAACCGTTGTTGCTCAAGACATCCCGAACCCGAGACAGGATCGACGATTTGCCGCTGCCCGCCGTGCCGCTGATGAGCACCTTCACGGCGCCGCCAGCGGATAACGCCTGCGTGATAGTCGTTATCGCCGAGGCGATTCCTTCGAATGTCCCGGATGTCCCGTTGTCCCGAGGGGCGTTCAGTTGCGCGGACCGATCGGGATCGGGGGCAGGCCCGGAATGGTGATCGCCGGTCGGGGTGTCGACGTGGAGACGGGCTGCGTTGTCGTGGTCGTCGGCGGGGTGGTGGTCGTCGTCGGCGGTGTCGTGGTGGTTGTGGTCGTCGTGGTTGTTGTGGTGGTCGTTGTCGTGGTGGTCGGCGGTGTCGTCGTCGTGGTCGTCGTCGTGGTGGGCGGTGGCGGCGGCGGAGGCTCAGGCGATGGCGGCGGCGGTTGCACCGACTGCGTCACGGTGTGGGTCTGCGGGGGTGGCGGGGGTTCCGGCGATGGCGGTGGCTCGGCCGGGGCGTCACCGGTGCTCGGCACCACGCTCACGCTGGGTGTCGTCGGGGCGGGGGCAGGCGATTCACTGCTGGTCAGGGACACCATCATTCCGGTGAAGGCGATGCCCGCCACGGCGGCCGCCGCGATGAACCACACCAGCGGCCGGCGATACCACGGCAGCGGCGGATAGTCGTCGTAGTCGTCATTGGCCGCATACGGCTCGTGGCTGAACTGAAGCTCGGGGCGGGCGGTAGTGGGTTCGATGGGGCCGTGGTACTCGTCGTCGAGGTCGACGGTGTATCCGGTGTCGTACCCGCTCTGGTAGCCAGTCTCTTGCAGCGGCGCGAGGTCGGGAGCCGAATCATCTTGAGACCAAGCCAATTCTGGCGCGTCGTTGGCGGCCGCGGCAGCGGCCACCGGGGCGGCGAAGGTTCCGGTGCCGGTTGGCGCCGGGCGCATCATGGTGGCATCGCCCGGCGGTTGCTCGACCGGCCGCATCGCGGTGGCGTCCTGCGGGGGCAGGTCAGGCCGGGTGGCAAGTAGGGCCACCCCGCGCGCGGCCGCAAGCTGTGGCTGGGGCCCGGTGATGACCGGCACCCGCATCCGCTCGGAAAGCTGTTGGGTGACAAGGGGAATGCTCGCACCACCGCCCACCGAGGCGACGGCGTTGATGTTCGCCGGATGAATTCCGTTGCGCTCCACGGTGTCCTGAATGGCATTGATCAGGTTGGACAACGGTCCACGCAGATGGTCCTCAAGCTCGGTGCGAGTGAGCCGGACATCCGTGGTGATCCCGGGAAGCTCGACCGGCACCGTGGTCGCGGTCTCGCCGGAGAGCCGCTCCTTGGCCAGACGGCACTGCTCGCGCAGCCTCGTCAGTGCGCCCACCGACGTGGTGCCCTCCGGATCCTGATTCAGACCGGTGAGCACCTGCGTCAGCAGCATCTGGTCGATCTGCTGGCCGGAGAATTCGGCGAATCGGACGGTCTGCCCGATCTGCTGGAATCCGCGCGCCGCGTCGGCGAGGGTGATGCTGCTGCCCGAGCCGCCGAGATCGCACACCACCACGACGCCACGGTCGGGCACCCCGGGTCCGGCGGCCAGTGATTCGAGGGCGGCGCGCGCATCGGGGATCAACGTCAGCTGCCGCCCGCCCGGAGCAAGGGCGGGAACGCGGTCGATGGCGTCCCGCAGCGTGCTGACGGTCTGCGGGCTCCAATGGGCGGGGATCGACGCGGACAGCACCGGAGGCGCGGTGAACTCGGCAGCGGAGGCCGCGTCGGCGATCAAGACGCGCATCGCCTCGGTGAGTGCCCATTCGGCCCGGTGAACCGATCCGTCCGCGGCCACGATGCCCACGGGGTCGCCGACCCTGCCGACGAATCCGGTGAGCGTCAACCCTGGATGGCTGGGTACCCCAACCTCGGGCGGACCGTCCTCATGCAGGGTGAGGATCGAACTGCGTACGACGGGTTGGCTCTGTGGGTCGTCGGGTGTCGCGACCAGTTGAGTGGCGCCGATCGACAGTCCCAGTGCGTTGGCCATACCTATCCGTTCGTTTTGCGGCGCTGTGGTGTTTCACCCCGCAGCCCAACAGTAGGGGATGACGGTCGTCACACCCCCTAATGACGACACATCCCCTAACGCGCGTCCCCCAATGGGTGCCGGTGGGAAACGGGACGCGCCCCGTAGCCGGGGCTCAGGGTGGCTCCTACCATCGCAGACATGGGCAATAACCTGTTGGATTTCGTCATGGCGCTGGTCCGTGACCAGGACATGGCCGCGCAATACGCGGCCAATCCCGAACAGGTCATTGCCGATGCGCACCTGGACGGAGTCCAGCCCGCGGATGTCTCCGCGCTGATCCCGGTGGTCAGCGAGTCGATACCGGCCGCCCTGGGAACACAGGCCTCGCAGTTCGCCGCGAACCCGGCGGCGGCGGATCTGACGCACGCGGTGCATACGGCGATTCCAGCCGACAACATCTGGGCGAGTGGTGCCGCGACCAGTGCCTTCCAGGCGTTCGATTCACCGTTCACCGCGCCGACGCATGACCCGAGCCTGGATGCGGGTCTGCATGCCGCCACCAGTGCGGTATCGGATCTGGCCGTTCGTCAGGACGCGATCACCGTCCCCGACCAATTCAGTCCATCGGCCGACAGTGCGGTCGCCGCGATCGACCAGTTCCAGGCTCCGTTGCACGCGGCCCCGTCGGGATTGGACGCATCGGGGTTCGAGCCTGCGCATTTCGGGTCCGACATGGGGGCCGGAGGTTCCGGCGATGCGGGTCTGCAGGATCCGTTCTTCGATCATGGAGATCCTGGGCATCACCCCGGCATCGATCACGATCCCGGAATCGACCAGTTCTAGCGCCGAGCGCGGCGTGCGAGCACGCGGTCGAGCGATAGCCGGGCGTCATCTGCCGTGAGCGCCAGAAGCAGGAACCCCCAGCAGAGCGTGGCCGCGAAGGCTCCGCCGTTTTGCATAGGTTCCCAATGCACCGGCAGGTGTTCGAAGAAGTATGCGTAGGCCATCATTCCCGCCGCGAGGACCGCGGACACTCGTGTCCACAGTCCCACCGTCAGCAGGACGCCGAGTATCAGCTCGAACACGCCCGCCCACCAGTACGGCCAGTTGAGGAACGGCTCGGGATGTCCGGAACCGGTGGGTGATCCGCTCCACCAGCCGAAGATCTTCTGAGTTCCCTCCAACAGGAAGATGACCCCGAACACCAGGCGGGCGCCCGTGGGAATGACCCATCGCGCGATCTGACCAGCACGCCGAGCGTTCATGAATTCTCCTCGTTGGTTCGATAGGCGTGGTGCGGCGTCGCTGGATGTCAGAAGGTGCAATACGCCCTGAACAGCGCCACCAGTACCGCGCCCGTGAGAGCCGTCGGAAGTAATGCGAAGCCGAGCTTTAGTCGGCCCCGCCCTATCGATGCGCGGCCGGTGGGTCCCTGGGCCCGCAGCCAGATGAGCCGCACCGCCACCGATTCGCTGGACATGTTCAGCGCACCAAGCACCGCCACACCTGACGTGCTCATTGCCAGCAGTGCGGCGTGCACAGTACGTGGCCCGTGAGCCCGCGCCGCCGCATCGTCGGCCGCCAGCTCCACCATCAGCCTCACCATTTCTGGCGCACGGCGCATCAACGGCAGCATCGGAAGTGCCGCCGCGGCGATATCGGCGCACAGTACCGCCACGTGGTGCCTGCCGCGAATGTGGGCCAACTCGTGCTCGATCACTGCCGCGCACTGTTTTTCGCCGAGGCGGCGGATGCCATGCGTGGCTACCACCGCTGGCCGAGCGCCACCGAGGCTGTAGGCGATCGGCCGGGGATCGTCGATCCAATGGACTTGTCCGGAGCGATACGTTGCCGCCCGCAGCATCCAGAAGTGACGGGCGCGCAGCCGGCGCGCGGAGCGCAGGCTGCGCATTGCCACGAACGCGATCCGAGCCAGGATGGTCAGCGGCAGCAGCGAGATCCCAAGCTGAACAAGGGTTCCGAAAGATGAGTGCGGGATGGTTCCGCTCAGGCATCCGCCCACCAGCGTCGTGACACCGCGGGTGTCCAGTACGTGAGGAAAGAGCAGCAACGTCGCGGACAACGCCGTGAGCACCAGGAAGGCCATCAGGGCTCCGAGCCATGCCGCCAGCGCGGCGGCGGGCAGCAACGTGGGACGCACGGTCGGTCGCAGACATGCCGGTCCGGCGACACCAATGAGGGCGGCACTTGTCATCAACACCAGGGCGACGGTCATGTCAGGCCACCTCGGCGGAGGATCCTGCGCAGCACCGTGGATTCCTCCGGGGAGGCAGATCCGGCGAAGTGCAGGAGCACCCCTTCCGCATCGCCGCTGGCGGCCAAGACCTCCCGGACCATCCGCGCTGCCGCGGCTTCGCGCGTTTCGGCCGCTCGGTAGCGGAACGCCCGCCCCACCTTCTCGCGCGTGACGTGCCCTTTGTTGTGGAGATTGTCGAGGACCGTCATGACTGTTGTGTAGGCCAAGGGGCGATCCAGCCGATCCAGGACATCACGGACAGTCACTGGCTCGGCCACGGACCACAGCACCTCCATGATCGTCGCCTCCCGCTCACCGAGGCCGAACAGGTCACGCACGCGCAGTCTCCTTCTGTCTAGCCGCGGTCATCGGCGTCCTCTCTCGTTCTGCCACTTCGCTTTCGGGTGCCGCTCGCCGCAGTGGCGCGGGGATGCAGCAGGCGCATCAGGACTACCACGAATGCGATACACGCGATCCCGAGCGCCACGGCCGCGTTCGGCAGGTGGGAGGTGAGATCTTGCAGCCGCGCCTGCATGTCGAACTGAGTATCGCTGCCGGTGATCCCGCCCAGTGCGGCCGTCCCGTCGGTGGCCACGAAAAATACCCCGATCACGAGGAACATCCCGCCGGAGACGAGGTTGGTGGAGTGGGTCCGGAACCGTCCGATCCGGATCTCGCGTCCCCGGACCCAGCGTCGGTGCGACAGCCCCAACCGCCCCCAGGCGAATGCCAGTACGAACAAGGGCGCCGCCATTCCCAGTGAGTACAGCGCCATCAGCAGAGCGCCATAGACCGGGCTGGAGCCGATGGCGGCCACCGTCAACACGCTCCCGAGTATCGGCCCGGAGCAGAATCCCGCGAGCGCGTACACGGTGCCGAGCATCAGGACTGACAGGCCCGAAGACAGGTCGAGGCGAGCCGCCGCACGCGCTGCCGGGCCGATGCGGAAGCCGAACCCGGCGATGATCGCCACGCCGAGCACGATCATCAGCAGGCCTCCCGCCGTTGTCACCTGGGCGCGGTATTCGGTCAGCAGCGCGCCGATCGCGCCCACTCCCGCACCCAATGGCACCAGCACGGTCAGCATGCCCAGGTAGAAGAGCCCGGTCCTGCGCAGAAGCAGGCCGGCCCTGTCGAAGGAGTATGCGAAGAACGACGGCAGGAGCATCGCTGAGCATGGGCTGACCAAGGTCAGAACCCCACCGAGCAGGGCGCCGAGGACTCCGACATCGATCACCGCTGCGCCTGCTCGATGACGGATACGAAGACGTCCAACGGCTGGGCACCGACCACGGGCCTGTCGTTGATCACGAACACGGGCGTAGAGGCCGCACCGATCGCGACTGCTTCCTGAATATCTTGTTGTACGGCAGGCAGCAGCCGATCGCTCGCGAGCGCTGCCTGGAAGCGGGCCAGATCCGGGACTCCCGCTTCGCGAGCCCGCTCGAGGAGGACCTCGTCGGTCAGCTCGGCATGGCCGCGATCCGGTGCGTGCCGAAATACGACCCGGTTGAACTCCCAGAACCTGCCTTGTTCAGCTGCTGCCCGACCGGCCTTGGCGGCCTGCACCGATTGCGCGCCGAAGATCGGGAGATCGCGCCATTCGATCCGCAGTTTCCCGGTGTTGACGTAGCGCTCGACGAGTTGCGGTTCGGTGTCCCGGCTGAATTTCGCACAGAAGGGGCAGCGGTAATCCGAATAGATGACCAGCACTACCGGGGCATCGACGGGGCCGAGTGCCATCGGATCATTCGCGTGCAGCCGAGCCATGCTGTTGTGGTGGCCGGTGGCCGCGGGCGAGTTGATCGATGCGGTGCTCTTGCTGCTCAGATCGAAGAACAGGTACGTGACCAGCACGATGATCACCACGCCCAAGATCCCGGCGATCCAGATATCACGCTGACGGGTTTCGCTTCGCCGCACTATTTCCCTCTTTCGATCTACTAACCAACTTAGTAATTAACTACTAGGAAAGATAGTAGGTACTTGCTAGCTTGGTGCGTAATTACGCCGTCTCTGCTGTTCAGGGCGTTACGTCGCCCTAGTTTTTGGCAGCGAGAAGTGGGTGATCGTGGGTGATGGACGGCCGGCGCATCGTGCCCCTAGGTACCCCCTAATCCCCTAATGGGGAGGGTCGCGGACCCCCATGGGGGATCTGCGGAGAAGGGGAAGTTCTCCCGTTTTCAGGGCACGTGCAGGTTCGTAGGTTTGTATTCAGTTCGACCGGACAGACCCGGTTGACTCCGATCCCCCAAGGAGACCCAATGTCCATCATCGACTTCATCCTCAACCTCTTCCGTGACCCGGTGCAGGCTGCAAGCTACGTCGCCGACCCGCAGACCTCTTTGGCCAACGCCGGGCTGTCGGCCGTCACCGCCGCGCAGGTGGGTGCGGTCATGCCGGTCGTCGCCGAGTCGGTGGCCTCCAACTACGGCTACCAGTCGCAGTGGGTCAACACCGGCAGCCCGATGAACGACCTGTCGGGCAACCTGCAGAACTACTACGCCGCGCAGCCCGATGCCCCGAGCATCCTGTCGCCGTCACTGCTGAGCCCCCGGGACAACTTCAGCCCCCGCAACAACGACTTCATGAGCCACAACGACACCGAGTTCGCGAGCCACAACCCCATCGCGAGCGGTAACCAGGTCATGAGCCCGAGCGGGAACGTGGACAGCTTCAACCGCGGACCGCTGCTGGACCTGAACTTCGGCGATCTGCAGTTCGGTAACCGCGACACCAACGCCATCGGCGACGGTGCGGTGGCCGTGGGCGGAAGCAACTCCGGTCCCATCGCCTCCGGCAAGGGCTCCACCGCGGTCAACGGTGATGTGCGCGACAGCAACATCATCAACGCCGACCACGGCGGCAAGGTCAACGTGGACCAGAGCGACACCCGGGTCGGCGGCGACTACACCAACGTCAGCGGGCACGGCTCGGCCGGCATCGACAAGAGCGTGACCGTCGTCGACGATCACTCACAGCGCAACACCACCAACATCAACGATTCGTTCAACACCGATCGCTCGACGAACATCGGCTCGGGTAACACCACCCACACCGATATCGCCTCGCACAACCAGGTGAAGACGCAGACGGATATCGGTTCGCACAACCAGACGAGCACCAGCACCGATATCGCGTCGCACAACAAGGTGAACACCGATATCGCGTCCAACAACCAGGCGCACACCGGCACGTCGTTGAGCAACTCGCACACCAACGCGATCAACGATTCGCTGAACACCTCGCACTCCGCATCCAGCAGCACCGCGGTGGGCACCTCGCACAGCAGCGCCATCAACGATTCGCTGAGCAGCCCGCTCAACGCGTCGCACAGCTCCTCAATGAACGAGTCGTTCAACTCCTCGATGGGCTCGCATGGCGCGGCCGGTACCGGATTCGAGGCCCAGGCGCAGGCCCAGGGTCACGCGTCGGCCACCGACCACACCGCCCTGCCGGGAACCGAGCACCACTGATCCCCGGGCGCGATGCCCCGCACCGCTGAGGTGCGGGGCATCCGCATGGCTGCCGGATCAAACGGTGCCGGCCTGATGAAGTGGCACAGTAATGAGGAATTTCGAGCGAGAAGGGTTAGGGAGCCGTGTCTGACACCGCACAGGATGGCCAGCAGCAGCTTGCGCTCGTCAATGAGCTGTTGGGGCATGTGCGCAAGATCGCGGGCGAGAACGATCGGGGGGACCTGATCGACCGCTTGGACCGGGTAGACCAACTTCTCGTGGACCGTCCGCTGCGCGTCGTGGTGGCCGGTCAGCTCAAGCAGGGCAAGAGTCAGCTGGTGAACTCGCTGCTCAACATGCCGGTAGCGCGGGTGGGTGATGACGAAACCACCTCGGTGACAACCGTTATCGGCTACGGTGAGCAGCCCTCGGCCGCCCTGGTGGTGGCGCCCGCCGAACAGTACGACGGGGGTGGGCTTGCCGGCGAGCCCGAGATCATCCCGATTCCGGTCGCCGATATCGGCAAGGATCTCAAGCGAGCACCGCAGGCCCAGGGCCGTGAGGTGCTGCGGGTGGAAGTCAAAGTTGCCAGCCCGATGCTCAAAAGTGGTCTGTGCCTGGTGGATACACCCGGGGTTGGCGGTTTCGGTCAGCCGCATCTGTCGAGCACACTGGGGCTGTTGCCCGACGCCGACGTCATGCTCATGGTCAGCGACCTCAGTTCTGAGTTCACCGAACCCGAACTGGTCTTCATCCAGCAGGCGCTCGACCTGTGCCCTGTCGCGGCGATCGTCAACACCAAGGCCGACCTGTACCCCCACTGGCGGGCAGTGGTGGCCGCCAACTCCGCACATCTGCAGCGCGCCAAGATCACCGTGCCCGCCATCGCCGTGTCGTCGGCGCTGCGCTCGCATGCGTTGCAGCTCAACGACAAGGAGCTCAACGCGGAGTCGAACTTCCCCGCGTTGGTGACCTTCCTCAGCAATGCCATCGCCGATCAGCAAGCCAACACGCGGCAGCAGGCCGTAGCTGAGATCGGTTCGGCGTCCGAGCATCTCACGCTCACCCTGGATGCCGAACTCAGCGCATTGCAGGATCCCCAAAGCCGCGATGAGCTCACCTCGGATCTGGAACGGCGCAAGCGCGAAGCCGAGGAAGCGCTGGCCCATACCGCGCTGTGGCAGCAGGTTCTCGGTGATGGCATCACCGACGTGTCGACCGATATCGAGCATGATCTGCAATCCCGATTCCGGCGCATCCTGCAGCGGACAGAAGAGGTTATCGACCGCACCGACCCCACCAAGAACTGGGCGGAGGTCGGCGCAAAACTTGAGCAGGCCGTGGCCAATTCGGTGGGAAACAATTTCGTCTGGGCGCATCAGCGGGCGACGCACCTGGCTGCCCAGGTGGCCGAGACCTTCGCCTCCGCCGGCCTGGACTCGGTGAAAATGCCACGCCTGCGTGCCAGTGAGATGGGCGCCGATCTCAGCGATCTGAAGTCGCTGTCGAAACTGGAGGCCAAGCCGATCAAATTGGGACACAAGGCGGTCACCGGACTGCGCGGGTCCTACGGCGGCGTCATCATGTTCGGCATGCTGACCACCGTCGCCGGGCTCGGGATGTTCAACCTGATCTCGCTGGGCGCCGGCGCGATGCTGGGAAAGAAGACCTACACCGAGGACATGGAGAATCGGATGCTGCGCATCCGGGGCGAGGCCAAGACCAACGTCCGCCGTTTCCTCGATGACGTGTCCTTTGTGGTGCTCAAGGAGTCGCGGGACCGGCTGCGACTGGTACAGCGCCAGCTTCGGGATCACTTCCGCGACATAGCCAATCAGACCACGCGCTCGCTCAACGAGTCGCTGCAGGCGGCCATCGCGTCGGCACGGCTGGAAGCAGAGGATCGCGATGCACGCACCCGCGAGGTGGAGCGCCAGTTGCATATCCTTCGCCAGGTCAGTACCCATCTTGAGGGACTGGAAGGGCTGCGGCCGTCCACATGAGCAGCATTGATCTGGCTCGCGTCATCATCGGTGACGCGATGCGCGCCTATCAGGGCGATCCGCGGTACGCGCGGGTGGCCGAGCCGCATGAGGAACTCAAGCGCATCGCGGCCAGGCTCGACGAGCCGCTCCGGGTCGCCATCGCGGGAACCCTCAACGCCGGTAAATCTACGCTGGTCAATGCGCTTGTCGGAGAAGACATCGCACCCACGGATGCCACGGAGGCCACCCGAATCGTGGCGTGGTTTCGCCACGGCGCCGTCCCGCAGGTCACTGCCAATCTGTTCAGCGGCGCACGCCAGGACATTCCGATTCGTCGTGATGGGGGCCTTTCCTTCGTGCTTGACCGGCTCGACCCGGCCTCGGTGGCCGACCTTGATGTCCATTGGCCCGCACCGGAATTGAATGAGATAACTCTCATCGACACCCCGGGGACATCGTCGCTGTCCACCGATGTCTCCGAACGCAGCCTGGCGCTGTTGGTACCCGAAGACGGTGTGCCACGGGTCGATGCGGTGATCTTTCTGCTGCGCAGCCTGAACGCCGCCGATATCGGGCTGCTGACCCAGATCGGCAAGCTGGTCGGTGGAGAGCGTGGGGGAGCTGTCGGGGTGGTCGGCGTGGTTTCGCGGGCCGACGAGATTGGGGTAGGGCGGCTCGATGCGATGTTGTCCGCGCGCGAGGTGGCCGCCCGGTTCGCCGGAGAGATGGAACGCACCGGGATCTGTCAGGCCGTTGTGCCGGTTGCGGGACTGCTGGCGCTGACCGCGCGCACCCTGCGACAGGCGGAGTTCCTCGCGCTGCAGAAGCTGGCCGAAGTGGATCCGCAGATGCTGGCCAAGGCCCTCCTGTCGGTGGACAGGTTTGTGCGTGAAGATGATTCACTGCCGGTCGATGCGCAGACGCGGGCCGCGCTGCTGCATCGGTTTGGCATGTTCGGTATCCGGATCGCGGTGGCTGTCATTCGGGTCGGAGGCGCGTCCGAGATCACCGCGACCGGGCTGGCCGAGGAACTTCTCGAACGTAGCGGCCTGGTGGAGCTGTACAACATCATCGCGAATCGGTTCGGTCAGCGCGCGGGCATCCTCAAGTCGCATACCGCACTGCTGTCGGCTCGACAGGTACTGACCGCTCATCCGGTCCAGGGCGGGCGCCAGGTCATCGAGGACATCGATCCGCTGCTCGCCGACACGCACGCCTTCGACGAGCTGCGGCTGCTGGCGGAGCTCTCCTCGCGGACCACCACGCTCACCGAACACGAGACGGTGCTCATTCGCAGGCTGCTGGGGGCGTCCGGCACGGATGCCGCTGCCCGATTGGGTCTGGACGAGACGCGCCCGGATCCGCGGCGTGCGGCCCTCGATGCGGTGGGACGCTGGCGGGCGCGGGCCGCGTATCCGCTCAATGATCCGTTCACCAGCCGGCTGTGTTTGGCCGCGGTCCGCAGTGCCGAAGGCATACTCACCCAGTTGTCTACGCACGAGCGCCCGGCATACTGAGCACATGATGATGCGTCTGTTGGCCGCGACCGGGGTCCTCGCGGCCGGATTCAGCACGGCGACGGCAGCGGCCGATCCCACCCCTAATCCGGCCGGGCCCGCATCCAGGCCCGTGCCCGCCAGTGTGTGGATCAGCCCCGGCGAGATTCCCATGAACGGCGAATACCACTGGTCAGCGGCCAACCCGACCGCAACGGGCCGGGCTTCCTTCCTCAGCATGCGGCTCTGTGGCACCACGTCGGCGGACGTGCTGCCGCCGGCCTCAGCCATTGCCACGCAGGCCGCGTCCGGCACCGCGGCGTCCGTGGTGCAGGCGGCGGGGCAGTGGCCCGAAGGAAACACCGATGGAGCCTCGGCCTTCCAGAGCGCTATTCGGTCTCAGCTCAACTACTGCCCGGGAGTCGGTGACGTCATCAGCGTCGACTTGCGCCCTGCGCCTTCGTGGTACGGCTTTGCGGCGACTCTGCTGGTAGGCAAGGAGCGCGACAACCCCACCAGCGAGGTGCACATCTACAACGTGGTTCCGCCGGAGTCGGGCACCGTTTCGGAGCTTGCGGTCACGGTGCCCCGCACGGGCCGCGAGCCCTCGCCGTGGAAGCCCGTCGATGATGCGACGGTCTTGCGTGCGCTCGCCCAGCCGTTGTGCAAGGGCTCCTGCTAAGGCGGGATTTCGTGTGACGATGCGCGGGTGGCTGCGGGCAGTTTCGGCGATGGCCGTGATTGCCTGCGTGGGGAATGCGGTTCCGGCGGCGGCGGATCCAAAGCCCTTGCCCGACACCGTGTGGACCAACCCGCGGGACATTCCCATGGACCACGTCTCACACTGGGCTCCCTTGGCGCGCAACGCAACCTCGGTCGACCGCCCGGCCTTCTGGTCGGCGAATATCTGCTTCTCGCTGGGAGAGAGTCTGCCGCAATCGCCCGAATCGGCGTCGTCGTCGGTGAGCTCGGACGAGTCCGGGTGGACGGCGGTGCAGGTGATCGCGCACTGGCCCGGCGACACCTCGGTGACCGATCAGTACGCCTCGACCGTCTATCGGTCCCTACGCGCCAGGCTGGATCATTGCTTCAACGCCATCGGTGCTCAGGTCACGGTGGCCGACCTACCCAACGGGCATGCGGCCACCGTGAGCCTGCCGGCGCAGGGCGGCAAGCAACCTCAGTACCGGCTATACGTCGTGGAGCCGCCGGGCACCGGGACGGTGGCCGAACTGACCGTGACAAACGCCATCACCGGTGCCGTCGGTTCGCCCTGGGTAGACGCCGACGACCAGCAGGTTCTGCGAAATGTGGCAGCACCGATCTGCCGGACCGCCAAGAGCACCGCCTGCTGAAATTTGCGTTCAATTTTTGTCGCTTCGGATACCGAATCACCATCAACGCGTGCCCTTGACGGCGTAGCGTCCGGGGTATGCACGGACGCGGAGTCCTTTCAGGCGTATGCGGTATCGCGACGATCATTGCGATGGCTGTGTTGTTGACACCGGTGTCGATTCAGGTCGATACGGGCGGCGGATCGCAGTCGGTGACCTGCGGTATGCCAGTTGGCCCCCGACTTACCCGCTCGGCGGAGCTGGACAAGATCAGTTCCGCCGCGAACCAGTCGACGAATTACCACGACCAGTGCGCGGCCAAGCTCGATACGCGGCGCATCTGGGCTATTCCGATCGGTGTGCTGTCGTTCGTGATTGCGCTATGCGCGGCAGGTCACCTATGGAACGAGGCTTCCCCCGAAAAACCCGGCAGGACCCGTCAGGGCGTCACAGGTCCGCCGGGAATCCGGATGGCTCACTGACCGCCAACAGGCACCTGGACGTTGCCGCCGCCGGGAATCGGGATCACCACTGAGCGTCCGGTCGTGGTGGTCGGCGGGGCCGTCGTCGTGGTAGTCGTCGGCTGAGTGGTCGTGGTGGTTGTCGTATCCGTGGTCGTGGTCGTCGGCGCAGTGGTCGTCGTTTCGGCGCTCTGACTCGGCGATTCGGAGACGGTCTCGGTCACCGTGGAGTTGCCGCCGGTGGTGCTACCGGAGCCGCCATGTCCCTCGTGGCCGCCGGAGTTGGCCGGTGCCGAACTGCTGGGCGTCGAGGATGTCACCGAGGTGGTGCTCCCGGCGGGGGCAGGCTTGTCGCTTCGGGTAATCACGAAGGCGATGATCACCGCAATGACCGCCACCGCCGCTCCTGCCAGGGCAATGAGCACGGCCGGCTGCTTGTACCAGGGGTTGGGCCCATCAGGTCCCTGATCGTGGTACTGCTCGTTGTACATCGTCGGGTCTTCTGGCGGCTCCGGGTAGGACATGATCCGGAGCGTAACCCAACTCCCTTAGAGGCCCGGGATTTGCGGGATCTGTGGAATAGGCGGGATTTGTGGGATCTGCGGAATCGGCGGAATAGCTGGCGGTGAGGGGATCGCGGGTGCCTGCCACTGGTACGTCGTCGAGGTCGGAGTGTCGTAGTACGTCGGCTCGGAGGTCGGCGCGGGCGGCACCGGCTCTTGCGTCGATTCGATGGTCGTGGTCGTGGTCGTGGTCGCGGTGGTGGTCGACGACGATTCAGGTGAAGGCTCTGTGGTGGTGGTGGTGCTCGGTGTCGACGTCAACGGCGTGTTGTCGTTGACCACACGCTTATCCGTGGACAACACGATCGTCATGAGCACCGCGACGATGGCAATGATCGCGGCAATGGTGCCCACGATTGCCGGTCCGGTCCGGTACCAGGGTGTCGGCTTCTCGCTCTCCTCGATCAACCCCGAGAAGTAGCTCTCGTCGTCATCGGGAGCGTTCGGTGTCTGGTGCTCACTCATCAGGTGCGGAGCCTAACCCAGAAAGTCAGCCGAATTGCGTGATCACCGTGGAGGCGAAGAACTCCAGTTGATCAAGATCCTGCATATCCAGCAGCTGGACATAGACCCGCTGGACACCGGCGTCCACGTAGGCGCCCAGCTTGTCCACCACTGCGTCGGGCGTGCCCGCGAGGGGACTGTTCTCGGTGATCTCGTCCACCTCGCGGCGCGCGTTCGCCGCGCGGCGGGCGACATCGGCATCTGTATCGCCGATGCAGACCGCGAAGGCCGCCGAGTAGATCATCGAATCCGCTGGCCGTCCAGCGGCTTCCACCGCCTGTGCCACGCGTGCGTACCGATCGGTGATGACGTCGACGGGTTGAAATGGCAGGTTGAACTCGGCGGCGAATCGAGCGGCGAGAGCCGGAGTGCGTTTGACGCCGAGACCGCCGATGACGATGGGTGGATGCGGCTCCTGCACGGGCTTGGGCAGCGCGGGGGAGTCGGTCACCGTGTAGTGCTTGCCGGTATAGGAGTAGGTGTCGCCGGTGGGGGTGGTCCACAGTCCGGTGAGAATGTCGAGCTGTTCTTCGAGGCGGTCAAACCGTTCACCCAACGGCGGGAAGGGAATCGCGTACGCCTCGTGCTCCTCGCTGAACCACCCCGCACCAAGACCTAAATCGACTCTGCCGCTACTCATCTCGTCGACCTGCGCGACCGTGATGGCTAGTGGTCCGGGATGCCGGAAGGTGGCCGACGTGACCAGGGTGCCCAGCCGGACGGCGGTCGTCTCCCGGGCGATGGCCCCGAGTGTCACCCAGGCGTCGGTGGGGCCGGGCAGCCCGTCGGCACCGCCCATCGCCAGGTAGTGATCGGACCGGAAGAACGCGGTGAACCCCAGCTGTTCGGCGGCTTGTGCCACGCGCAGCTGATCGGAGTAGGTGGCGCCCTGCTGCGGTTCAACGAATACCCGGAAGTCCATGACCGCCAGCGTACGTAAGGTCCCATCCCCGGGCGCCGGCGACTTGCACGGATCGTTACGGTGGTGGACAGGATCTGCGTGAGTTGACGAGTATGCGGTGAGAAGAGGGAAAGTGATATCACGCGTTGCGTTTTCGGCCATGGCCGTATTGGCTCTGGCTCTAGGTGTGGGGCTGGCCGGCTGTTCCGGAGCCGAGAAAAATGAGACGTCCTCCGGTAGCTCGCAGGCCCCATCCTCGCGATTGCTGAACTTCAATGCCAAGACCATCGACGGGGCCGACTTCGCCGGCAGCAGCCTTACCGGAAAGAAGGCGGTGC
Organism: Mycobacteroides salmoniphilum; assembly: GCF_004924335.1. Classification (NCBI taxonomy): domain Bacteria; kingdom Bacillati; phylum Actinomycetota; class Actinomycetes; order Mycobacteriales; family Mycobacteriaceae; genus Mycobacteroides; species Mycobacteroides salmoniphilum. The sequence goes on along the minus strand of NZ_CP024633.1, from coordinate 4,213,514 downwards.
TGTGGTTCTGGGCGCCATGGTGCCCGACGTGTCAGAAGGAAGCCCCCGATCTACAGAAGGCAGCCATCGCGCATCCGGATGTCACCTTTGTGGGAGTGGCCGCCCAAGACCAGGTGTCCGCGATGCGCGATTTCGTGACCAAGTACGGCCTCACCTTTGTTCAGCTGGCAGACACCGACGCCAAGGTGTGGGCACTGTACGACGTCACCCACCAGCCGGCCTTCGCGTTCCTGGGATCTGAAGGCACGGCCGAGGTGGTCAAGAGCCCGCTATCGGGGCCAGATCTCGACAAGAGAATCGGGCAGCTGCGCTGACGCTGCGGTACTGACGTGATTGATACTGCAGCACTCACTTTCGCATTGGGAGCCGGGCTGGTGGCCGCGCTCAATCCGTGCGGCTTCGCGTTTCTCCCGGGTTATCTCGGACTGGTGATCGCCGGTAGCGATGGCACGACGTCGAGGCTGACGGCGGTCGCCCGGGCGGCGGCCGCGACCGTGGCGATGGCCGCTGGGTTCCTGACGGTGTTCGGGATTTTTGGGCTTGTCATCTCGCCGGTGATCGCGTCGGCCGGTCGGTACATGCCCTTCGCGACTGTGGTAATCGGTATTGCGCTTGTGGCGCTGTCGATCTGGTTGTTATCCGGGCGTGAGCTCACCGTTGTGCTGCCCGGGGTCTCCGGCGGGACGCCGACAGCCTCACTGCTCTCGATGTACGGCTATGGGCTCACCTACGCGGTGGCATCGCTGTCCTGCACCGTGGGGCCGTTCCTGGCAGTCATCAGCACCACCTTCAAACAGGGGTCCATCGTCTCAGGGGTGCTGGCCTTCATCGCCTACGGTGCGGGTATGGCGGTGACCGTCGGTGTCGCGGCATTAGCCGTTGCGTTGCTGGGAAATTCGGTACAGACCACGATGCGGACGGTCTTGCCCTATGTGGGACGCATCGCCGGGGTGATCGTGCTGCTGACCGGCCTGTACGTCACCTATTACGGCTACTACGAGATCCGGCTCAACTTCGGCGACGGGAGCGCCGACGATCCGGTGATCAGTGCGGCGAGCGAGGTGCAGACCTGGCTGGTGAGTGTGGTCGACGACATCGGGATATGGCCGCTGGTGGGTGGCATCGCGCTGATTGTGGTTGTCGCGGCGCTGAGTTCGTATGCCGTCAGAAGAGGACGCTGAGCTACCCGCGCTCCGCGAGTTCTGCGTATCCGTCCCGCAGTGAGCGCAGCTGCGCGGCCCCGTCGCCCGCGTACGACGATCCGTGCATGATGGCGAGCGTGGTCGGCCCGAGGTCGGCGAGCTGATCAAGCGTCGGCGTCAGCGTGGTGGTCAGGCCGGTCGCGTGGAAGACCCCCTCGGCCGCCAGGGCCGGCGCCACGCAGTCGGATGCGGTGAGCGCCGGGCCCTGCCCGGTGTGGGTGAACAGGTCTCCGCAGAACAGCGTCGCGGTGATGTCGTCGAACCAGAGCCCGGCCTCCCAGTTGTGGGGGATATGCGGAGTGGCAAGGAACCTCAGACGGTGCCCGCCGATGTCATGCGCCTCCTCACTCACGGCGACGGGTGGCCGGTCGCACATGTCGTTGAGCGAGAGCATGCATGCCAACGGACTATGGATGACCTCGGCGTGCGGGGCCGCGGCGAGGAACTGGTTCGTCGAGCCGCATTCGTCTGCCTCGACATGACCGAACGAGATCCAGCGCAGTGACTCCAGCGCAATGACGCGTGACACGGCCTGGGAGACGTTCGGATAGAGGAATTTCTGGCCGGTGTGAAAGAGGAACGGTTGGTCGCCGGTGAGCAGAAACTGGTTGAAGGTGAAGCCGTGCTCGGTGATATCCGGGATCCAGGTCGAGAACCGGAAGACGCCCCTCTGCGATCTCATCGACGGCGGTGTCCATGGCTTTAGTCTGCGCCCGCGCATGCCGCGGGGCCAGAGAATCGGCTGCGGCGGGGTGACCAAAACCCCAGCTCGGAGCCGTGGGAACAAATACGCGCAGTGACCCGTTGAGCTGTATGTCGAACTTGAGTCATGTAGGCTCAACTATGGCTTGACGAAAAGATCTGGGCAAGGCAAACTTGAGTGGATCTCACTGAAGGCAATGAGGTAACAAACAGGAGGAATGAACTATGGCTCGTGCGGTCGGAATCGACCTCGGGACCACCAACTCCGTTGTCGCCGTCCTCGAAGGCGGCGACCCGGTAGTTGTCGCGAACTCGGAAGGCTCTCGTACCACCCCGTCTGTCGTTGCGTTCGCGCGCAATGGCGAGGTGCTGGTCGGGCAGCCTGCCAAGAACCAGGCGGTGACTAACGTCGACCGGACCATTCGTTCGGTCAAGCGGCATATGGGCACCGATTGGTCCGTTGAAATCGACGGAAAGAACTACAACCCCCAGGAGATCAGCGCCCGCACGCTGCAGAAGCTGAAGCGCGACGCGGAGGCGTACCTGGGTGAGGACATCGTTGACGCGGTCATCACCGTGCCGGCGTACTTCAACGACGCCCAGCGTCAGGCCACCAAGGAAGCCGGCCAGATCGCCGGTTTGAACGTGCTGCGCATCGTCAACGAGCCGACCGCGGCCGCGCTGGCCTATGGCCTGGATAAGGGCGAGAAGGAACAGACCATCCTGGTCTTCGACCTCGGTGGTGGCACCTTCGACGTGTCGCTGCTGGAAATCGGCGACGGTGTCGTCGAGGTGCGGGCGACCTCCGGTGACAACCACCTCGGTGGTGACGACTGGGATGAGCGCATCGTGACCTGGCTCGTCGACAAGTTCAAGGCCAGCGCCGGTATCGACCTGACCAAGGACAAGATGGCCATGCAGCGTCTGCGTGAGGCTGCCGAGAAGGCGAAGATTGAGCTGTCCAGCTCGCAGAGCACCTCGATCAACCTGCCGTACATCACGGTGGACGCGGACAAGAACCCGTTGTTCCTCGACGAGCAGCTGACGCGTGCGGAGTTCCAGAAGATCACTCAGGATCTGCTGGACCGCACTCGCAAGCCGTTCCAGTCGGTCATCAAGGACGCGGGCGTTTCCGTGGCCGATATCGACCACGTGGTGCTGGTGGGTGGTTCCACCCGCATGCCCGCGGTCACCGATCTGGTCAAGGAACTGACCGGCGGCAAGGAGCCCAACAAGGGCGTCAACCCCGATGAGGTTGTCGCCGTGGGTGCCGCGCTGCAGGCCGGTGTGCTCAAGGGCGAGGTGAAAGACGTTCTGCTGCTGGATGTCACCCCGCTGTCCCTCGGTATCGAGACCAAGGGCGGCGTGATGACCAAGCTGATCGAGCGCAACACCACCATCCCCACCAAGCGGTCCGAGACCTTCACCACGGCGGACGACAACCAGCCGTCGGTGCAGATCCAGGTGTACCAGGGTGAGCGCGAAATTGCTTCGCACAACAAGCTCCTGGGCTCCTTCGAGCTGACCGGCATCCCGCCGGCCCCGCGCGGTGTGCCGCAGATCGAGGTCACCTTCGACATCGATGCCAACGGCATCGTGCACGTGACCGCGAAGGACAAGGGCACCGGCAAGGAGAACACGATCAAGATCCAGGAGGGCTCCGGCCTTTCCAAGGAGGAGATCGACCGGATGATCAAGGACGCCGAGGCGCACGCCGACGAGGACAAGAAGCGTCGCGAAGAGGCGGACGTCCGCAATCAGGCCGAGTCGCTGGTCTACCAGACGGAGAAGTTCGTCAAGGAGCAGCGTGAGCCCGCCGAAGGCGCCGAGAAGGTTGTCTCCGACGAGACCCTCGCCAAGGTCGACGACGCCATCGCCGATGCCAAGAAGGCACTGGAAGGCACCGATATCGGCGCCATCAAGGAGGCCATGGAGAAGCTCGGCGAGCAGTCACAGGCGCTGGGTCAGGCCATCTACGAATCCGCGGCCGCGAAGGCTCAGGCCGAGGGCGCCGGTGCCGAAGGTGGCGCAGGCTCCGCCGACAGTGATGTCGTGGACGCCGAGGTAGTTGACGAGGAGAAGGACAGCAAGTGACCCCGTCAGGTGGGCAAGATCGGGATGACGAACGCGAACCGGTGACCGTTACCGATAAGCGCCGGATCGATCCCAACACCGGCGCGGTTCGCGAGGAGGCAAAGGTGGCCGGAGCCGCGGGGTCGGCGACATCCAACCCCGAAAAGCAGGCTGCCACAGCGGAACCGGGTGCTTCGGCACCCGGGGCCGCGGCCTCCGAGGGCGAATCGGATGTGGATGCCAAGGTGGCCGAACTGACGGCCGACCTGCAGCGTGCGCACGCCGACTTCGCCAACTACCGCAAGCGGGTGGAACGGGACCGGCAGGCCGTCATCGATTCGGCCAAGGCATCCGTGGTCACTCAGCTGCTGGGCGTGCTCGATGACCTCGACCGCGCTCGGGAGCATGGCGACCTGGAATCAGGTCCGCTGCGCAGTGTTTCGGACAAGCTGACCGCAGCTTTTGAAGGGCTGGGGTTGGTGACATTCGGTGCCGAGGGGGACGACTTCGATCCCTCGTTACACGAGGCGGTTCAGCACGATGGCCAGGATGGCCACCCCGTACTGGCCGCGGTGCTGCGCAAGGGCTATCAGATGGGCGATCGGGTACTCCGGACCGCGATGGTCGTGGTGACCGACGGCAGCCCGAAAGATCCGGCCACGCCGGAAAGCGGCGACACGGCGCAGGATCAGCCCGAAACAGCGGGTGCCGAAACGCAATCCAAGACAGAATCAGAGTAAGAACTGCACAGCACGACCCGATGGACGCGAAGGAGGTGATGTCGGGTGACGCAACGTGAATGGGTCGAGAAAGACTTCTACAAGGAGCTCGGCATCTCCTCCACCGCGACCCAAGACGAGATCAAGAAGGCCGCGCGCAAGCTGCTGGCCGAGAATCACCCGGACCGCAACCCGGGTAACCAGGCCGCCGAAGATCGGTACAAGGCCGTCAGCGAGGCCAAGGATGTGCTGTCGGACACGGCCAAGCGCAAGGAGTACGACGAGACCCGTCGGCTCTTCGCCGGTGGCGGGTACGGACGGCGATTTGGCGACAACGGATTTGGCAGTGGCGGTGGATTTGGCGGTGGCAGCAACAACAGCGCCGAGTTCAACCTGAATGACCTCTTCGGCAATGCCGACACCTCCGGTGGAGGCGGAATCGGAGACTTGTTCGGTGGCCTGTTCGGCCAGCGTGCGCAGCCGCGTGCCAGTCGTCCGCGCCGCGGAAACGATCTGGAGACCGAAACCCAGCTCGACTTCGTCGAGGCGTGCAAGGGCGTGTCGGTTCCGCTGCGGCTCACCAGTCCGGCGCCATGCACCACCTGCCACGGCAGCGGTGCTCGCCCCGGCACCAGCCCGAAGGTCTGCGGCGCGTGCAACGGCAGCGGAGTCATCAATCGCAACCAGGGTGCCTTCGGGTTCTCCGAACCATGCGCCGATTGCCGCGGCACGGGCTCGATCATCGAGAACCCCTGCACGGACTGCCAGGGCACCGGGGTGACCACCCGAACCCGCACCATCACCGTGCGGATTCCGCCGGGAGTCGACGACGGACAACGTATTCGGCTGGCCGGACAGGGTGAGGCCGGTCTGCGCGGCGCTCCTTCCGGCGACCTGTACGTCACCGTGCATGTGCGGCCCGACAAGGTTTTCACCCGCGATGGGGATGATCTGACCCTCACCGTTCCGGTGAGTTTCACCGAATTGGCTTTGGGTGCCACGGTTTCCGTCCCCACATTGGAAGGCCGTGTCGGGGTGAAGGTGCCTGCGGGCACCTCCGACGGGCGCATCCTGCGGGTGCGTGGTCGCGGTATCCCCAAGCGTGCGGGCGGTAACGGCGATCTGCTGGTCACTGTCAAGGTCGCGGTGCCCTCGAAGCTGGAAGACAGTGCCCTGGAGGCATTGCAGCGTTACCAGGTGGCCGAGAAAGCGAGCGGATTCGATCCGCGGGCCGGCTGGGCGGGTGCGCGATGACGTCCCGCCGCCAGCCCGAGCGGGGTGCTCGCACCTTCCTGATCTCCGTGGCCGCCGAGCTTGCCGGAATGCACGCGCAGACGCTGCGCACCTACGACCGGCTTGGGCTGGTCAGCCCCGAGCGCACGAGTGGTGGCGGTCGGCGCTACTCGCAGCGTGATGTGGATCTGCTGCGCGAAGTGCAGCGCCTGTCACAGGACGAGGGCGTCAATCTCGCTGGTATCAAGCGGGTTATCGAACTGGCCAACCAGGTAGAGGCCCTGCAGGCCAAGGTGTCCGAATTGGCGGCCGAGGTAGCCCAGCTGCGCGCGGCGACATCAGGTCGCGAGGTCGCGATCATTCCGAAGAGCACGGCTGTGGTCGTCTGGCAGCCGCGTCGGCAACGCTAGACCGGGTCGTGCTGAATTCTGGAGGCATCGGCCCCCTTTGAGACCAGTGCCTCCTTGGTGGCCTGGATCATCGATGCCGAGCCGCCGAGCAGAATCTGGCGATCACCCCAACCTCCATAGGCGGTCACTACCTCGGAGAGCAGCCCCGTCTGGCGGACATGGAGACCGCGGGGCGGTGTCGGATCGTGGTATTCGTTGGCCCAGTCCGGGTTTCGTGAGTACTCGGTGACTGGTGTGACCGACAGCCACGGATTCGTCGAGGCGATGTGCCACAGCGTCCACAGGTCATAGAGTTCCTGCGGATAGCGTGCCCCATAAAACAGGTGAACCCGTGGATTCTCGGCCCACTGGGACAGCTCCATGATGAGGCACCGCAGCGGTGCGATACCGGTGCTGCCCGCCACCATCAGCACGTCTCCACCGTCACGGTTCACCGACAGTGCGCCGAGCGGCGGCGAAATCCGCCAGGTGTCGCCCACCTTCGTCTTGTTGACCATATCGCCGCTGACAAGTCCGCCGGGTACGGCCTTGACGTGAAATTCGATGTATCCCTCGGGGTCTGGTGGAATAGCCAAGCTGAGATAGCGCCAGTTCCGCGGACTCTGCGGCACCTGTACATGGACGTACTGCCCGCAGTGGTAGTTCATCGGCGCGTTGAGTTTTAGCCTGATCAAGGCGAGATCTCTTGAGGTTCGGTGGTATTCGATGACCTTCCCGTCCCACCAAGGCTGGCCGCTATCCGAGGCCGCGGCGCTGCGCATCACCTCGATCATCACCGTGTAGACCTCGGTGGCGGTGGCCTCCATCCGCTGGTCCCAAATTGGTTGCAACACCTCGCGTGTGGTGTCGAGCAGGGCCTGGCGCATGGTGCCGTATTGGCTGTCGGTGGCCCCGAACTTCCGATGGTCGCGACCTAACTGGGCCAGGAAGTTGACCAGGCCTTCGGTGCGGTACGCCGCCATCTCCCAGAGTACGAACTGCAGTGCCTGACGGAAATGCGCGCGTTGCGATGACATGTCGGCGGGAAAGAGATCGCCGACGGTGGGGTCGGTGGCGAACCAGCGGCTATAGAAACTTCTGACAAGTTTGTCTCCCGATAGCTCGACCCCACCGACCAAGTCGTGCAGCGCTTCGACGTCCTCAAGGCCCACGAGCTTCCGTTGCCTCACCTTTCCGGGGTCCTGCCTACCGAGACGCCAGTCTAGGAGGGAAGTTCCCGGCCCGTCTGGGACTGCGTGAGGTCAGATCGAAAAGAGAGCAGTTCCGCACCGCAGCAATCATGTGCTGGGAATCGCCGACTCTGCACGCTTTTGCGACTACAGGACCGGTGGAGTGCGCGGTTGTGGTGTTTGCCGGTATCGGTTGGTGCAGGTGTACGGGGAATCACGAAATTCGTGTCGGCACCTCGGGTGGAGCTAGATCAGCTCCGGGTTCCCGTTCGGATGCAAGCAGTCCGCAACGACCAACGACGACGCGCATCGCGCGTTTTGCGAGTTCATGCAGAACTACGTGCTGGCGCTCCTGCGATACGCCCTCAAGATCGGTCCGCTGGTTGCGCTCACCAGGGAGCAGCTGGTCGCCATCTTGGCTCCGACCGTCGACCGGCACCTTACGGCCGATGCTTCCGAATTAGGTTTGCTTAGCTAATCGATTCAATTGGGCGCTCGCCAGCTCCGTGGAGTACAAAGGTGTCACCACCGACATTGGAGCGAGCGCTGTGGGCGATTTACCCGATCCGACGGACGTTGTCGCCGATTTCTTCTACCCACACTCGCCCGAACGGGTGTGGAGTGTCTTGGTCGACCCCGATGTCATGGGGGATTGGTTCGTCGAACAGGTCGGGTTCCGTCCGGTGGCGGGTACGCGGTACCGGCTCATGGATCTTCCGGTGCCGATTGCCAACTATTCCGGGAACATCGCCTGTGAGGTCTTGGTGGCTACGCCGAACGAAATGCTGGCGATTTTGTGGTGGGACACGAAAGTTCCCGCCCCCGTGGCCTGGCGAACCTCATGGACACTGAGCGCGGTGCCGAACGGAACCAGGGTGGTTTTGAGCCGGCCGGCATTCAGTAGTGATGACCTTGCTGTGCGGCGGATGGCGGCCCTCTCTGATCGATTCTGGCCGACTGCGATGACCAAGTTCGGGCGTCTCATCGATCGTGCAGCGGCTATCCCCACCGATGGCGGCGCCATCGAACCCTCCTCCGGCCCGAGTTTGCCTGGCTAACAGATGAGAACACGGCGGTGACCCAGATTGATGGGGTATGAAAGATAACCCAATCAATCTGGAGAGTGCTGTGCCCGACGACGTGAACGACATCGCCACCATCATCCTGGATCAGTTCTATCCGCATCCGCCCGCGCGAGTGTGGGCCGTGATGGCGTGTCCCGATGCCATGGAGGAATGGTTGATGGATCCGATTGGATTTCGGCCGCAGGTGGGCACCAGGTTCCGTTTCAATGCGTTTCCCTTGCCCATGGCCGACTTCTCGGGCGCGCTGTCCTGTGAGGTGCTCGCGGCTACCCCAAGTAGGGTGCTGTCGATCCGCTGGTGGGATATGAAGTCGTCGAAGCAGACGGAGTGGACGGTGACGTGGACACTGCACGAGGTTCCCGGCGGCACCATGGTCACGTTGCGTCACGACGGGTTCGATATGAGCGATTCCGCCTCGCGCATCTATCGGATGATTTCCGAGCGTGGCTGGCCCGGAACGATGGGCAAGCTCGGGCGATGTATCGACAGTGCGCCGTCCCGCCGGGATTGGCCTCCGCACTGTCTGGTCACTGATGTATCCGCCTGATCGCCCACGCAGATCACGTATCTGCGGTATCTCAGGGGTATGACCGCGTCGCGGGACGACCTGACATCGGTGACGGTTGGGCAGTTCTTCCCGTATCCGGCCGAGCAGGTGTGGCGCGTCATCACGTCGGCCGCCTCGATCTCTGATTGGACCACCGACATCGGCGAGGACTCGGTGGCGGCCGGTAAGTCCTTCACGTTCACCACCTTCCCGATGCCGGAGGTGAATTTCGGCGGGCGCGGTGAGTGCGAGTTCACCGACGTCGTGCCTGGTGAACGCATGGTCTATCGATTCTCCACGCCGGAGGACTCCTGGGATTTGCGCGTCACGTGGACGCTCCATCCCGAGCCGGGAGGGACGCGATTACTGGTTGTGCACAGTGGATTTGACCTCGCCAATCCAGCTCACGGGCGCCTTCGCGTTCTGGTTCGGGATATCTGGGCATTGGTCATGTCGCGCATCGAAGAGCTGTTGATTGTTCCGGAGCCGGGTGAGGATCCCCCGCCCGATGACGCGACGGCATTCAGCCTGGGCGAGTTCTATCGCCACTCATCGCGCACTGTGTGGCAGGTCATTACCTCGAAGGAGTTTGTCGGCGACCTGGTGAACGACCACGATGTGGTGTCGGTGGAAACCGGTGGCCGGCTGTCCATAACCACCTATCCGATTCCGCTTCTGGGATTCGCCGGAAGGGTGGATATGGAATTTCTGCAGGTGCGTGAGCCCGAGCTCATCGTGTCCACCTTCACGATCCCGATCCTGGGCGGAATCACCGCTCTGCGCATGACGTGGCGACTGATTCCCCGGATTGGTGGCACCCAGCTGTGGTTCACCTTGAGTGGATTCGATCCCCAGTCCCCCCTTAATCGCCAGCTCCGATCGGTTCTGCGCGGCGGGGTCCTTCCGGTGTTGTCGCGAGTCGGCGAGCTGCTGGAGGGTCGCGGCCACCGCGTGTGATTCCGGATTTAGTTCAGAGTGCCCGTAGGTGTGATGAGCTAGACACAGCACCGCGAAAATTCTCAAAGTTGAGCGGAACAGACTCAAGGCTGACGACGTTGGAACTACTGACAAGCATTTCTCTCAACCCAACGGAGGTGTTGTGGACTCGTTCAATCCGACCACCAAAACCCAGGCCGCGCTGACAGCTGCCCTCCAGGCAGCGACCACAGCGGGCAATCCTGAAATCCGTCCCGCACACCTGCTGGTGGCGCTGCTGAGCCAGACCGATGGCATCGCCGCGCCACTGCTGCAGGCTGTGGGCGTCGACTCAGCGACCGTGCGCAACGAGGCGCAGGCCATTGCCGACCGGCTACCCCAGGTCAGCAACGCCAGCGCCAACCCGCAGCTCTCGCGTGACTCCATCGCTGCGATCACCACGGCACAGCAGCTCGCCACCGAGCTCAACGACGACTACGTATCCACCGAGCACCTGCTCGTGGGCCTGGCTAGCGGTGACTCCGATATCGCCAAGTTGCTCGCCAACAACGGCGCCACGCCGAACGCGCTGCGCGATGCCTTTGTGCAGGTGCGCGGGAGCGGGCGGGTGACCAGCGCCGAGCCCGAAGCGACATTCCAGGCCTTGGAGAAGTACTCCACCGACCTGACTGCTCTGGCCCGCGAGGGCAAACTCGACCCGGTCATCGGTCGTGATACCGAGATCCGCCGCGTCGTGCAGGTTCTCAGTCGACGGACCAAGAACAATCCGGTGTTGATCGGCGAGCCGGGTGTCGGTAAGACCGCCATCGTCGAGGGACTGGCGCAGCGCATCATCGCCGGCGACGTGCCCGAAAGCCTGCGCGGCAAGACCGTGGTATCGCTGGACCTAGGCTCGATGGTCGCCGGCGCCAAGTACCGGGGCGAGTTCGAGGAACGCCTCAAGGCGGTCCTGGATGAGATCAAGAACTCTGCGGGACAATTGGTTACGTTCATCGACGAGCTGCACACGATCGTGGGTGCGGGCGCGACCGGCGAGTCGGCGATGGACGCCGGCAACATGATCAAGCCCATGCTCGCCCGCGGTGAGCTGCGGTTGGTCGGCGCCACCACTCTCGATGAGTACCGCAAGTACATCGAGAAGGACGCTGCCCTGGAGCGCAGGTTCCAGCAGGTCCTGGTGGGCGAGCCCTCGGTGGAGGACACCGTCGGCATTCTGCGCGGCATCAAGGAGCGCTACGAGATCCACCATGGCGTGCGGATCACCGACTCCGCGCTGGTGGCGGCCGCCACCCTGTCCGACCGGTACATCACCTCGCGCTTCCTGCCGGACAAGGCCATCGACCTGGTCGACGAGGCCGCGTCCCGTCTGCGGATGGAAATCGATTCGCGCCCTGTCGAAATCGATCAGGTCGAGCGCGTCGTGCGCCGTCTCGAGATCGAAGAGATGGCGCTGTCCAAGGAAGACGACGAGGCCTCCAAGCAACGCCTGGTGAAGCTGCGTGAAGAGCTGGCTGACAAAAAGGAGCGTCTCGCGGAGCTCACCGCTCGCTGGCAGAACGAGAAGAACGCCATCGACGTGGTCCGCGATCTCAAGGAGCAGTTGGAAACCCTCAAGGGTGAATCCGATCGCGCCGAGCGCGACGGCGATCTGGGTAAGGCCGCGGAGCTGCGCTACGGGCGCATCCCCGACCTGGAGAAGCAACTAGAGGCCGCGCTTCCCGGAGTCCAGGCGCGCGAAAGCGTCATGCTCAAGGAAGAGGTGGGACCGGACGATGTCGCCGACGTGGTGTCGGCCTGGACCGGTATCCCGGCCGGGCGGCTCCTGGAGGGCGAGACCGCCAAGCTGCTGCGCATGGAAGACGTGCTGGGGGCGCGGGTCGTCGGACAGGCAAAGGCCGTCGAGGCGGTTTCGGATGCGGTGCGCCGTGCCCGGGCCGGTGTCGCCGACCCCAACCGGCCCACCGGTTCGTTCCTGTTCCTGGGGCCCACCGGCGTGGGTAAGACCGAGCTGGCCAAGGCCCTCGCGGACTTCCTGTTCGATGACGAGCACGCCATGGTGCGCATCGACATGTCCGAGTACGGCGAAAAGCACTCGGTGGCAAGGCTTGTCGGTGCCCCGCCCGGATACGTCGGATACGACGCCGGCGGTCAGCTGACCGAGGCGGTGCGGCGACGCCCGTACACAGTGGTGCTGTTCGACGAAGTGGAGAAGGCGCACCCGGACGTATTCGACGTGCTGCTGCAGGTGCTCGACGAGGGACGTCTCACCGACGGTCAGGGACGCACGGTGGACTTCCGGAACACCATCTTGATCCTCACGTCAAACCTGGGGGCCGGTGGCTCCGAAGAGCAGGTGATGGCCGCGGTGCGTGCCAAGTTCAAGCCGGAGTTCATCAACCGGCTCGACGACGTGCTCATCTTCGAGCCGCTCAACCCCGAAGAGCTGGTGCGGATCGTCGACATCCAGCTGGAACAGCTGCAGAAGCGGCTGGCCCAGCGGCGGCTGACACTCGAGGTGTCCGGACCCGCCAAGAATTGGCTGGCCCAGCGCGGATTCGACCCGATCTACGGGGCGCGTCCGTTGCGGCGCCTGGTGCAACAGGCGATCGGCGACAAGCTGGCCAAGCAGCTGCTGGCCGGTGAGGTGCACGACGGCGACGTCGTTCCGGTGAACGTGAGCGCCGACGGCGACTCGCTCATCCTGGGCTGACGCCTCAACAGGAACCGCGAGTGTGCGCTCACTGCGAGATTTCGACGGATATCTCCCCGTGAGCGCACACTCGCGGCGCTGTTCGGCCCATCACGGACCGGTAACTCTCGGTCACGATCCGAGCGCTCCGCGCGGTAGTTGGGCCGGTACCGGTTAGGCTGTCGCGGATGGCTCTACTTTGGTTCACGCTGTCCGCACTTTGCTTCGTCTGTGCGGGCGTGCTGCTGTACGTCGATATCGGCCGCCGCCGCGGCCGCGGACACCGCCGGAAGGCCTGGGCGCGATCTCACGGCTTCGACTACATGTCGCAGGACAAAGAGATCGTCAAGCGCTGGAACCGCGGCGTGATGTCGAGCGCGGGAGCGGCCGCGGCCGCCAACGTGGTGCTCGGGCAGATCCGCGGCGAGGCCGTCTACGTCTTCGACCTGGAGGATGTCGCGACCATCATTGCGCTGCACCGCAAGGTGGGCACCAATGTCATGGTGGACCTGCGGCTCAAGGTGATGCAGGAACCCCGCGAATCCGATATCTGGCTGCTGGGCGCCATCGGCCCGCGCATGGTCTACTCCACCAACCTGGATGCCGCCCGTAGGGCTTGCGACCGGCGCATGGTCACCTTCGCCCACACGGCGACCGAGACGGCGGAGGTGTTGTGGAACGAACAACACTGGACGCTGGCCGCGCTGCCGATCAACAGCAACCGTGAGCAGTGGGACGAGGGCCTCAAG